>JBBIQQ010000048.1:0-15343 GCA_037442225.1 Nitrospirota bacterium
ATCCCCGCAATAAAATGGGTAATCGCTCCCCGGGTTTGCTCTATAAGTTCTTTGCCGGTGGTTTCATAATGTGCAAGAATGTTGGCCGGATTGCTGAACTGATTCGGCATAAAATAACGCTCCGGCGTTTCGGCATATATCCGGTGAGCAAGACGAATAGCTCCGTCAGTTCCCTCATTGGCCGGACTCAGGATTAGTTCTGCGCCGAATGCTTCCAAAACCTTGCGTCTCTCAACGCTGACACACGCCGGCATAACCAGTTTGCAGCGGTAACGTTTTGCAGCCGCAACCATCGCGAGCCCTATCCCGGTATTACCGGACGTGGCCTCCAGAATGATCTTGTCACGGGTCAGTTCGCCCTCATGCTCAGCGGTAGCTACCATGTAAAGCGCGGTACGGTCTTTTATGGAACCGCCCGGATTGTTCCCCTCCAGTTTCGCATACAACGTCACATTCGGATTCGGGTTGATATTATCAACCCGGACAAGCGGTGTATTGCCGATACAATCAATTATGCTCATCGCAGAATACCTTCCTGAGGCATGGTAGTTTCATCCTGCTCGGCATCAGCAGCGCGACTTCACAACATCAGCTGTATTTGGTTCCGGAAGTGCTTACAGTGAAACAGACGCTCATCCGGATAGTCAGATCTCCATAGTTTACAGATTCCGCAAAAAAATATCATCCTTGTCAGAGTTTGTCAAATGCAACCTCGGCATCCTGCTCAATCTTGGGACGACACTGCGCGACAGCGCCCTGCCTCATTTGCTTTGGCAATATGTGGTGACTACTCCTGCCATTCGCTCTTATGAAGAAGTATGCTAATATACGCTTCTAATCGGCCCAGTGCTCTGATAATGCCAAGAGAAAGCTGTCGAGGGGGATCAGAAGACATGCTGTTCAGCAACACATTTGCCCGCTTCTGCTTTTGCATTGCCGTCTTCTTCCTTATAAGTCCTATTTTCATCTCATCTTCCCACGCCGAAACCAAAAAGCGCGTTTTGATATTACATTCATACCATAAGGGCCTGAAATGGACAGACAGTGAAGACGCGGGCATCAATGCCGTCCTGAAAACACGCGAGTCACAACTTGAAGTGCATACCGAATATATGGATACCAAGCATCATTCGGATGAGCATCATTACCGGCTGCTCTCCCATCTTTTCAGTCAGAAATATGCAGGCACTGCATTCGACATTATCATCGCATCTGACGAAGATGCCTACAATTTTCTGCTCAGGCGGCACGACTCGCTCTTCCCGAACGTGCCGGTTGTCTTCTGCGGAGTGAATTTCTTTGATGCCGCTTCCATAGAAAAGCACCGGAACATGTATACGGGCGTTGTCGAAGCATATGACATCAGAAATACGCTCCGGACCGCTCTGGCACTGCATCCTGACACGTATCGCATCGTCGTCATCAACGACCGGTCGGCAACCGGTCTTTCCAACAAAAAGATTCTAAACGAGGTAATGCCTGAATTCGAGCGCAAGGTCAGCGTGGTCTATTTCGAAGATCTCGACATGGAAGATCTGCTGAAACAGGTGGCGTCTCTGCCCAAGGGCGATATCATTTTGCTGATGACCTTCAACAGAGACCGCTCGGGCAAGGTTATCGTCTATGATGACAGCATATCACTCATTGCAAAAGCCTCACGAATTCCAGTATACGGAGTTTGGGATTTTTATCTCGGAAAGGGAATGGTCGGCGGCATGCTGACCAGCGGCTTCGATCAGGGGAAGGTCGCTGCGGAAATGGCGCTCCGCATCCTGGACGGTGAGAAAGTGCGCGATATTCCTGTTGTCAAGGAGAGCCCGAATCGGTATATGTTCGATTATGAACAGTTGAAACGTTTTGGCATCAGCCTCGGAAAGCTGCCTGAAGGAAGCATGCTTGTCAACAAGCCGGTTTCATTCTATGAAGAACACAAAGGGAAGGTTCTCGGGGTGGCTGCGATCCTCCTCACGCTCTCTGGCATGCTCATAACGCTGCTTATCAATATCGAACGTCTGAAGAAAACAGAGGCATCGCTCCGGAAATCCGAAGAAAAGTTTGAGAAGATTTTCCGTTTCAGTCCCGACTGGATTGCAATTCTCCGCCTCTCAGACGGCACCTATGTCGATGTGAACGATGCGTTTGTGAAGATGACCGGCTATCGCCGCGAGGAAGTTATCGGGAAAACAACACTCGATATCGGCATCTATGTGAATCCCGAACAACGGTATGAAATCAACGAGAATTTTATGCGTGAAGGGCGTGTCGAAAAAGATGAGCTCAGGTATCGGAAAAAATCTGGGGAAATCATCACCGTCGAGCGCTCAGGCGAAATTGTCGATATTGACGGAGAACGCTGCATTGTCTCTATTGTCCGTGACGTCACTGAGAAAAAAGAGGCTGAAATGGCGCTTCTCGAAAGCGAGCGCCAGAAAAAACTGCGCAAGGAGGCCGAAATAAAAATGCTCCAGGCGCAGATAAATCCGCACTTCCTGTTCAACGCCATTACGACAATTATCCATTATACGCGGACGGCGCCTGACGTCGCGACGAAACTGCTCATGAAACTTGCCGATTTCTTCAGAAAAAACATCAAGCCGGACCGAGAACGGGTGGCGCTCTCCAAAGAGCTTGAACACTGTGAAGATTATATCGGAATTGAGCGTGCCCGATTTGAAGAGCGCCTGCTGGTTACCTACGACATCGATCCGGCGGCGCTTGAGTGCCGGGTTCCTCCGCTTATTCTGCAGCCATTGGTAGAAAATGCCCTGCGCCATGGAATCCTTCCCAAAGAACAGGGCGGCAAGGTTGTCATCGCAGCTTCCAGGGAGGGAGGGCTTGTCCGCATTTCTGTGCAGGATGATGGAGTCGGCATGACGCAGAAGCAGATAGAGATGCTTTTTATCGAAGCACTTGACCCATCCGAAGAAGCTGCCCGCAAAGGCGCCGGGATTGCCTTGCAGAATGTTCACGCACGATTAATCGCGATATACGGTCATGAACACGGCCTGAAGATTGAGAGCATTCCCGGTCAGGGAACCGCCATTTCATTCACCATTCCGGAGTGCTGATTCTGATTTGCTGACGGACAGATATCTCTGAGAACGCACTTGTCGTGCCTCGGCTTTCTCGCCGGACAGACCTCGCGGCCATGCAGAACAAGCATATGCGCAAACCGCCCCCATTCTTTCTTTGCAACTATCGCCATGAGGTCACGCTCAATCTTCACCGGGTCATCAAAAGAAGTCAAACCCATCCGCTTTGCCAGCCGCATCACATGAGTATCAACGGCAATCCCCTCACACTTGCCGAACGCATCATACAGGACAATGTTTGCGGTTTTTCTGGCGACCCCCGGAAGCCGAACCAGCTCTGCCATGCTTTGCGGAACATTGCCGCCAAACTCAGTCAGTATGAGCTGTGCGGCGTTCTGAATATTTTTTGCCTTATTGTTATAGAAATTGATAGACCTCAGGTCTTTCTGCAGTTCCGGCAACGGAGCCTTCGTATAGTCTTCAACCGAACGATATTTCCGGAATAACCCGGCCGTCACTTTATTCACATGAGCATCTGTCGACTGTGCCGAGAGCATCGTCGCTACCAGCAGTTCAAGCGGATTCGAATGCAACAGACAAGTGTGAGAGTCAGGATAGAGCTTTTTGAGACGCTTTACAATCTCGCCAACCCTTTTTTTATTGTCCACAAGGCCTCCTTCAGATTTCCAGCAGGCGGTGGTTAATCTCGATAGCCGCAACAGCTCCTTCGCCTGCGGCGATGATCGCTTGATCCTGTCCGGTATTGAGCGGTCCGACCACAAAGAGCCCGCTGAGTGAGGACTCGAAGTAATGGCTGACAAGGATGTTTCGACCCCGCGCATCCTTTCTGAGATTCAGAGAACGAAGATATTCGTCATTATGTGTAAAACCGAAATCAGAGAGAATTCGTTCGCACGAGATACGCCTGCCATCTTCCATTTCGACCGCTTCGATAGTCTCTGTGCCAACAATGCGACGCGGGCGGCCAATAACAAGCAGGATTCCTGCTTCGGTGAGATGCTCCCGGTAGGCATCAGGAGGCTCCCATGAATACAGCAGCAGTGCTACATCCTTGGTATACATCTGCTGTACGGCGAATGCCAGGCGAATAGTGCTGTCGGCATCGCCAAGGACAAGAAGTTTTTTCCCGGTCGCATGGTAGCCGTCACAGTCAACACAGGTAAAAAACCCGGTTCCAAAAAATGGTGCAAGATTGTTGATCTGCGGAAGGTTCTCCCGCCCGCCAGACGCGGCAATGACATATGGCGCCGCATAAGTTTCCGTCACGGTTTCAACCAAAAAAAGACCGGTTGAATGCGCAACATTCACAACTGTCCCGCGTATCACTTCAGCATTGAACGCCCGCGCCTGTGCAATGCCACGCTCTATCAGTTCCTTGCCGGATATTGACCTCTGCGTCAGAAAGTTTTCTATACGCCGGGCGATGAATGTCCTTCCACCTCCCCGGTCAACTACCAGAACCCTTCGGTTATACCGGGCAAGATAAATGGCAGCCTGAAGGCCGCCCGGACTCGCGCCGACAATAATACAGTCATAAGTTCGTTCTTTTGTCATTCCTCACCCCCTTGCCAATAAAAACAGGGACCGGAAAGGTATCCGATCCCTGCCCATATCCAGCAAAGACGGCATTGATCAGTAACGTCTTTCGTAGCGCTCGCCCTCACACACCTCGCGCACCTGGTCTTTGACCAATCGGTCATTCTCCCATATCCGTTCACGAACCTTTTTGCAGCGCGTCTGATCATCTGAGGGAAGCGGATCGGCACGGTATACTCCCCGGCCATCAGTAGTCCGGTATTCAACCGGTCGATTGGCAGCCATCGACTCCTGAGAAGCTCGCATTGAAATATCCGATACGGTAGCCCCGAGAACACCACCAAGAGCAGCGCCTATAATACCCCCGCGCCACGGGTTTTTTCGATCCAGAAGCGCTCCGGAAACGCCACCGACTGCCCCGCCGACGCCCGCCCCTTGGGCGTGGTACTGCGTGCAGCCAAATGAAAGCGCAAACAGCGAAACTATCAGCATCAATGAAACAATGGTTTTCATGATTCCCCCTCTCCATCCCGGCCACATCTGCGAAGGACCGTTTCTCTAGTGACTATAGCCAAGAGCGGCAAAAAATGCAACTCGAAAAAAACAGGGAGGCAATGTACTACGCCTCCCTGTACTCATATGCAAAAGAATAAACTTATTTTACAGCGTCTTTCAGGGTCTTGCCTGCGGTGAACTTCGGGACCTTGCATGCCGGGATTTTGATCTCTGCACCGGTTCTCGGATTGCGTCCTTTTCTCGCTTTGCGCTTCGAAACGGAGAACGTGCCGAAGCCGACGAGCGTAACCTTCTGGCTCTTTTTGAGAGCGATTCTTACGGCATCGATCGTAGCATCGAGCGCCTTGCCGGCGTCAGCCTTGGTCATCCCTGTGCTCGTTGCGACTTTGTCGATCAACTCTGCCTTTGTCATTCCTGTTTCCCCCCTTTCTATACTGGAAAATGGCGTATTTTCACGATTTGATATAAACAATACCAAGACAGATGCTCTTTGTCAAGAGAAAATATCCGCAAAACCGCGATTTCGTTAGCGTCTGACGCTGAGTACCCCGTCCATCTGGCGTATCTTGTTCATGATGGTGACGAGCTGCTCGCGGTCCTTCACCTCAAGGGAAAGCTCAATAAAGGCGCGCTTGTCGTGCGTGGATTTTGCCTTTACTGCTGAGATATTAACATCCTGCGCCGAAATAAAAGCGCTGAGGTTTGCGAGCATGCCGGGTCTGTCAAGGCTTTCAATAGAAACGCGCGCCGTTGCGGTCGCTGCGCCATCCTGCGTCCACTCAACATCGATATGGCGGACATTCGCGCCTCCGATCGTCTCAATATTCGGACAGTCACGACGGTGAATCGTCACGCCCTTGCCTATCGTGACAAACCCGATAATATTGTCTCCCGGTATCGGCAGGCAACATTTTCCGATCCGATACATGACATTATCGATGCCGGTTATGCGGATAACGCTGCTTTTGGACTCCCGATGCTTTACTGTCTTCGGCAGAGCCTGTTCTTCCTGCGGCTTTTCCGGCATGAATCTGTTGACCACCTGATGAGCCGACACCTTCCCATATCCGATCAGCACGAAAAGATCTTCAAGGTTCTGCAGTGAATGCGACTTCAGAACCTCGTTCATCTTTTCTGACTTCAGCACGGCCATCGGCAGATTGTGGCGGCGGACTTCATCTTCAAGCAGTTTCATGCCGAGTTCTACGCCCTTTTTGCGTTCCTCCGCCCGTGTCCACTGCTTGATTCTGCTTTTGGCGCGCTGGCTCACAACAAACTTCAGCCAGTCCTTGCTCGGCGTCTGAGTGGGGGATGTGACAATCTCGACCACGTCGCCGCTGGTAAGCTTGTGGCGCAACGGCACCATACGGCCGTTTATCTTCGCCCCAATGCACTTGTCGCCAATTGCGGAGTGAATGCTGTACGCGAAATCGACCGGCGTGGAATCAAGCGGCAGTTCCTTGATATCCCCAGCCGGCGTGAACACATAGACCGTGTCGGCGACGACCTCTCCCTTAACCGCCTCCAGAAACTCTGTTGCATCGGAGATTTCCTTCACGAGGTCGCGGAGCCATTTTACCTGTTGCTCTTTCTTCTTGTCCGAGCTCTCCTTCTCCTTATAGCGCCAATGGGCAGCAATTCCCTCCTCAGCAACAGCATCCATCTCCTTTGTACGGATCTGAAATTCTATCCGCTCCCCGGAGGGTCCCATTACCGTCGTATGAAGCGACTGGTACAAATTGGATTTCGGGAGGCTTATGAAGTCCTTGAATCGTCCCGGCACGAGCGGCCAGAGGGAGTGGATAATGCCGAGGATATCATAGCAATGCGCTACCGTATCGGTCATAATCCGGATTCCGATGACATCATGCACCTGTTCAAACGGCACCTGCTGGCGAACAATTTTCTGGTAAATGCTGTAATAATGCTTGACTCGGCCCTTGATTTTTGCCGGGATGCCTGCCTTGGCAAAGCGATCGTAAAAAAGAACTATGATTTCGTTGATATATGCTTCATTTTCCTCGCGCCGTTTGGCTACCTTTTCGACAAGCTCGGCATACAGATCCGGCATCAGCACCCGGAAAGAAAGGTCTTCAAACTCTATGCGCAGCCATCCGATGCCGAGACGGTTGGAAAGCGGCGCGTAGATATCGAGCGTTTCCTGCGCGATTCTCCGCTGTTTTTCGGGCGACAGATGCTCGAGCGTCCGCATGTTATGCAAGCGATCCGAGAATTTAATGAGGATGACCCGGACATCTTTCGACATCGCGAGCAGCATCTTGCGGAAGTTTTCCGCCTGCGCCTCCTCTTTGGTCTTGAACTCGACCTTGCTCAGCTTGGTTACCGCATCCACCAGAAACGCAATCTCTGGGCCGAACATCTCCTTGATGTCTGCAGTCGAAATGCCGGTATCTTCTATCGTGTCATGGAGCAGTCCAGCCGCTATGGTTGGACTGTCTAGCTTCATATCAGAGAGCGTGTCGGCAACGGCGAGCGGATGATGGATATAGGGCAACCCCTCCTTCCGGACCTGGCTGCAGTGGGCATCACGGGAGAAGACATATGCCTTCTTAATAACCTCAAACCGCGCGGTCGGATTGTACGCTTGAACCTTGTCCAGCACGCCTTCTATCGTAACCATTTTTTTATTATACCCTTTTTAAATATGTTATGATAGACGAATGGAAAGCCTCAAAATCAAGGGTGGAAGCCAGCTTACAGGAGATGTCGAGATCAGCGGCGCTAAAAATGCGGCGTTGCCGGTCATGGCTGCCACGCTTCTGAGCAGCGGAAGGCATACACTGAATCGCATTCCGAACCTCCGCGACGTTGCAACCATGGGAAAGCTGCTTCGCCATATGGGCGCTGAATACTGCTATGACAAAGGCGTCGCAACCCTCGAAACCAGCCGCATCAATAAATGCGAAGCTCCCTATGATCTGGTCAAAACCATGCGCGCGTCCGTACTGGTGCTCGGTCCGCTGGTCGCGCGTTTCGGAAATGCGTCAGTCTCCCTTCCGGGCGGCTGCGCTATCGGTGCCCGGCCCATCAACCTGCACCTTATGGGCCTCGAGAAAATGGGTGCCAGAATATCACTGGAGTCCGGATATGTTCACGCCAAGGCAAACCGACTGAAGGGCGCGACCATTTGCTTTGATATGCCGACCGTAACCGGAACCGAGAACCTGATGATGGCTGCCTGTCTCGCAAAAGGAACAACGGTGCTCGAAAACGCCGCTCGCGAGCCAGAAATTGCTGATCTGGCCGAATACCTTATCGCCATGGGCGCGAAAATCTACGGAGCCGGGGAAAGCGTTATCAAAATCCAAGGCATTGACGAACTCAGGCCGATTGCAGAATATTCAGTTATCCCGGACAGAATAGAAACGGGAACATTTATGGCCATCGCCGCCGCATGCGGCGGCGATTTAATGTTAAAGGGAGCCCGCCCCAGCCACCTTGACGCCGTCATCCTGAAGCTCAAGGATACGGGGGTGGAATTCCCTGAAACAAAGAAGGGACTGCGCGTTGTAGGTCCACACCGTTTGACCGCCAGAGACATCAAAACCTCTACCTACCCCGGCTTCCCGACAGACATGCAGGCGCAGTTCATGACAATGATGACGGTTGCCCGCGGCACGAGTGTCATCAAGGAGACAATCTTCGAAAACCGCTACATGCACGTTGCGGAGCTGAAGAGAATGGGTGCGGACATCAGCATTGAAGGCGGAATTGCGACTGTCAGGGGAATCGATAAACTGAAAGGCGCGCAGATTATGGCGACCGACCTCAGGGCTTCAGCTTCTTTGGTCGTCGCCGCTTTGTGTGCAAAAGGGGAAAGCATTATTCATCGCATCTATCATCTTGATCGGGGTTACGATCATATGGACGAAAAGCTCCGCCGCATCGGGGCCAAAGTTGAACGCATCAGCTCTTCCTGAACATCTTTTTCAGCGCTTCCATTGTCATGCGAATCTGCGTCGGCCGCCCGTGCGGACATCTGTCAGGTTCCAGCGCAAGGGACAGAGAACGCCGCAGTTCAGCTAACCTGCAAGCATCAGGAACTTCCACGCCCCGCACCGAGGCATGACATGCCAGTTGGGCAGCAATAGTGCGCTTCCTGCGGGCAAGCGGCTCTGGCAGCGCAGGTGGTTCGCCTGCCGGGGCGTTCGGCGCATCACCCTGCAGAAGCAATGCATCGGCAACATCACGCAGAAGTGAAGCGATGTCTGCGCCCTGCAACAAGTCCGGAACGCTCCGCACAATGAGACTTCCGTCGCCGAAATCGTCCAGCTCAATCCCGCAGGCATCTATCATATCTTTGTTCTCAAGAAGAGAAGAGCACTCATGCCGCTGCAGTTGAACCTGCTGGGGAAAGAGCAGATGATGCGCCGGCATCTGCTCCGCTTCGAGGAACCGTTCGTAATTCACCCGCTCGTGAGCGGCATGGTAATCCATCACAACCAGCCCCGCTTCGTCCGAAAAGGCAACGAGCGTATCACCAAGATAGATAAACGGCACTCTGTCCGACATATACTCTGCTGCTGCTTCGGATACCATGTCCTGCTGCGACGGCTGCGATGACGGGAGTGGATGCGAAATTGACGGCGGGACTGGAACCGGTCCGACATGGTACTCAAGAACGGCTTCAGGATTATGCCCGACACCGATCTGATGCCGGACCGCTTCGGCAATGAGTACCCGCCGGGCGGCAGAGGCAATGAGACGGAATACGGAGGACTTGTCCTGAAATCGCACTTCGCGCTTTGTTGGATGCACATTGCAATCCACACGAGCCGGGTCGACCGCGAGAAAGACAAAAAAGACCGGGTGCTGATCCCGGGATAGCAGGCCGTCATATGCCCTGTAGATCGCCTGCTGGGTCATCACATCCTTGACCGGACGGCGGTTCACAAAGATATATTGATTCGAACGCGTATTTCTGACCACGGAGACGGCGCTCAAAAACATATGCGCCTTCAGTCCGCCCGAATCTTCAGTTGTTTCGTGCAACTCTTCAACAAATTCCTTGCCGAAGATCTGCATGATACGTTCGCGGTATGAGGCCGCTGCAGGAGCCAGCATGGCCTCAGTACCGTCAACCCTGAGCATAAAGCGTATGGACGGGTGCGTCAGCGCCGCACGGGTAACTGTGTCGATAATATGAAAGTTCTCGGTTGCGTCAGACTTCAGAAACTTGCGGCGAGCAGGGGTATTGTAAAAAAGGTCGCGGACTTCAAGCGATGTACCGGCGGCCGCGCAGTCACGAACTTCTTCGACAAGGCCTCCGACGACGGAAAGGAAAGTTCCGGTCTCTCCCTGACGTCCGGTTGTTGCCGATATGCGCGAGACTGCCGCAATAGCTGCAAGTCCCTCCCCTCGAAATCCAAGCGTATGCAGTGCGAAAAGATCGGACTCGCTTGTGATCTTGCTGGTCGCATATCGATCAAATGCATGTTCTGCGTCGGCACGTTCCATTCCGGCTCCATTGTCCGACACCCGAACCAGTCTTCGCCCGGCCTTTTCAACATCGACCGCAATAGCGGTACTCCCGGCATCGACAGCATTCTCGATCAACTCCTTGACTACTGAAGCCGGACGGTCAATAACCTCTCCAGCAGCAATTTTATTCTGAAGATGAACCGGAAGGATGGCAATATGAGACATACAGTCATTTTACCACACGTAATAGAATAGCCCGATAATGAAAGTCCTTATGAAAGGCAACCAGGCAATTGCGGAGCGCAGCCCGATTTTCCAGAATACCTACGTCAGTTGAAAGAACGGCCGGCACGTGGTGGGGGGGTATTCCGACCGCAGACGCTCTATTCTTTCTCAGAAAGGCAGCTGCGTTAACTTATAGTCACACGTCGGCGGATGGTCGTTGTTGAACTGAACGCGGGTCAGATGGTCAAGGATGTGCGGCTGGCGGCAAACGGCAAGGCTGATGTCATTTTATCGGACGGATAGGCGGCCTTTTGATTACTCCGAAAGAGCTTACTGAGGAAGTCCTCGCGTTAGAGATGAAACGCAATATGGCTACTTCGTAGATTTGTTCACCCTTTCTGTTGCACCGCAAGTCTATCAAGAATTCGCGCCTTGATTTCCGCAATGCTCCCCCTCATCCGGAACCCGGCGGCGTTTGCATGCCCTCCGCCACCGAATGCCTCGGCAACCAGCGCGACATTGACCGCACCTTTTGAACGGAGACTCAGCTTGTAGCAATCCTTTTCAATTTCCCGAGCGAGCATGGTCACATCCGCTTCATTGATGATCTTCAGAAACTCGACAAAGGTCTCCGTATCATCAGACCGCGTTCCGGTTTCCTGAAGCATCTGAAGCGTAACGACAGTCATCACAATCCGGCCTTGAATTTCGATCGTACTCAGAAACCTGCTAAACAGCTCCAGCCGCGCATACGGCCACGACTCATATATTGCCCTGCATATCGCCGTCGGATGGGCTCCTGCTTCAGCAAGGCGGGCAGCTGCCCGCAGAACGAAAGGGTCTGTATTCTCAAAGCGGAAGTTCCCCGTATCGACAACAAGCGCAGCATACAGATTCGTCGCCATGGCGACGCTCACGCCGACATCCATCGCATCAAGCAGCGCAAGAACAAGCAGCCCCGTTGCAGCGGCCGACGGTTCTATCCATTTCAGGGTCCCGAAGGATGAACGGGTAGCATGATGATCTATGACAATCGCGTTTCTGAATCCGAACCGAGCAGCAAGTTCTTTATCAGGAGTGACGCGGGACAGGTCATTGCAATCGACAAGGATAAGATTGCCGCATGCCTCAATTGATATGCCGTCCCGGGACAAAGAAGAAAATGTGCGGAACCGTGATGCTCCGGGGAGGAACTGATACTGGGCGGGCAAAGGATCCTGATCAAGAACTGCAACTGTCTTGCCGAACGATTCCAGCGCGAGAGCCAGGGCAAGGGCGGAGCCGATGGCATCGCCGTCAGGGCTCATATGCGTCGCAATGAGAAAGCGGTCCTCACGTTTCAGGAATTCGACAAGTTCACTCGGTGGCTGCATTATTTTTCAGGTTCAGGAGGGTGTGTCTTTATCTCGTTCAGGAGTTTGTCTATCCGGAAGCCCTCTTCAATGGACTCGTCAACCCAAAACTCAAGCGCAGGGATAAATTTCATGCGAACACGCTTTGCGATTTCCGAGCGTATCATCGACTTTGCCTTGCCAAGAATTTCAAGCGCAACGCCCTGTTCTTCAGGCTTCAACACACTTATATAGACCCGGGCAAGCTTCAGATCGTCCGTCAGGGCCACATCGGTCACCGTAACAAACCCGAGACGCGGATCCTTGATGCGGCGCATGACAATGTCCGCGATTTCTTCACGCATAAGAATATTCAGCCGGGCAGACCGTTTGTAGGGATGCATGCGACTCCTCTCTCTGTATCGATTGTGAATATGAGACGCGAACTTAAAGTTTGGTCGCGATCTTTTCAATGATGAAGTTCTCGATAATATCACCGACCTTCAGATCATTGAAATTCTCGATCGTAATACCACACTCGTAGCCGGTCTGCACCTCTTTCACATCGTCCTTGAAGCGCTTGAGCGAGCCGATTTTGCCTTCATATGCAACGATATTGTTGCGAATAATGCGGATGCCTTCACAGTTGCGCGATACCATACCATCAAGCACATAACAGCCTGCTATGGTGCCGATGCGTGAAACCGAGTAGGTCTGGCGGACCTCGGCACGGCCGAGCACCTTCTCCTTGAGCGTCGGCTTGAGCATGCCCTCGAGCGCCTTCTTAACATCACTGATCGCCTCATAGATGATGCTGTAAAGCCGGATATCAATGCCCTCTTTTTCCGCGAGATGGGAAGCCTTCAGTTCAGGCCGCACATTGAAGCCGATGATAACGGCGTTTGATGCGGATGCCAGCATGACGTCGGATTCGTTGATGCCGCCAACCGCCGCATGGATGACCCGAACCTTCACTTCAGCATGAGTTACTTCCTCAAATGATTTTTTCATCGCTTCAATAGAACCCTGTACGTCGCCCTTGATGATAATATTCAAATCGCGGATTTCGCCTTCCTTGATCTTGGCGTAGAGTTCATCAAGCGTCAGCTTATTGCGTCGGACAATCTCTGCCGCACGCTGTTTAGCAAGTCGCGCCATGGCTATCTGCCGCGCTTTCTTTTCATCTCCGACAACGGTAAAAACATCTCCCGCCGTCGGAACTTCCCCAAAACCGAGCACTTCAACCGGCACTGCCGGACCTGCCGCGTGCAACTTCTTGCCCGTATCGCTCACCAGGGCTCGGACTTTTCCGGATGAGGTTCCGGCTACGAAAGCATCGGCTTCCCTAAGCGTTCCCGAGTGAATCAGTATGGTTGCAACCGGACCTCTGCCCTTGTCAAGCTTGGCTTCAATGATATAGCCACGGGCAGGCTTGTTGGGATTCGCCCTGATTTCCATCACTTCCGCCTGCAGCAGAATCATCTCTAGCAGATGCTCGATGCCGATTCTCTTTTTGGCGGAAACCTCGACAAATACACTTGTGCCGCCCCACTCTTCAGATACAACACCATGTTCGGCAAGCTCGTTTTTTACCTTTGTCGGATTGGCGTTCTCTTTATCAATCTTGTTGACGGCAACCACTATCGGCACACCTGCCGCTTTGGCATGGTCAATTGCTTCAATCGTCTGCGGCATGACGCCATCGTCCGCGGCAACGACAAGAACAACAATGTCCGTCACCTTTGCACCACGCGCGCGTAACGAGGTAAACGCCTCGTGACCGGGAGTATCAAGAAAAGTAATATCCTTGCCCTGCAAAGAGACTTTATAGGCGCCGATATGCTGGGTTATACCGCCGGCTTCGCCTTCCGTCACCTTGGTGGAGCGAATGGCATCAAGCAACGACGTCTTGCCATGATCAACATGCCCCATGATAGTCACAACCGGCGGACGGTGAACAAGCAGGGAAGCATCCTCCCGGACCTCCTCAACAACGTCAAGGTGCTCGGCGGAGACTGATTCTATCTTCACCCCAAAATGCTCTGCAACGATAACGGCAGCATCCATATCGACCGGGGTATTGATGGTCGGCATGAAACCAAGACCCATAAACTGCTTGATGACATCGGGAATCTTTGCGCCGATAAGCTCGGCAAACTCCTTAATCGAGGTGCCCTCTGTAATCTTGATCGACTTCTTGCGCGGCGCAGTCGTCAACTGCTGCTGCGACTGTATCTGTTCGTGACGGCGGAAACGCGGATCGCCAGGCCGGAATGACCTCTTCTGTCCTCCGCCTTTGGAATCGACCCATTTCTTCGGTTCTATTTTGCGGACAGCCTGAAATGCACGTTGCATCTGGGGCTTAACCTTTATCTTCTCAACCTTATCTCCCTCGACTTCTTTTTTGAAGCGGTCGATGAGCTCGACGTCATCAGCAACAATAACCGTACGCGGCTCTCCCGGAGGCGCAGGTGCGACCAGCGCAGCCGAAGGGGTAAACGGCTTGGCAGTTACGAGCGGCGGCTTCTGGGCCGACGGCGCAGCGTGTTGTCTCTGTTGAGGCTGTGACGGCCGTTGCCCGTGCGGTTGCTGCGGACGTTGCTGTCCCTGCTGATAACGCGGCGCATGCGGCGGCTGGCCTGGACGCGCAGGATAGGGTGGACGCTGTTGTTGCTGCTGTGGATATTTCTTCCGTTCCTGCTGGGCAAGAGCAGGTTTCTGCTCGATTTTCCTTTCGACCGGTGGTTCGACTTTTGCAACCGGCGGGGCTGGCGGTTGTTCAGCCGGTTTTTGTTGTTCCCTGTCCGGTGATGCGGACTTGAACTGGGATCTTACTTTTTCCGCTTCAGAATCAGTCAGCTTCACAATCGTGGTGCCTTTCTTGAATTCGGTTGCCCGTAGCTTGCCGACAGCGGTAACGATCTCGGTCGATTTCACTCCAAGTTCTTTCGCCAAGTCCGCGCTTTTAATGCCTTCTGCTGTCTTCAATCTATCATCCTCCACCGTCTCTTATTTAAAGATAGGTACCACAAGCAAAAAATGCTCCTGCTTCTGACACTTGTAACAACTTAGCTAAAATGTTATCATAAACATCTAATTTGGTGCAATTCAGATGCAGGAAAGGGGGTTGAAGTATGGCGTCGTGTCAGGTATGTGGCAAAAAAAAGACGGTCGGCAATAATGTCAGCCACGCAAACAATAAAACAAAACGGGTTATTCTTCCAAACATTCAGCGAATTC
>JBBIQQ010000049.1:0-15319 GCA_037442225.1 Nitrospirota bacterium
CATCTCCGAATAACAGAAAATTGCGCTGAGCATGTTGTTGAAATCATGCGCCACGCCGCCTGCCAGCCGTCCAACCGCTTCCATTTTCTGGGCCTGCTGAAGCTGCTCCTCCAGCCGCATATTCTCGGTGATGTCCCGCTTTACGGCAACATAGTTGACGATCTTGCCGGTAACATCACGCACCGGGGAAATCGTGGCCGCCTCATGGTAAAACGTCCCGTTCTTGCGCTTGTTGACCATATGTCCCCGCCATATCTTGCCCGAGGTGATTGTTGCCCAAAGGTTCTCGTAAAAAGCCCTATCCTGTTTGCCGCTTTTCAGGATGCTCGGGGTTTGCCCGATGACATCTTTCGCCGCATACCCGGTGATGCGCTCAAAGGCGGGGTTGACATACAAGATGCAGCTATCGGTGTCAGTAATCACCACTGCCTCGCCGGTCTGTTCTATGGCTGCCAGCAACCGCTCGCGCTCGACTTCGGCCCGCCTTCGTTCGGTAATGTCTGTATACATAGCGCGCGTGCCGATAACATTGCCCTCACTATCGGTTTCGGGCAGCGCATTGAGCAACGTCTCGACGACGCGGCCATCGCGGGACAGAAGTTGGCGTTCATGCAAGCCAAAACGACCTTCCAACGCCAGCCGGTAGCCGCTTTCCAGCAATGCGGCGCGCGAACTGGGCGAGTAGAAATCCGCCAAAGGCCGGCCTATCATCTCATCGCGCTGATATCCCATGGTGCTTAAGAACGACAGGTTGCAGTCGGCAATGACAGGAACGCCCCCTTGATTCCGCGTGATGACATACATCGTCGGCGCTTCTTCAAACAGGCTGCGATACCGCTGCTCGGCCCATCTGATTGCTTCATCCGCCCGCCTGCGCCCGGTGATGTCAGTGATGAATCCTTCAAGGGCGACCAGATTTCCGTCCGGTTCAAAAATGCCTTGCCCCTGCTCCCAGACCCATTTTTCCGTTTTGTCCGCAGTGATGATGCGGAAGACCAGCTGAAAAGACCGTCTGTCTTTCAGCGCGGTCTGCACGTCATCCCAGACTTTCTGACGGTCTTCCGGATGAATTATATCCGCATAGGGGAATGCCGCACTCCCGACTAATTCCTCGGCTTTGTAGCCGGTCAGTTCCCGGCAGCCGTCACTGATGAATTCCATGGTCCAGTCGGCGTCGTTCTTGCATCGGTACGCTATTCCCGGCAAATTGCTCATTAGGGTGAACAACTGGCGCCGGCTTTCCTCCATCTCTTTTTCGTTCCGCTTGCGCTCCGTGATATCAAAGGAGATCCCGAGGATATGTCCCCCGGAAAGCATCCGGGCGTGGCTTTCCACGAATACAAGACTGCCGTCCTTCCGGAGAACCGGGTACTCTTTTATCACAAACTTGCCCAAAGCAAGTTCTTCAAAGGGGATCGGGTCACTGGCAAGCACCTCAGGGAGGATCAGGTCGGCGATGGTCATGCCGAGGAGTTCCTCGCGGGGATATCCCGTCAGCTCTACTCCGCTGGCGTTTACGGCCAGAAAGCGGCCCTGAGGATCTGTAATGTACATAGAGTCAGGGGATTCCTCAAAAAGAATTTGATGGAGTTCTCCGAATTTGGAGAACTCCCGGCAGGATCCCTGCCTGCTCCAATCCATGCTGTCACTCATTGCAGGCCTCCACCGGTCTAAGATATCTATACGCGCAGCACTGCACCGACACCATCAGGAGCGCGCTGTCTGCGTGGGCAGCGGCTGTTGCGGAATCGAGAGTTTTTTGAGTATCGCTTCAAACGCCGTGCGGGCAGGGCTGTCTTTCCCGATTTCCACCACCGGCTGCCCGTTCAGGTCGGCGCTTGCGATGGCCCGGTCATGAGGCACGCATCCGCCCACATTCAGCCCAAGAGATTCGGCAAACGGCATGAGCATTGCCTCATCATCAGATGCGGCGCGGTTTATTACCAGCACCGCCCGTTCGATCCTGATTTTCAGTTCCTCAATCAGGTCAAAGATCCTCCGTGCGGTGCGTATACCCTTCATGGTTGGATCGCTTACAATAATAAGCAGGTTTATTGCGCGCGATGTATGGCGGCTCAGGTGCTCGAGGCCAGCCTCGTTGTCCAGCACAAGATACCGGTATGCGTCGCCCAGTCTGTCGGTGTATTTCCGGATGATATTGTTTGCGGCGCAGTAACAGCCGGGGCCCTCGGGCCGCCCCATCACCAGAAGATCGAATCCTTTTGACTCCGCGATGCATCGGTGAATCTGATAATCAAGCAGCTCTTCCATGGACAAACCGCCGGGGCGGTCCCCGCCGCTCCGAACCTTCTCGAGAGATTCTTCCCGGATACTGCCAACTGTTGCATATACGGGAATGCCCAGCGCCTCATTCAGGCAAGAATTGGGATCTGCATCGACAGCCAGCACGGGTCCGCCTCGCTGCGCGGCGAGATACTGAATAGTCAGCGACGCGAGGCTCGTCTTTCCGACGCCGCCCTTGCCGGCAAACGCGATTACATAAGCCATGAACACCCCCTACGCCGCACTCTCTGTTCCCCACTGTTCCAATATTTCCGGCAATTGCGTCATCGAATCTATCAGCGCATCGGCATCGCGCAGCAGCTCAACCGGACGATAGCCGTATGTTACGGCAATCGTCTTGATGCCCGCGCTCCGTCCCGCCTCGATGTCATAAGTGCTGTCGCCGACAATCACAGCGTCCGCCGGACGAAGTCCGAGCTTGTCAAGCACATAATAAATCGGCGCGGGCGACGGTTTCTTTGCCGGCGCCGTCTCGCTGCCGACGACCAGGTCAAAATGCGGAGCCAGCCCCAGCACTTCAAGAGAGCGCCGGGAAAGATCTTCACGCTTGTTCGATACAATTGCCTTCCGGTAACCGGAAAGCTTTGCAAGCGTTTCCTGCACTCCGTCATACACTGACGTCAGTTCGACAAGGTGTTTCGAATAGTAGGAAAGGAACCGCTCCACCAGCGGTTCTGCGCCAACCTGCAGCGACTGAATCTCGATGACCTTCTCCATGAGGCGCGTGATCCCCTCGCCCACAAGTTCTCGCGTCAGCTCAACAGAAACCGGCCGCGCCCCATATGGTCCGACCGCGAAATTAATGGCGGTTCTGATGTCGGGGCTTGAATCAACAAGCGTCCCGTCAAGATCGAAGATAATGAGTTTGAGAGACATGCTTTTACTCTATCGGAACATTTCGGAGCGTGTCAAAAAAAGGCGCGGCCGGTGAACAGCGCGGGCAATATTTTTCTATCCCGTTCAGAAGCAGCCTATTTTTTAAAGAGCTTCCTCAGCCCTTCTCCGATGCCCTGCGCTCCCTTGCCGACCTGTTCAACGCCCTGTTTTCCGGCGCCGACCACGGCTTCGCCGATCTCGGCGACGCCGACGCCGAGCTTGCCGGCAAGTCCGGCGGCAAGGCGCTTCATCAGCCCTTCCCGGACAGAAAACTTCGGATCGTCAAGGTTCCCCTCCAGCCTGATGTCAAGCGCGATTTCATTATTCCCCGTTTTCAAGGCGTTTAAAACCATATCCCTCGGAACGCCGATAAATGCAGCCTTTGCTCCGCCTCCGGAGGCGAAAGAGAGATCTTTCAGCACGACTTTTCCGGGCGCGTCAATCATGCGCGATTTGATTGCCAAATTCATATCAAGGTTCATGGTGCCGCGCGTAATGTCGGCATCTCCCTTTTTCTGAAAGTACGGCTTGAACTGGGTCACGTCGAGGTTCCTGACCGTAACTGTTGCATTGGTATCCTTACTCTGAAGCGCTGTCACTCCCTTTGACGCGACCGTGCCGCTGCGAATCTGAGCTGAAAACGCAAAGTTTGAAGGCTCAGCGCCGGCCGGGCTCGAAGCAGTGTCCATCTGCAAAGCGACCGCTTCGAGCCGCGTGAGATGAGGCGGCGAGGCGACCATTCCGTTGTAGTAGTCGATAATTCCATCGCTCACCTGAATCTTCTGCAAAAGCAGTGTCGTCTCATCAGTTTTTTCCTTTGTCGGCACCGCCTTTACCGGCCGCAACTGCGACGGAGCTTCAACGGAGACAAACGGGTTGACAAATTCTCCCGCGCGATCTCGCTCAATGCGAAGATAGGGGCGCGCAAGGCTGAATTCAGAGAAAACATACCGCCCGGGCTTCACCTTGTCGGAAGCTATTCGCGCCTGTGCTGAGTCAACTTTCGCGGCGACGCCTTTCTCCTTGCTGTCCAGCAGGGCAATCTGCCGCCCGTCGAACTGCAGCTGAAGCGAATTTGTCTTGAGGTTGACATCGCCGGTCACCTTCACGGTTCCGGCTATCAGGCGACCTTCCATCACGCCGGAAAAATCGATGCGCGACGAGACGTCACGCGGCGGGTACGCTAAATCGTTGAACTCAAGGTTCAGTTTTTTCGCGGTAATCGTATTCATTGCCGGTATTTTCCTGTCGTCCTGAAGCACAAGCTCTCCGTCAAGGACACGAACCGTCCCAACCGAAAACGCCGGGGTCTCGGAAGGTTTCTTCTCGTTGCCTCCTCCGACCTGAGAAGGAGCGAACGGGTGAATATAGTCCCCATTTCTGTCAATACGGACCTGCATGTAAGGCTTCTCAATCGTCAGACTCGACAGCGCGTACCCCTGCTTGAGAAATCCGAGGAAGTCGGCCTTGATGCCGATGCGATCCGCTCTGGCAATCAGTGCCCCGTCCCGCAAAACCTTTACGCCGATAACATCCACACCGCCCCAACTGAGAGACAGCTCCTGCACTTTCACGTTCTTTCCGAGCGCAGCCTCTACTTTCTCTTTGATGAGTTTATTGGCATTCTTGACAAGAACACCGGCGGCGGCTATGACGATGACAAGAATGACCAGTCCCGCAATCAGAATTTTCTTCATGCAATCCTCCTGATTTCTTTACGAACCCTCTCTCCCATTCCGCGCCTTTTTTTATGGCTTTTTGTTGCGTTCGCACACTTGTGCGTCCGGTGCCGCAAGTAGGCTTCTCACCGTGTCATTGCCGAGCGCGCCGCTGATTCCGCCGTCGATACGGCCGATAAGCCGCTCAATCTCCGGCATTGAGCAGACCTGCTTTCCGAAGAGATTGTCGCCGTGCATCTGATGTTCGACCGCCAGCAATACTTCCCGCACTGTGATCGTCGACACATCGCGCCCGGGCAGATATGTCGCGTCACTGGGAAGCTGAATCAGGAGATTCTCATGTTCAAGCGCCTGCACAACTTCAAGAATCGGCGCTACCGGCAGCTTCATTTCCTTTACCAGCGCATTCAGCGACCAGCGGGGCTTGTCTGTCTGATAATGCAAGGCTACGTAATACATTACGGCGAGCGCCAGCCTGTACTTGAAGCGCTCGCTGAACACTCCGTGGTCGGAGCGCATGCGCAGCATGGCGGGAAACTGGTGGTAAAAAGCGATCTTGACACCGGTCAGCATGATCAGCCAGTTAAAATAGAGCCAAATCATGAAGACAAGCAAAATCGCGAATCCGGAGTAGATGGCTGAATACTTCGCGGTCGATACGATAAATTTCGCAAATGCCCAGCTGACGAACTGCCAGAGGATGCCCGCCGCGGCGCCGCCGGCAAGCGCTGATGCAAAGCAGACTTTGGTGTTCGGCAGAAGAAAATAAAACAGGGTGAACGATAAAATGGTAAGCATATAGGGAACAAGTTTCGTCAGATAGAGAATCGCGGTCCCGAACGGCTCTATCTCTTTCATCGTCTGGACAACTGTGGTGCTCATGACCGTCGTCGTGATGCCGAGCGCGGCCACCATAAGAATCGGACCCACCATAAGGACGCTCAGATAATCTCGGAACTTCCGGGCAAAATCGCGAGTCTGGTTTATCTGCCAGAAGTGATTGAATGAACTTTCGATCTGCTGGATGGTCGTGATAACGGTGTACACGAGAAACGCGAGGCCGACCGACCCCAGCACCTTGACGTTGATCCGCTCGACATACTCAAAAATCGCGTCGCCAATCTCTTCGCCTTTGTCTCCTATCGGCTCTAGAAAGCTGTAGATGGTCGGCGCGAGCGTGTTGTGAACGCCAAGACCTTTCAGCACCGCGAAGGCTATCGCAAGCAGCGGCACGAAGGTAAGAAGCGTTGTATAAACAAGACTTGAAGCGCGCACAGGCAGTTCGCCGTTGCGGTATTCATCCTGCAGTTTGTAGCCGAGCCGAAGCGTCGTCAGCCACAGGCGCTTCGCGCGCTTCAGCCCGGCGGTGTCCAGTTCCCAAAGCCTGCGGGAAAGAAAGTTTGTCAGTTCTGAATATATGTTTTTCATGTCACTGCTCTATAGTTCTGCAAAAAAGCGCGGGCGCTATCTCAATTTGAAATCAACCCGGCTGTCCCGAACCTTCTCCTTTTTCTCAGGCTGGAGAGACTTCGGCTCCACAAGGAAGACACGTTCCTTTTCGACCTTCTTCGCCTTCAGAATGTATTCATACACTAACCGCGCGCGTTCTTTTGCCAACTCGCGCAGCATATCCTCATTGACCACAGCATGGGTCAGCATAAGTTTTTCCATCTCGGCCACCGGAATATCCTTGGCTATGCCGAGAAAATTTGACGGCTTCGGAAATTTTTCCGCCTTGTACGCCTGCTTCAGGTAGTTCGGGTATTCTTCCTTTGTAACAACAACGTTCTCGGGATTGACGCTCTTGTCGCTTTTTGCCGTCTCCCTGAGCTTCTGCGCCTTCACTTTTTTCAGCATCAGTTCCTGCTTCAGCCCTTCACGATCGTTCAGCAGGTCCGCGTGGCCTTCAATATCGACCTTGAGTGCCGGACGCTCATGCAGCACCGTCATAAGTTTCTCTATCTTTTTTTGCTCCTGTTCGGCAAGGTTTGCGCTGCCGTGGGCAAATTCAATATAACTCATCTCCTCACCGCCGCCCCCGCCGATGATTGCGCCAAGCAGCGCAAACGGCGATGTCGCCGCTTTTACCAGCACGTTCAGAATAATCTTCCAGATGATTTTTCCGACACGGAACTCGGGGTCATCCGTTGTCCCCGTGACCGGCAGGTCAAGATGAATCTCGCCGTTCCGGTTCTTCAGAAGCGCGATGGCAAGCTTCACCGGCATCTTTGTCGCATCAGGACTCTCCACAGCTTCGCCGAGCGTTAACTGATCAAACGTAATCGTATTTTTTGCATCAAGCTTCTTTTTCTCTATCAGGTACTCCAGCCCCAGACCCATTTTCCCTTTCTGGATGGTATACCCCAGATATCTCCCGGCATAGGGCGACGTCGTGCTCAGCTCCATATTCTGCAAATCAACCTTCAGGGCGATATAGAGATCGTCGCGGAGCGGGTTTATCTTGCCGGTGATTTCAAGCGGCGAGCCTCCTTCGAGCAGCCCGCGAAGCTCGACATCGGCAAACTTCTCCTCTTCAGATGTCATTCCTGAAACCCTTCCGCCGATTTGAAGCATGCGCGCCGTATAGTTCGGCTTGATGCTCCTGTCGCTGAAATGAATGGTGCCGCCCTGCACCATCACTTCATCTATCTTCACCAGCTTTTGTTTCTTCAGAACCTGAAGATCGGGAGCCTCTTCTTTTTTATCCGCCGCCGGAGATGCCTGCGGAGCAACGGCAGGCTGACCGTCGGTCGCGGAAGCGGGAGCGGCCTGTTCCGACAGCCCCTGGGTGTTCAGGATGCCGTCAGGATTAATGATAACGCGCGAATAGAAGTCGTTGAGCGCGATTTGTTTGATAAGAATGCGCGTTGGGTTTATGCCGATATCGAGACTATTCAGGGTGAGTGAGTCGAACTTCATAAAGTCCTCGGCATTGGCCTTGTCAATAGAACTGAACTTTGCGATATTTGCTTTACCCTGATACCTGATTTTCATACCGTCCTTCGGGGTGGTCACCGAAAGCGTACCGCCGGTCGTAAAGCTCCCGCCGGTCATAATCACTTTATACTGATCAGCCGTGTATGCCCGGAATGCCGCAAGATCGATTAAGCGCACATTCGTTCTGAACTGCGCGGTCAGCGGCTCAAGCGAGACCGGTCCTTCAAGCGATACGGTGCCTTTTTTCCCGACCGCGCACTGGAATGAAGCCTTCCCCTTGGTGTTTTTCAGTGTTGAAAGATTCTCTCCAGCAAAACGGATTTTATCGATACGGAGAGTTACCGGTTCCGACGGCTGCAGATCCTCGAACTTGACGGCATAGTCGTTCGCGTCTATCTTATTCACCGTAATCAGCCACGGCTTCTCCTTCGGCTTTGCCGATATTGTTGGGGCGGCGGCAGCGCTCTGCGCCGCCGGGGCGGCCTCATGCGCTTTTCTGCCAGGCGCAAGAGACAGGAGGTTAATCGTGCCGTCGGGCTCCCGCACGAGGCTCAGCAGCCCGTTTGCAGCCGCAATCTCGCCGAACACAATCTCGCGCCTTGCAAGATCAACCTGTGCCCTTTTCACTGCAACGGCAGGCAAATCTATAAAATCGCGTTTTTCTCCCTGTTTTCTCGCCTTGAATGATTTCAGAGAACTCTCAATATCCCACAGGCGGATGAGCGATTCAGGCTCTGCTTTGCTATAGGAAAAGCGGCTCCAAAGATCGAGGGAGCCATCCTGAACCTGAACAAGGGTTGCTTCGCGCAGGTAAGGTTGATACTTCTTGAGCTTCGCCTGCTGAATCGAGAATGACCCTTCTGCAAAGAGCGGTTCTATCTGCAGAAGCGTGCTTACGGCAACCTGCTCTTCGGTTTCGGTCCTGAATGATGTCGTCACCTGCGCTTTCTTTTCAGGCCTCGTGCTCAGACCGGAAATCTCCACCTGAATAGCAGTGAGCGTTGTCGAGAATTGCTGCCCATGCACCACCTCCTGCCAGGATACAAGACCGTCCTTTGTAATAAAAGAGTCAATTTCGACGACAGCCGGAGGCTCTTTTGCCTTCGGCTTTTCCTTCTCGCGCTTCTGCCTCATCTTTGGCGTCCCGGCAGCCGTCTCTTTGGCGGACTCCTGCATCGCGCTGGTCATGAAAGCCTGCCAGTTCACATTGCCGGCGGCGTCGCGGCGTAGATACACCTCGGGCGAATACTGCGCAATGCTTGTGAAATGGAAGCTTTTCCCCATCAAATCTGACTTGGCAATAGCGATTGCCGCATGCGGCAATCGCAGAATCGGCTGCTGCTGCAGGTCATCCAGCGCTACTTTCCGCAGATCGACAGTGCCGGCAAGATTGATCGACGGAAGCCGGTCACTGTACTGCGTATAGGTGAGCTTTAACGCGGAATCAATCAACCCTGACTTCAGTGCGAAATCCAGTTTATATGGAACATAGGCAAGATAATTCGCAAGATTAAACCCGGTCATATTGATATCGAAATGCGTTTCGAGTGAATTCGCGAAGAGCTTCGTCTTCCCCCGGAACGACAAACTGGTGTCATTGAACCGCGCTTCGAGCAGCGGCTCGACAAAGGTTTCGGTGTCGTACGCAACCGTCGAGAGGAAAGGAATCATGAGCTTCAGGTCACGTACCGCATGCTTCGTATTTTTCGGACCATCAAAAAAGTCGATGCTGCCGTTCAGAAGCTGAATATTGTTCAGCGAGAACGCGGTCTTCTTTCCCTGCTTTGTGTCGGCATGTGCTGCAGCAGCCTGTTTCTCGAGCAGATCCGAAAAATTGTAGGTGCCGTCGGGATTGCGGACTATATTTATAAAAGGCTTGTCAAGCCTGATCTCGCTCAACACCGGTCCGCCCTTGATTATTGAAATCAGTTCCGCATTGACATGAAGGTTGTCGAAGGATAGAAAAATCGCCTGCCCGTCGCTTTCCTTTATGACGACAGGACCGGCATCAATCGAAAGGGTAAAAGGATTTACGCTGACTCTCTCGATGCTGACCTGTCGACCGAGTTCGGCCGCAAGCCGATCCAGCAGTGCTGATTTTACATAGGCAGGGGCAATGAAAAAGCCGGCAATGCCCAGAATGGCATAAAAAACAACAACAACGACAAGGCCTTTGCGGACGAGCGGTTTCGACCAGAGCGCGAGCAGTTTGTCTTTCATGGCTTGCCCCTATTTCGAATATGAATGTCTGTTAGTACCAGTTCATCCTTGATGCACAGCTGACAACTGAAGCCGTCTGAGCGCGGGCCGGGACGTTACTTTCTCGCCTTTTCCCTATTTGCCCGATGAGCGCTCTATGACTCGTCCAGCGCTTGAGACGTCTTTGCCGACGCCCTGCACGGTATTGCAACCGGCAAGAGCAATAAATATCGCCGCGATCACCAGCGCTGAGAAGGCTGTTTTCAGCATAATCCCGCACCTCCTTAAATATTATTAAACTTTTTGCCTAATTGTACCACAAGGCGGAAAACGGCAAAGAAACCGTCTTTCAAAAATTTTGAGGACTGGCTACGGCAATGTCAACGGCTTTTCGTAAATCCTGAACACTTTCCAGCGGTAGCTTCCGGCCATTTCGGCAAGACGGATAGTAGCAATATTGTCCTCAAGAATCCATGAAAATTCGACGCGTTTGTATCCGCCGCTTTTGATCCCTTTGAAAGCCTCGCGAAAGAGAATTGCGTCAACTCCCTTGTTGCGATACTCCGGCCTAATGCCGAGCAGCAGCAGCCGCAGGTCTTTCACTTTCGGCAGAGCGCGCAGGGCTTTCAGGAGCGTCCACGGATTCATCTTCCCGCGCATCTCCCGAAGCACGATATTATAGTCCGGCACCATGCCGCAGAAGCCGACCGCCTCGCCGTTATGGTGCGCGATTGCCATGACATCAGGGTTGATAAGCGGCTTCAGGCGGACGGCATCGTATTCAAGCTCCTCGTCTGTTATCGGGACGAAACACCAGTTGCCGGCCCAGGCAGCATTGTACACCCCTTTGAATTGCCGCATTGCTTCCAGAAAGTCTTTCTTTTGCAGCTGCTTTGCCGTAATGCCGCGTTTTTCCGCGATGGCGGCGACACGAAGCACTTTCTCAGGAAGGCGGGCACGAACCTCGTGAAGAAATGCGAACAAATCCTTTGCCTTTTGGCAGCCTGCTTTCTTCAGCAGAGTATCATAATAACGTTTGTTATAGGGAGTCATCAGGAGTGACGGCTCCTCAAACCCCTCAACGAGAACGCCGCATTCCTCGTTGGTCGAGAAGTTCATCGGCCCCCGGACAATCTGCACGGCGCGCGCGCGCAGATCCGTTTCAACGGCATGCAGCAGGGCATTCGCGACTGCCTGCTCATCAACGCTTTCATAGAACCCGAAAAACCCTGCCCGTTCCTTGTGGTATTCATCATGCAGATGATTGACAATGGAAGCAACACGGCCGGCAATCTTCCCATCGCGGTACGCGAGAAAAAACCGGACATCCGCGTGCCGGAAAAAGGGATTCTTGGAGGAGAAGTGCGAGACGAGATCTCGCGTCAACTGGGGGCTGTAAAACGGATCTTCCCGATAAAGAAAGAGCGGGTATTCGATGAACTCCCGAATCTCCCGCTCCGTCAATGCTTCGCGAATGGAAATAGTCATGAAAAGGGGAAGGGGCTAAATGATTCCGAGCTGCCTGCCTACCTTCTCAAAAACCGCAAGGATGGTGTCAAGCTGCTCTTCAGTGTGAGTTGCCATATAACTGGTGCGCATAATCGCCTTGCCCGGAGGAACCGCCGGGGAAACCGCAACATTGGCAAACACGCCGGCTGCCTGCAGCATCATCGCCATTCTGAAGGCAGTCTCATCAGCACCGACTAGCACCGGAATAATCGGCGTTGTGGTCGGACCGATCTCAAAGCCCAATGCGCGAAATCCGTTGAGCATTTTCCGGGTATTCTTCCAGAGTTGCGCGAGCCGCTCCGGTTCTGAATCGATAATATCGAGCGCTGCGCTGACCGCCGCCACTGAAGCAGGCGGCGGACTCGCGCTGAAGATAAGGGAGCGGGCAAAATGCTTGATGTAATGAATGACATCGGCGTCACCGGCGATAAAGCCGCCGATAGACGCCAGTGATTTGCTGTATGTACCCATAACCAGGTCAATTTCCTGCTCGAGGCCGAAGTGTTCAGCCGTTCCCCGCCCCGTCTTCCCGAGCACGCCGATACCGTGTGCGTCATCCACCATAAGGCGGGCGGTATATTTCCGGCATAATTCGAGTACCTTCGGCAGATCAATAATGTCGCCTTCCATGCTGAAAACGCCGTCGACAACGACGAGTGCGCCCCGTCCGTTTCGTTCAGCGAGCAGACGCTCAAGATCGGCCATATCGTCATGGCGGAACCGCTTCACTTCGCCGTATGAAAGGCGGCAGCCGTCAACAATGCTGGCATGATCCATCTTGTCGATGATTACCACATCGTCCTTGCCGACCAGCGCGGAAATAACGCCGAGATTGACCTGGAACCCCGTGGAGAAGATAAGCGCCGCCTCCCGGCGCATGAACCGGGCAAGCTTCTCTTCAAGTTGCACATGGATATCAAGGGTGCCGTTCAGAAAGCGCGACCCGGCGCATCCGGTTCCATATTTTCTTACCGCCTCGATAGCTGCTTCCTTGACCTTCGGATGGTTGGTCAGGCCAAGATAGTTATTGGAGCCGATCATTATCATCTGCCGTCCGTTCAACGTGACGACCGGATCCTGGGCGCTCTGTATCATCCGGAAAAACGGATAAATGCCTGCCTGCTG
This sequence comes from Nitrospirota bacterium, assembly GCA_037442225.1. Classification (GTDB taxonomy): domain Bacteria; phylum Nitrospirota; class Thermodesulfovibrionia; order Thermodesulfovibrionales; family Dissulfurispiraceae; genus JAAYUK01. The sequence goes on from JBBIQQ010000049.1 coordinate 12,630, forward strand.
CAACTCCCTGGCGGCTGTGAATTTCTTGCATTTATCGAATAAATCCATATTCTCCCCTATATCCACCTGTGTATACGGTACCAGTCAGCCGTCCACAACGCCCCCAGCCGCATGTCGACCTTCGGCGCGTATCCGAACACGCTTCTCGCCTTGGCACTGTCGCACATCCAATATTGATGCTGAATATCCTTCATTCTGTCGCTGCTGATGATACTCAATCGTCCCGCAAGCTGCGACAGGTATCCAACCATGGGCATCACCGCGCGCGGAATATTCAGCCTCAACGGCCGCCGCTGCAGTGCCGCGGAAATGGCATTTATAATATCATCTGAAGTATAAATATTGCCATCTGAAAGAAAAAAAATCTCGCCGACACTGTTTTCATGGACAGCGGACTGGATTATCCCCCTGACAAGGTCTTCAACATACAGGAAAGAATAGAATGAATTCCCCCAGAACGGCACCACTCCTCGTTTTACCATTTTAAAAAACACGAGAACGTCCTTGTCGCGCGGACCGTACACTGCCGGAGGTCTGATTATGGTCACCGGGATTTTGTCCCGTGCCGCGTAAATGGCCTGTTCCCCTTCAAGCTTTGTGCGGCCATAGGCGGAAACAGGAGCCGGCGTGCAATCTTCCTTCAGCGGAATGCCGTCGGGGCTCGGCCCCGCAGCCGCCAGCGAACTCAGATAGAACAACCGCTTTACGTTCGGGGCATGTTCAAGGACTGCATGCAGCACGTTCTGTGTGGCGAGCGCGTTGCCGCTGAAAAACTGTTCTTCATTCCTTGCCTTGGTCAGCCCTGCAAGATGAAAAACATACTCAGCGCCTTTTACCGCCGCCGAGAGAGTGCGCAGGTCCGTGCAGTCACCGGTGATGGTTTCAACCTTCACCCCCTTAAGATAGCCAAGGCGGGCAGCATTTCTCACCAGGCACGTGACTTCAAAACCCTGCCGGAAAAGTGCTTCAACAAGATGACTGCCGATAAAGCCGGTGCCTCCGGTGACAAGCGCTTTCATATAACATGTGATCTTACGGGAACAAACAATGGGAATGCAAGAAATGAGCGCGGCGTTTCTTCACTGATTTGCCGATATGCTGCTCTCCGGTTCCTCATGAAACGACTACTGCTTTTTCACCTTAATCCGGAGTCCGCTGACCGATACAACAACCACTCTGCTGCCCGCAGAAATAGGATCATCGGACGTTGCCGTCCAGAGTTCCCCATGAACCAGCACCGTGCCATTAACAGGTGTGACATCAGTCCGGGCTATCCCTTCATTGCCGACAAGCCCTTCAGCCCCGGTGGAAACTTTCGCGCGCTGCGCGCGATAGGCAAGTCTGAATGTGAAGAAAAAAAACGCCGCTGAAACCAGTGCGGCAGGCACGATGACAGACAGAGAAAGCCTGAGCGCCGGAACAGCGCGATCAAAAAGCATCATTGACCCGAGGATAAGACAGGCAAGCCCTCCCAGCGACAGCAAGCCGTAGGATGTTATCTTTACCTCCAGAATGAAGAGCACAATCCCTATGATGATGAGCAGCAGCCCGGCGTAGTTGACCGGGAGCGTCTGAAAGGCATAAAACGCGAGCACCAGGGCAATTGCACCAATAACGCCGGGAGCAATAGAGCCGGGGTTCGACAACTCAAAGAAAATGCCGTAGAACCCGATGAGCATCAGCATGTAGGCAACGGTCGGGTCGCTGATAAAGTTCAGAAGACGAAACCTGAATCCCATCTCGTCGCGCACGACCTCCGCGTTCAGGCTCCGAATACTGCGGTCACCAACTGCCATTTTGACCGTCCTGCCGTCAATGCGGGCCAGCAGTTCTGTGAGGTCTTTTGCAACAAGGTCGATAATCCCGGCTTTCACAGCCTCGATCTCTGTTGCGGAGACGCTGTTTCTGACGGCATCCTCAGCCCATTGAGCATTTCTGCCGCGCTGTTCGGCAATCGAACGGATATAGGCTGCCGCATCATTGGCTGCCTTTTCAGACGTCACCTTGTCGAGCTTCTGCCCAACGGCAACAGGATGGGCAGCTCCGATATTGGTGCCAGGCGACATTGCGGCCACATGAGCAGCAAGGGTGATAAAAGCCCCTGCTGACGCTGCACGCGCTCCGCTGGGCGCAACATAGACCACGACAGGAACCGCACTGGCATTGATGTCCTTGACAATACTGCGCATTGCCGTATCAAGTCCGCCGGGCGTGTCAAGCTCAATTACCAGCGCTTCTGCCCGCAGTTCAGCGGCTTTCCGCACCGACTTGGCGACAAATTCGGCAACAACAGGAGTTATGACACTTTGAACACGTACAACATACACTTTCTGAGCTTCAGATGCTGACAAACACAGGCCGGCAGCCCCAAGGAAAAAAATCAGCAATGGGAGTATCATGCAGAGCCGATATATTCGCAAAAAGCTTTTATACATAGTTGGAAAGAAGCAACCCGGCAACCTGCCGGCTTATCTTTTCATAGGCCTGCCGCGCCAGTTCCTGACGAATTTCGGCCTCATTTTTTGAAGCAATTGCGGCAACCTTCATGTCCCGTGACGTCCTTCATTGAGGATACTTCTGTGCAAACAGACGGCAGAAAAACCCGCTTTCATGCTCATATTGTATCATGTCATTCGGTTAGAGTCCAAGGGAGTGGTGTAAGAGTCGAGGGGGCTTGAAAAAGAGGAGCC
>JBBIQQ010000050.1:0-546 GCA_037442225.1 Nitrospirota bacterium
GGCTATTCCGGAAAAAAACGGCCTGTGTACTTTTCTTGCTATGTCTTTGTGTTGTGACGATTGCTTCTGCTGCCGAACCGTCTGCCGCTGAAGCGATGCCATCCTCTGAAACGCCGTGGTGGGCATGGCCGCTTATTCTCTTCGCGGTTACTTTTTTCCTCGGCATCGTGGCAGTGCTGGGAGGGGTCGGAGGCGGTGTGTTGTATGTCCCCATTGTCGGCGGCTTTTTCCCCTTTCACCTCGATTTTGTGCGCGGTGCAGGCTTGCTCGTAGCTCTTGCCGGAGCGCTTGCCGCCGGCCCCGGCCTACTCCGCAAGGGCATGGCGGATCTCCGCCTTGCGATTCCGATTGCACTCATAGCGTCGACTTCGGCAATTGCGGGCGCTCTTGTAGGGCTTGCGCTGCCGACCAATGTGGTGCAAACAGCTCTCGGTGCATCAATTCTCGGCATCGTCGTGATAATGATGATGGCTAAGAAATCTGAGTTTCCGGAAGTGAAGAAGGCTGATGCGCTCTCCACCGCGCTTCGTATTCACGGCGTCTATT
>JBBIQQ010000050.1:566-14880 GCA_037442225.1 Nitrospirota bacterium
CACCAGGTGAACTGGAAGATTCACCGCACGCCGCAGGGACTAGCGTTGTTTGTTCTTATCGGGGGTATGGCCGGCATGTTCGGACTCGGTGCCGGATGGGCAAACGTTCCGGTACTGAACCTGCTGATGGGCGCTCCGCTGAAGGTGTCCGTCTCGACCAGCAAGTTTCTTCTTTCCATTACCGATGCATCTGCGGCATGGATATATATTAACGGCGGCGCGGTGCTTCCCCTTATGGTTGTTCCGTCAATCGTAGGGATTATGCTTGGATCGATTGTCGGTGTGCGGATTCTTGCGAAGACCAGACCCGCCGTTATCCGGCTCATTGTTATTGTAATTCTGCTTTTTGCCGGCTCACGTTCATTATTGAAAGGATTGGGAATATGGAACTAAGGCCAAGTGCTGCCATTGTCCGGAAGCCGCCCGCAACTGAGGAACAACTCCGTTATGCCAGACTGTTGCGGCTCTTCATGCGTTCGGGTCTTGTCATACTTATCACGACCTATTTTGTTTATTTGACCGGAATTCTCTCTCCGCGCATTCCGATGCAGGACCTTTCGCGCTACTGGAGCCTGCCGGTGCATGAATATCTGGCCGCTACCGGCCTGAAGCCAGGATGGTCATGGGTGCGGCTTATCGGCACGGGCGACTTCATTAATTTTATCGGGGTCGCCTTTCTGGCGGCAGCGACGATATGGTGTTATGTTGCTATTCTTCCGATATTCCTGCGGAGAAAGGATTACATTTATGCCGCCATTGCGGCACTCGAAATTCTGGTTCTGGCCGCCGCCGCTTCAGGCATTCTCCAGACGGGAGGGCACTGAATATGCATAGAAGGCATCTTATGGGCGATATACAGCGAATCATGCTTGCAACCGACGGTTCTGAGCACAGTCACGGTGCGGAGCGGGAAGCGATGTTTATCGCCAGCTCCTGCGGTATTGACGTAACGGTCATGCAGGTGCTTGAGGTAAATCCTGAATTTGAGACTGAAGGCCAGGCGCAGGTCGAGCTGATGGAGTTCAGGGCGCGTGACCATTTTGTTCGCATCCGCGAATGCTGCACCGAAAAAAATGTTGAATGTTCTTCCGTCATCAGGCGAACGAACAAGCCCTATGAAGCGATCATCGAGGAAGCAAAAAAACGCGATATAGACGTTATCATCATGGGCCGCCGCGGACGCACCGGCCTGCGCAAGATTCTTATGGGCAGCGTGACAGAGCGTGTTATCGCGTATGCACCGTGTAAGGTGCTTATCGTGCCGAAAGATGCTGAGATACGGGGAGAGCAGATTCTGATTGCTACTGATGGTTCCGATTACGCCCGTCTGGCTGAGGAGGAAGCTCTCAGCATGGCGAAACGCTGCGACAAGGTTCGGAACCTGATCGCCATGTGCGTAGCCCGAACTTCCGACCGGAAAAAATGGGCTGAGGAGAATGTGGAGCGGGTGCGCCGTGCCGGGGAATCTCAGGGCCTCAGTGTAACACCGGTTGTTGTTGTCGGGCGTCCCTATCACGAGATTGTCGAAACTGCGCGGCGTGAGGATGTTGATTTCATCGTTGTCGGCCGTATCGGAAAGACCGGGTTCAAGCGGATACTCATGGGAAGCGTCTCTGAAAAAATTGTTGCACTTTCGCCATGTTCCGTACTGATTGTAAGGTAGGGGGGAGTGTATTGAGTCGGTTGCTTGCCTGCCCCGCTGAAGGCTGAAACAAGCCTGTCGCGGCAGTTCCGTGCAGTTCTCTGGCCGGTCTGACCCATGCCCGCTTCCCGCGTCTTTGTTTCTGCTAAAATACAGAATCTTGGCCGTTTTTTCTTTGTCAAAAAAGGAGCTTTCATGCGAGTGATAATACTTGGAGCCGGCGAAGTCGGCTATCATATTGCGCGATACCTCTCAATGGAATCTATCGATGTGCTGGTCATCGATCGCGATAAACACAAATTGAGCCGTCTTGCGGAAGACCTTGACGTGGCAATCCTTGCGGGGGAAGTCAGCGATTCAGAAGTTCTGCGTGAAGCGGGCGCCGAGCGGGCTGATATGCTGCTGGCGGTTACGGACAGTGATGAAGCAAACATGATCGCCTGCCTGCTGGCCAGAACGATGTTCAAAGTGCCCCGGCGAATTGCGCGGATACGGAATCCCGACTACTTCCGGAGCAAACAGCTCCTGAGTGAGGAGAACCTCGGCATCAATCCGGCTATTAATCCCGAGTATGAATCAGCTGAGGCAATCGAGCGCCTTTTGGAAGCGCCGTTTGCCTCGACCGTTGAATCTTTTGAAGACGGACTGGTCTTTGTTGTCGGTTGCAAGCTGCCGGAGTCGTCTTCACTGGCGGGCAAGTCGCTTAGCGACGTAGCCGCTTCAGGCCAGCAGTTATTGTTTGGACTGCTTGAACGTGGCGATGACGTGCTGATACCCAAGGGCGATGACCTGTTGCAGCCGGGAGATATCGTCTACCTGCCGGTGCCGCGCGATCAGATTTCCGCAACTGTCGCACTTGTCGGAATCGAGATGCAGCCGGTGCGAAAAATTATCATAAACGGCGGCGGCCGCATAGGGCATGCTGTCGCCGCTGCTTTGGAGCGTTCGGTTGATATCAAAATCATCGATACGGATTTGGAGCGATGCAAGTACTTGAGCAAACAGCTTCATCGGGCGATTGTCCTCTATGGAGACGGGTCGGATCAGAGGATGCTTGATGATGAAAACATAGCAGGCACCGACGTCTACATCGCGGCGACCAGTTCGGATGAACTGAACATCATGTCGTGTCTGCTTGCCAAAAAACTTGGCGTCAAAAAGACCATATCGGTCATCAACCGGACAGATTATGTTTCTGTCGCGCACAGTCTCGGCCTGCATAGTGTGCTTAGTCCGCGTCTCCTGACGGCAAGCTCAATACTCCGCTATGTCAGGCAGGGAGATGTTCTGTCTCTGACCGCGATAGCTGAGGGCCGTGCCGAGATCTTGGAGACACGGGTCGGGAAGGCTTCCCCGATAATCAACGCGGCACTGAAAGATATTGCATTTCCAAGGGGTGCGCTCATCGGAGCCATTATCCGCGGCACCACGGTCACGATTCCGCGCGGCAATGACATAGTTGCTCCTGATGATAAGCTCATTATTTTTGTGCTCCGTGAGTCCATACACAGTGTTTTGCAGCTACTGGCATAGGCTGGAGCGATAGTGCATTATCGGCTGATTGCAAATTTTCTCGGTATTACGCTTGCCATTATCGGTCTGTTCATGGCTTTGGCAGCGCTGGTTTCTTTTCTTTATGCCGAACGCGAGGCTTCGCGCATCCTTCTGGCAAGCATGATTACCCTTACTGTCGCAGCCGGTGTTTACGCCGTATCGCGCAGGCGGCTGCGGGAGGAAATCCGGTATCGCGATGCCTTTCTCATCGTAACGCTCACCTGGAGCGTTATGTCCTTGTTTTCCACAATCCCCTATCTGCTGACCGGCACATTCGTATCGTTTACTGATGCGTATTTCGAGTCTATGTCAGGGTTTACAACGACCGGCGCCTCCGTGCTTACCGATATTGAGGCGATTTCAAAGGGAGTTCTGTTCTGGCGTGCGCTGACGCACTGGATCGGCGGCATGGGCATCATTGTTCTGGCGCTCGCTGTTCTGCCGATGCTCGGCGGCGGCGGTATGCAGTTGTTCAAGGCGGAAGTGCCCGAATTGAGCGTAGACCGTCTGCAGCCAAGAATTCTCGATACCGCCAAGGCGCTCTGGATTATCTATGTTGGACTTACAGCCGCAAATGCCTTGCTGTACCTGTCCGGGGGGATGGATCTGTTTGATGCTGTATGTCATGCCTTTGCGACGCTTGCCACCGGCGGTTTCTCGACAAAAAATGCGAGCATCGGCCATTACCAGAGTGCCTTCATCGACTACGTTGCCGTGGTGTTTATGTTTCTTGCAGGGGTGAATTTCTCACTCTACTTTCTTGTGCTCAAAAGAAAGCCGCTCAGGGTTTTCCAGAACGCGGAGTTCCGTTTCTATGGAAGCGTTGTACTGATCGCGACGCTGTTTCTGGGGTGGTCGGTTTGGGCGGCCGGCCTGTATCCGGCGGCCGACGCCGTTCGCTTTGCCATGTTTCAGGCAGTAGCAATAGTGACAACGACCGGCTTTGCCACCGCTGATTATGAGAAATGGCCGGTGTTTGGACAGATGATTCTCGTTATGCTCATGTTTTTTGGCGGAATGATCGGTTCGACCGGCGGCGGCATTAAGCAGATCCGCGTGTTGATCATTCTGAAGCAGGGCTATCGGGAACTCTTTCAGCTGATTCATCCGCGTGCGGTCATCTCGCTCAAGCTGGACGACAGGTACCTGACCAAGGAGCTTCTGGGCGGGATATGGGGATTTTTCTTTCTTTTTCTTTCGGTTGCCGCGGTAGCGATGCTTGCGATGACCGCGGTCGGGGTCGATATTGTCACATCAGCGTCTACAGTCATTTCCGCAATCTGCAACGTCGGTCCGGCATTGGGTGAAGCCGGACCAGCGGATAATTACGCAGGGCTTCCATCAACGGCAAAATGGATTCTTTCGTTTTGTATGCTGACCGGCAGGCTTGAAGTTTATACCGTGCTGATTCTTTTCATTCCGGCATTTTGGCGGCGGTGAGGCGCGTTGTTTTCGTCGTTGTGAATTTTATGCGTTCGTGATGTTGCTGTCGATTATTCCGTGTATTGACAACTTCTGATAAAAGGTATAACGTTGAATCAGAGCCGAGATTTCCGTCTCCCGCTGCGGGAATGCTGTGGAAATCATATTGTTCGGGCGTGTTCTGAAAAGATAGGGTACTTCCAGATCCGAGCCCGTCAGCTAACCTCGCAGGCATTTTTTGGAGGGCACGAGACAGGGACCGCCGATCATGCGGCGGTTTTTAATTGGGCGGAAGAAACGATGCGGAGGTGAGATTCAAAGATATATCAGAGTTTGACGTTGCAGGTGCAGCCGAAATTTCCGTCATCCGGACGGAAATGCGGGGGACCCGATTTGTCGGGGCGTATTCCCGGAGATTCCGGGATAGGGCACTTCCATGTCCAAGCCCGTCAGCTAACCTCGTAGGCATATGGAAGGGCGACGGACGTGTCCGCCTTTGACGGCCTCCTTTGCCCAAGTGCATTTGGAGGTTTTCTATGCTGAAGCAGCGCGTATCCTTCAGTAGCATCATTCGCTCCCTTGGGCTCGTCTTCGGCGATATCGGAACAAGCCCTATCTATACTCTTGCCGTGGTATTTCTTCTTGCTGACCGGACCGAGGCAAATTTTCTCGGCGTCCTCTCTCTGATTGTCTGGACCGTGACCATTCTCGTCTCGATTGAATATGCATGGCTCGCCATGAGTCTCAGCAAGAAAGGCGAGGGCGGCACGATCGTGCTGAAAGAAATACTTACCCCTCTTTTGAAATCCGGGAGAAGGGTCGGTATCGTCGCCGTGCTTTCGTTCATCGGCATTTCTCTTCTTATTGGTGACGGCGTTATTACTCCGGCGATTAGTATCCTTTCTGCCGTGGAGGGAGCGCTGCTGATTCCCGGTCTTGAGAAAACGCCGCCTGAATTCCTGGTCGCCGCTGCAGCATTGATTGCCATTGCTCTTTTTTCGGTGCAGCGCACGGGGACTGAAAAAGTAGCCGGGGCCTTCGGTCCAATCATGGTCATCTGGTTCTGTGCTCTGGCCATTTCCGGAGTTCTTTCCATCCTGCAGTCGCCGCAGGTGATAAAGGCTCTGAATCCCTACTATGCCGTTAATTTTATGATGCATAACGGAGTGGCCGGTTTTTTCGTGCTTTCGGGAGTCATTCTGTGCGCAACGGGCGGCGAGGCTCTGTATGCCGATATGGGACATCTCGGGCGCAAGCCGATCGTCAATGCATGGTATTTCGTCTGTACCGCCCTGTTGCTGAACTACATGGGGCAGACGGCATACCTGATCCAGACCCCTCAGGCGAAAAACGTCCTGTTTGAGATGATTTACCATCAGGCGTCCTTTCTCTATGTGCCTTTTCTCGTGCTCAGTATCATGGCGACGGTCATTGCGTCGCAGGCGATGATCAGCGGCATGTTTTCGATTGTCTATCAGAGCATGACGACGCGGGTAATGCCGCTCTTCAAGGTCGACTATACCTCAAAGGAAATGCATTCCCAGATTTACATCGGCGCGGTCAACTGGTTTCTTCTGTTATCGGTGCTTTTCGTCATGTACGAGTTCCGCGAGTCGAGCAAACTTGCGGCGGCTTATGGCCTGGCCGTTACCGGAACCATGTCTCTTACAGGCCTGTTCATGACATGGATATTCTGGCTGAAGCGGAAGCGTGCTCTGGCAGCCGTTTCTGCCGCGGTACTCTGCGTCGATATTATCTATCTGCTCGCCAATATCTACAAGATTCCGCACGGCGGCTACTGGTCTCTCGCGATTGCCGCCATCCCACTCGTAATTATCCTGCTTTACACGGAAGGGCAGAAGCGTCTCTACCGTCGGCTCAGGCCGATGGACCGTGCTCCGTTTCTGGAGGAATACAGGAAGCGTCGTGAGGACATGCGCCCGATTGAAGGAGCGGCTCTCTTTTTTGCGCGAGGGATTGACAAAATGTCTCCGTATCTCGTCAATACAATGTTCGAGAACGGCGTTATTTATGAAGACAACATTATTGTCTCCGTAATCCGCCGCGATGACCCTTTCGGCATAGCATGGTTTTTTCACGATGATCCGGCACCGGGCCTTCGTCTTTTCGAAATCCAGATAGGCTATATGGAGATTCCGGATATGGAGCGTATCTTTCGGGAAGCCGGCATCTTCCCGAGGACCATTTTCTACGGGGTTGAAGACATTGCGACGCGCTCATTCGTCTGGAAAGTGTTTTCGGTCATCAAGCGGCTTACGCCGTCTTTTGTCCAGTTCTACCGCATGCCCCCGCATCTCCTGCATGGCGTAGTGGTAAGGGTTGAAATGTAGCTGCTGAAAAAGGGGCTGGAACATCGGCCCTTCTTTTTATTTTCCTTATCGCCCTATCAGAAAACCTTATTTCACTCTCTGCGGCTTCTTTCAGTAGTATATTTTAGTTCTATGTATAGCATGTAATAGATAGGTAGGACCTTTGGTCCTCATAGAAATATCCATACTAGGGGGTTGCTATGGAAGTCCAGCCGATTGGCATTATGGTCATCCTGAGCGGTGTGTTGACCGGTCTCGTTTTTGGCTTTGTGCTGCAGCGCGGCCGCTATTGAATGAACTCGGCATACAGAGACGTGATCTTTGTAAACGACTTGACGCTGTTGCGGGGCTGGCTGCTGGCTTTGGTTGTAGCAATTATTGGATCGAACCTGATTGAAGACATTGGGCTGCTTGGCGATGACGGATTAGCCCGGCAGGCATTTATGCCGATAGCCGCGATTATCGGAGGCTATATTTTTGGTCTTGGCATTGTAATGGCGGGCGGCTGCGGCAGCGGAGTCCTGTACAAGCAGGGGGAAGGTCAATTCGCTGCCTTCATTGCAACCGTCGGCTTTGTCTTCACGCTTATCATGAGTTATCACGGTCCGCTTGCGCCGCTTATGAAATGGCTGAAGGGCTACAAGGTTTCGATTGGAAGCGGTGACGACGCGATAGCAAATCCCGCACTGTGGGATCTCTTCAATGCCCCAAATCTGAAATGGGTGTTTATAGCGGTAATCGCAGTAATATTTATCCCGATTGTATTGAAGGGAAGCCCATTTGCCAAGCAGCCGAAAAAAGGCTGGTCCTGGTCGCTCGGCGGCCTGCTGGTCGGACTGATCATCGTTCTGGCGTGGTGGACTTCCTACGAGTGGGGTGGCCGTGCCCGCGGACTTTCATTCTCAGGTCCGTTGTCTGAGTTGGTGACTTTTTTGATGTTCGGAGACAGCATGGCAAAGAACGACCAGCTGTTCAGCATTGCTGGCTATGGCGGGATTTCCTGGAGCGCTCTTTATATCATCGGCGTTCCGTTAGGTGCATTTTTGAGCGCCAAGGGCCTGAGCGAGTTTAAGCTGACTGCGCCAAAGCAGGTTGATGAATTGATGCGCGTTTTTTTCGGCGGCATGATTATGGGCGTAGGCGGAGCGCTTGCCGGTGGCTGAACCGTCGGTCATGCCCTGACAGGTGTGTCAGGCCTGGCTTTGCAGAGCATTCTTGCGACGGTATTTATGATTCTCGGCAACTGGACCATGGTGTACTTCATGTTTATCAAGCCGATGAAGGATATGGAGTAACAGATTGCTCAAGAGAGGAAGCAGCTCCTTTTTTCAGGAATTATTTTGTTGACGAAAAATATTGAAGTTGTTGTAAAATAAGCGCATTGATGTTTGGCATTACAGTTGCAAACATGACAAAGAATATTCCACGAATGGAAGGAGGTGACTGTTTAAATGAAGAAGATTCTCGCACTCGTAGTCGCAGTTCTGTTCGCACTTTCGATGGCAGGTCTGAGCTTCGCAGCAGATGCGAAGAAGGACGCAGCTCCGGCAAAGGCTGAGGAGAAGAAGGACGCCAAGAAGGATGCCAAGGCCGACAAGAAGGACGCCAAGAAGGATGCCAAGGCCGACAAGAAGGACGCCAAGGCTGACAAGAAAGAAGAGAAGAAGGACGAGCCTAAGAAGGACGACAAGAAGGCCGAGCCTAAGAAGGACGACAAGCCGAAGAAGAAGAAGGCAGCTGAAGGTTGCTAATTTTTTTCTCCGTTACGAAAGGGGTGGAAGCGTTGAGCTTCCGCCCCTTTTTCCTGCGTCATGATTCAGATGAGACGGACATGCCCTGCGTGAATATCAGCATTACCAGAGAAGGCGCCACCGCCGAACAGAAGGCGGAACTCATCAAGGGTGTTGCCGATTTGCTGATTCGAGAACTCGGTAAAAATCCGCAAACGGCCATAGTGACGATTGATGAAGTAGATGCTGACAACTGGGGCATCGCGGGAGAAACAGGGACGGTTCGGCGCAAGATGGAAAGGGCAGATAGCTAACCGCTTACGACCTGACCATCCTTCAGGCGAACCATTCGTTCAGCCCGGGAAGCGAGTTCCGTATTGTGTGTGACCATGATAATGGTGAGGCCGTGCCTGTGCAAGTCGGAGAAAAGCGAATAAATCAGGTCGCTGTTTTCGGAGTCGAGGTTGCCGGTCGGCTCGTCTGCAAGAATAAGCTTCGGATTGTTTACCAGTGCGCGGGCAATCGCAACACGCTGCATCTCGCCGCCGCTCAGTTGATTCGGCTTCCGCTTTGCAGCATGCTTGAGACCAACAAGCTCCATGAGAGATTGAATATGTGCCTTATCTTTTTTGTCACGGCTGAACAGAAGCGGAAGTGCTATGTTGTCAATGACGGACAACCCGGGAATCAGATAAAACTGCTGAAAGACGAAGCCGATCTTCCTTTTCCGCATTTCGACCAGTTGCGGTTCCTGCAGTGTACTTACGGCGGTGCCGTCAATGGTTATTTCACCTGAGGACGGCGTATCAAGGCAACCGATCATATGCATCATGGTAGTTTTTCCGGAACCCGACGGCCCCATAATCGCGACAAATTCTCCCCGTGCAATCGAAAGGTCTATTCCTTTCAGAGCACGCACCTCTTCAGCGCCGCGCAGATAGGTTTTTTTTACTGACTTCAGATCAATCATCCTTTTATTGCCTCGATTGGTGAAATTCTGGTCGCTTTCCATGCCGGAAATGCCCCTGCCAGAAAACCGAGCAGCACCGAGAACCCGACACATAAAACTGCGAGGAGCGGGTCAAAGATAACCACGCTGCCGGATGGAACATACGGCATTGATTTTCTGAGGAGATGCTCAATCCCCTTCGAGCCGAGAGTTGCCAGCAGCACGCCCGCGCATCCGCCGGCAGTTGTCAGCAGGATAGTCTCTTTGAGAATAATTCTGAAGATGTCGAGCCGCGACGCTCCGACAGCCCGCATCATGCCGATTTCCTGGGCACGTTCAAATATCGCCATGAGAATCGCATTCATAACTCCCATTGCACTGACAAAGATGGCAATGATCGCCAGCGATACCCCCATGACCTTAGCAGAAGCGGCCAGGCTCATGAGGCTGCTCAGAACCTGCCCCATCGTTACTATCTGAATGCCGGGCACCTGCGCAGACAATTCTTCCGTGACCGCCGAGAGACGCTCCGGTCTGGCAACACGCACTCCAATCGCGGTTGCACCATCAGGCTTATTGAAAAGAGCCTGGGCAGTTTTGACCGGCATGTATATGAAGGCATCATCCTGTCCTCCGGTCTTCTGCAGGATGCCGGTTATACGAAAGGATCGTTTCAGGTCCGGGTAGAAAACCGTATCGCCAGTCTTCAGGCGGTCATGCCCAGCTATCTCGGAGCCGACAATGATTTCATCGTCACGAACTGGTACCGACCCGTCGATCACCCAGGAAGGCTTCATCTGCTTTGCGTATTGCAGGTCCATGCCGTATATGAGATCAATGCGGTTTTTCGCAGGATTTGGCAGTTGCGCAACCAGAATGGGCGAGGCGAGTTCTACATCATCGAGCCGACGTATTTTTCCCACAACATCAACGGAAAGATATTTCGGAATGATAGCCCCGTGCAGAACAAGCGACGCGACCTCATGAGGACATCCGGACGGTACGACCATAAAATGAATGCCGGTCTGTTCAAGTTCTTGTGCAATCCCCTTTTCAAATCCTTTGTTGAAGGAAAGAATCGAAAATAAAACCCCGATGGATGCCGCAATGCCGATCAGGGTCAGAATGCTCCTCACCGAGTGGCGGAGCAGATTCCTGAATGCAAAAATGAGGAACGGCATTAGTGAATCTCCACACCGTAAGCTATCAATTGGGCAGACCCTTCTTTTTGCTGTACCATACCATAGACCTTTGCGACCCGCTTTGTTCGAGGAGGAACTGAGAAGCCTTTCGGAGCAAGATCGATGAACAATTGCCCGGTGCTGTCATTCAGAAAAAACCAACACCCATTAGATGCACACTGTGTTACAACGATGCCTTACAGCGCGACAACCTGCCCCTGCAGTGAAGGCTTCAGCAGTATATCTTTCACATGAACTTTCGGCACATCCTTGGGCACACTCTGCCCGTAAAGTTCGGTGGAGGAGCATCCGAAAGTGAGCAGAGTGCCTATGCAGAAAAAGATGATAAAAAATTTCATCATAAGCTCCTTGAGTTAATTGAACGCCTGATTGACGGAAGATGGATTATTCCCTATGCACATCAGTGAGAAACCGTGTAATCCGGGTCAGCCTGAGAAAAGATACGGAGACGATAAGCTTCTTTTTTGGATAGCTGCCCCTTATCCTTAACACATCTCTATGAGAACTAATTTTTATATTACCACAGGATATATAGCCGAGCAAAATATCGAAAAAATGCTTACAGCCGCGCATGGAGCGAAAGCGACAGACCCATACACTCCATACACCGTAAAGGTATGAAATATTCCGCCTGTCTGCGCGTCATTTCTTGATACGCGTTGAGGGCTGAATTCTGCCGACCGGCGCCAGATAGACCACAAATTCATTTTCACCATCGACCTGAACCAGCCTGTCCATCAAATCCTGGTCATATGCAGCTATGGCGCAGCAGCCGCAGCTGACGGCTTCGCACGCAAGGTAGAGATTCTGGCAGACATGCCCTGCGTCAATTGCGATAACCTTATGCGCAGCAAGACCGTATCGCCACTCCATGCGGTATGGCAAGGCTGTCCAGACAAAGGTCACCGATGACTTGCCGACAAAAGACTGCCGGAAGCTTGCTTCACTAATTCTGGAGTGGATTGTGTCGTCAAGTTGTATCTGCAATAAGGCATGCTCAACAGGCAGGTAACGATAGAGTCCCTGAGCGATGCTTTCGACATTCATAATGCAGATATAGGTTTCAAAGGCATGACGGCAGCCGGCTGAAGGCACGAAGCGGAACGCTGTGCCGTGATCAGCAATCTGCCGGATGCCCTGCGTTGACCGGAGCAGAAACGCGAGTTCCTCAATGGTAAGCGGTTCTGAAAGATAGGAGCGATGACTTCTTCGATTTGTCATGGCTGTGAGCAGATCGACAGACGGAATCGAAGTCCATGTCTCTGCATTCGGAAGCGGAACAATGTCAGCGCCGTTCGGATAGGGCTTTTGAATAGGAGGAGCGGGAACCCCCCTGCTTTGATCGGTGAGCGAAAAGTCGATTATTTTCCTGATGCTGTCTTTCAAAAAAAACCTGAACTGCTGAATCGGATCTTCTGGCATAGATGCTCCTTCCGGATGCTAATCGGTATCAGCTATGGCCCGCCATTGTGCGCGCCGCTTCGAGAGCATCCTCTCGTGAATGAAGTGAACCGTCAATAACCCTCATCTCCACCATATTGAGAATGCTCCTGAAAAGCGGAGATGGCTTGATCTGTAGCTCGTTGATTAAATCCGTTCCGGTCAGCAGCGGGAGCAGGTTTGCCCGATCCTGATATTCCCCATGATAGAGCGAAAGCATCTCCCTGCAGTAATATATAACTGGGCTTTCTATCATCTGACAGATACATTCCTGACAAATCATGAAAACAACCAGCGCATAGAGCGTATCTTTCATCCTGTGCAGGAATTTGAGCCGCTCTGAGTTATCCGCCCCCAGAAGTTCGGAAAAATCGTCAAAATGATTTCGGAGCAGGGCTATCCCTTCGATTTCACGATGAGACATTTTTAGTCTCCGAGCACATGATTCCGCAGAGAGCTGATTCGGGAAAAGCTGCGCCAGTTTCATACTGATGGTCCGATGTGGTTCCGCGAAAAACGCAGCAATTTTTGGCGAATGTTCAAAGAAGTAGAGCGGCAGATTGTTGAGGATGTGCTCAAGATAGCCGTAAGCCTGCAACTGTTTCTGCCGCTGGGTCTTTGTCGTGACGGATAGTTCAGGGAACAGGTGGTCCATAAAGCCGTCGCGCTGCATGAACTTGACGGTATGGTATGATGTCGAACCATGCAGGATATGACGCAGTTCTTCGGCTACGCGTTCTACCGCGGTGTCTGCGATTCCGGCTCCATGCTGCCTGATGACATTCAGAGTTTGTGCTTCAGGGGTATAGTTCAGGTCTTGCGCAAAGCGATAGACGCGAAGCATGCGGAGGGGGTCGCTCAGAAGGTTTTGCGCGGAAATCATCCGGATGGTCTTCCATGTATGATCATGTCTGCCGTCGAAGGGATCAATAAGGTGTTCTGTAGGGGCGGAATCAGCCAGAACTCCGAGCGGCAGGGCCATGGCATTAATGGTGATATCACGCTTTCCAAGGTCCTCGATAATGCTGTTTCCCTGCATCTGGCAGATGTCAATATAAGCGCGGTCTTTTGTGACACGCATAGTTCCGAACGTCTCATCAAGCACGATGCATTTGCCGCCGATTTTCTCTGCAAACTCCTGTGCCCGGCCTTTTGCGTTCAGCAACACGGCAATATCGTAATCAGATGTTGGTCTGTTGAGCAGAATATCGCGGACAGCACCTCCGACAAGATAACACTCATGAAGAATGCCCTTTTCAGCGGCGAATGCGATAAATGCCTGAAGGAAGTTGCGCATTCCTATTTCCTGGAGTCGATGAGGAACGTAACCGGACCGTCATTGACCAGTTCGATCTGCATGTATGCGCCGAATTGCCCCGTTGCTGTATGAATACCGGCGTCTGAAACAGTGCGGACAAAAAGGTCGCAGAGTGCCCGGGCACGCTCCGGCAGTTCAGCTGTATCAAAAGAAGGCCTGTTCCCTTGCCTGCAGTCCGAACAGAGTGTGAACTGGGAAACAACCAGCATGTCGCCGCGGATATCCTTCACCGACAGATTCATCTTGCCGTCAGCATCTTCAAAGATACGCAGGTGTGCACATTTCCGGGCAAGGAAGGATACATCTTTCTCCGTGTCGCCTTTCTCTATGCCGAGCAGCACCAGCAGGCCGTGATTGATGTGACCAATGATCCGGGTTTCGACCGAAACGCCGGCTTTTGTTACTCGCTGAATGAGGGCTTTCATTAAATACTCCGCCAAGCTGAATTTCATTCATTCTACCATGACGAACGGGACTTCATTGACACCGAACGGTGCTGCCTGCTACTGTAAAAGTCGAATCGAGCCACGAAGGCTCCATGTGACCAGAAGGTCCGGGAGTTGTCGTGGCTTTTTATTTGGATTGATTAAGAAAGAGGGAGGCTTCTTCAGTATGAAACTGAGAATTATCTTCACAGGGGTTATGATGCTTCTTTTGTTTGCTGTTCATTCCTTTGCTGCGCACCCGCTTATCACGGACGATACAGGAACCGTCGGCGCGGGCAAAG
>JBBIQQ010000051.1:0-14717 GCA_037442225.1 Nitrospirota bacterium
TGCCCGGCGCGCCAAAAAATAGTCCTACCGTCCCGATCCCATCCGCGAAAAATCGAAATCATCCATCAGCGGGGCGAGATCGCTCCACGGGCACTCCTGCAGGATCTGTATCCGAGCATTTATCAGGCGGCTTTCTATCGCCTGCTTCCGCGCAGCCTTGCCGGTAATGCCATAAAACGGCAACGTTATGTCGAGCGCTGCATCGGCATATTCAGCAATGGGAGTCAGGACGTCCTGGCGTCTTGTGTAGTAAGGATCTTCCCCGTCTGCGCACTCCATGTTGAACACATTGAACTGCCGGCAAGCCATTGGCCGCACAAGATGAACGGCGCATGCTCCTTCAGAAAGAAACGGGCAGGGGGCTCCTTTCCGATGCCGCACAAGCTGCTGCTTAATGCCTTGACGCAGGGGCCGCTCCATCTTTTCGACGACATGCCAGTAGATGCCGATAATTTCAATCGGGTAGAGCGGAATATCCTTGAGGCCTCGACAGCACTCATTACAGCCTTTCCGGCATGCCAGCCGGACGCCCCGTTTCTTTTCTTCCCGCGCAATCGCAATGCCGATACCTTCATCGATGACGGCATGAGCATTGAGAAGCAGAGACAGCCATGGCTGTCTCTGCTCGTCGTCAGGGAATCTGATGCGCCCGGGCGTTTTTTTTATTGTACTCATTCCTGAAGTTTACCAGTCATTGCGCCGGCATAGCTATTCTGGATGATAAACTGGGAGCGGTGAATGTGTGCAAAAATCACTCCGCTTGTCAGGCGGGCCGGAGCACCCGTGCCTTTGCATCGCGGTCGCCGAAAAATCCAGCGGCAGTTTTTTTGCGAAACCATGAACGCGGAGCGCTTTGCATTGAGCCGGAAACTGTCATTCGGCCCGGCAGAACATGTTTCTGTTTGTCAGTACAATTCCCGGCGCAGTCACCGTTGCTGGTTAAGCGGGTTGCCATAACCCGCCTCGATATATCTCCTGTGGCTGGAAGTCTTTCTTGTAGGACATTTTCGGATTTCCGGCAATCATAAAGCCGAGATAGTAATAGCGCTTTCCGAGTTCCCGCGCGAGCGCGATCTCCTGAAGGATGCTGAAGACACCCGGCCGCCGCCTGAGCAAGCCGGTATCGTAATAAAAATAATTGGCGGATAACGCATCCATGGCTGAATCTACAATCCCAACGCCAAACAAGCGGCCATCCAGGTAGTAGTCCATCTCAATCGTATGGGCATACCCGAAATGAGTAATGCGGAGCTGAAATGCATAGTCAGGGTTCGGTTCTTCATTTTCCTTGTCGTGTTTTGTAACGAGATATTTTCTGAAAAGCGCAATCCGTTCCGGCGTGAGTTCAGCGGGCGGCCGAATGACCACCCGGACATCGGTATTCATACGCCCGGTGCGCTTCTGGCTTCCGCTCGGGCTGAAAGAATCGACAGCGACTCGGACGGGCACGCACGCGGCGCATTCCCGGCAGATATTCCGGTAAAAGGTCCTGCCAAGGCGCCGGTAGCCAGCGGCAAGATAGCGATGAAAGGAGCGCATTGCGTCGGCGTCGGTTATGAGATATTCAACAGTTGCCATTCTGCCGTCGGCGAAATAGACGCAGGGGAACTCTTCAACAAAGATCGCATCATTTCCGGAAAGTGACATGGCGTGCGGGGATCACCGCCTGAACAAAAGCGGCAGTTTTCGCGATTCGCCGCCTTCAAGCAGGCGGCGAACCTGCGGTTTCAGCCTGACGGTTACAAGGAGCGTTTTGCCTCGCCACGCGTAAAAGACGTCGAGGGCATCCTGATGCCCGAATTCATATGCGGCATAGAGCGGCCGAAGCTCATAGCCGACCAGAGATCCATCAGGAGCAATGAGGCGGGTGGTGTGCATGGATGAGAACGAGCGGTGAAATCCAACCGCCTCGCGGGCATATTTCAGAGCGTCTGGAGCGGACATGCCGTGATGTGTCTGATAATCGAAGTCAGGCGCATTGATCGCAATCGAATAATCGTCGTCCTCGCGGTCAAAAAAGCCGATAGTCTCAAGATCATTTGCATGACGCCCTCCGTACACAATTACGGAATAGTCGCCGGTTATCTCACGCGGATCAACCCCGGGAGACGGCAGAGCATACCGCATGCCGCATGAAACGCTCGCCAAAACCATCAACAGCAAAGCACCCGTATGCCACAGATGCGGTCTGTGAGGCTTCACGGCATGTCTGGTGCAGAAACGCAAGGCGCACTCTCCCGGCGGCGTGGCTTCAGCCTAACCGCCGCAACACTTTTTATGCTTCCTGCCGCTTCCGCAGGGGCAGGGCTCGTTTCTGCCGACCTTCGGCGCCTCACGCGTGATGGGCTTAGGCCCGACGGTCTTTCCGTCGACGAGATACCATGTGCCGTCTTTCTTTTGAAAGCGCGAAACTTCATGATGCTTCAACTCGCTGCCCTGCTGGACAAATGTGGCGATAAACTCAACCGTCCCGGAATCAGCATCCGGCGTCCCGACAGCCGAACTCACGATTTCGAGGTTTTGCCATTCCGACTCAGCGGCCCATTTTCGGGTTCCTTCGGCATCGAAGCCCTTGCGGGCATTCGGGTGAAGTGAGTCGTGAAGAAAATCAACATGAGCCGTTGCATAGGCGCTGTACCGCGCCCGCATCAACTGCTCAGGCGTTTCGGCGGGGCTGGCGCCTTGCATTATGGGCTCGCAGCACTCGGTGAAACCGCTGCCTGAGCCGCAGGGGCAAATCGTCATAGGGCAACTCCTTGTGTGATTTTGGATATAGGGGAATTATACCCCTTGCCGGCTGTTCGGACCAATCCGCAGATGCAGATTTCCGTCAGGCAGCGGCGTTTCTCTGTCAAGCTATTTGCCCAACGCCGATTCAAGCGCTGGGATATCAGCCCCGCGGACAAATGATTTTCCGTTGATGATGAAGAAGGGAGTGGCGCCGACGCCGAGTTTTTTTGCCGCCTCCTGGTGCGCCTTCAATGTTTCGGCGGCTTCCGGCTTCGCGCATATCTGATACTTCCGGTCATCCAGCTTGCCGCTCATCGCCTCTTCATATGCCTTTGCACGATCTTCGGCGCACAGCACATATTTTGCCTTGTTGGCGGCATCGGGATGCGCGGGAAGCGCAAGAAAGAAAACATGGCGGGTGATGTTCGGCTTGTTTTTCAGGAACGCCGAAGCTGTCCGGCAATAGGGACAATCCGGATCGGTGAACTCGATCACCATGTTCTTGCCGCTGCCGAATGTTACCGCGTTTTCGATCGGCAGTTTTTTCGCGATATCCGCTGCCAGCTCATCCTTTCTCTGAGCAGTAAGGTTTTTTCCTTTCTCCGTTATGATTTGGCCGAAGATAACTTTCCCGTATTCCGGCAGGAAATAGATGATGTCGGTTCCTTTGCGTACTTCATAAATGCCGTTCATGCCGGTGGGCTTTATTTCATCGAAGCCGGCGTTCGGGAAAAGCCGCTTGAATGTGTCTTCAACGGTTTCCGCAGACGCGTTCCCCCATTGGAAGGTCAAGAGCAATGCGACAAGAGCGGACAGCAGAGCGAAAGGCGCTGTTTTTTTCATGTGGTCTCCTTGCAAAAGTGTCCGGGGCCAGATGCCCCGTCCCTGTCTTCGATAATAATTCGCTTTCTGCACTCGGAATCCTCAAGCCCTCCGAGGGTCAGCACGCCGAACCTGCGGCATTTTTCATTGCAGCAGAAGAATGCTGTGAGCGAGCCTAAAGTCGTTTTTTCGAGGTGTTCAAAACAGTCCACGCAGAGAAAGTGTCCGCCGGGCATGGCATGCTCTCCTTGTAAATATGGATTGTGGTGCTGTTTCAGTATACCATTCGGCATTCCCGGGGTCAGCCCGCATCGTGCTATACTGACGGCAAGAAATGCGCCACCCCGCGAGAAGAAAGGAGATGCCAGAATGGAATGCACCATGGAGAACAACAGACCGCACTGCACCTGCACCTATGAACCGTGCAGCAAAAAATACAAGTGCTGCGAATGCCTGCACTATCACCGGAAGATGGATCAGCTGCCCGCCTGTTATTTCACCAGTGAGTTTGAAAAGACCTATGATCGCTCCGCGGCGAATTTCCTGAAAATGCTGGGGAAGTAGGCAAATCGACCGATTCCGGAATCAGTGAGTCCGGAGACGGAAGAAAGGCAGCGTTGCCAAGGGAGCCGGAGCAGTCTTTCTCTCCGGCCCGCCAGGAGTCCGCTATTTGTCCAGCTTGATGCCCTGCGTGGCAGCACCGAGCACTGCGTCCATGATCAGTTCCTGAACTAGGTCTTTCGCCTTGTCGGGAGCCAGGCGATATGCACTGCGCAGCGGAGTAATGGCCTTTGTCCACTGGCGAAGATTCAGGTGCGAGCGGCCGAGATACATGTATGCTTCGGCGTATTCCGGGTCCGTTGCCGCTGCCTTCTGGAAGTATGGAATGGCCGCTTCATAATTGCCCTGATTGAAATAGGCGAGTCCCTTGTCAAAATCTTCCGAAGCCGCCCAATGCGCACAGCCGCTCAGCGACACCGTGATGCAGAGCATGAACAGAAGAGCGATTGCGGATTTTATCGGGTGACGCATGCAGACCTCCTGGCGGCAGTATTTTTTCTATTGTATGAAGCGCAAGTACTGTATTGCAAGAAATAAAAACGGCTCCATCATGGTGACGAAGCCGTTTTAGTCATAGTTGGAACAGGAGCGGCTACTTTTTCTTTTCGTCCTTTTTGGGTTCAGCTTTCTTGTCAGCCTTGCCCTCAATCTTGACGGCCTTCATTGTGTACTCAACAGTTACTTTTGAGCCGGCCTTGAGATCTCCGGTGACCTTTGTGTCCTTATCGCGGGCAATCTGCCATGTCTCTTTGCCCTTCTTTACCGAGATGGCGTCGTCTTTTAGTTCGGTTACCTCGCCGGTCCACTGATAGGTCTTCGGTCCCGCAAACGCGAAGGACGCCGCCAGAATAACAACGAGCACCGCCAGCAACAATTGCTTCATAGAGATCCTCCTGAGCTGAAATTGATGTCGAAATATACACATACTCAGCGGGAATTTGCAAGCGGCATGAACTCATTGACAGGATACCAGGCAGCTGTTTATCGTATCGGACAGAACACTTCTTGACGGCAGGAGGCTGCAATGACATCAGCAACCGATGGACTTCTTTTCGCGAAAGGCTCTGTCGACAGGCATCTTCTCCCACAAATGGCGAACCGGCACGGATTAATTGCCGGGGCTACCGGCACCGGCAAAACCGTCTCGCTCCGCGTGCTTGCCGAACAGTTCAGCAGTATCGGTGTTCCGGTATTCATGGCCGACGTCAAGGGAGACCTTTCCGGCATCGCGAAAGCGGGCGGCGACCATCCTAAAGTGATTGAACGGGTAAAAAAACTTGGCATGGCTGATTTCATCTGGCAGGACTTCCCGGTGGCATTCTGGGACGTGTTCGGAGAACGGGGACATCCGGTGAGAACGACGGTATCCGAAATGGGGCCGCTTCTTCTTAGCCGCATTCTGACCTTGAACGATATCCAGAGCGGTGTGCTGACGATCGCCTTCAAGATAGCGGACGACAGCGGGCTTCTTCTCCTTGACCTCAAGGACCTCCGGTCGCTCGTCCGGCATATCGGCGACCAGGCCGGTGACTATAAGATCGCATACGGCAATATTTCGGCCGCAAGCATCGGAGCAATTCAGCGCAACCTGCTGGCTCTGGAGGAGCAGGGCGCGGAGAAGTTCTTTGGCGAGCCGGCGCTTGACCTGACCGACCTTATGCAGGCCGGTGCTGATGGCCGCGGAGTCATCAATATTCTCAATGCCGCCAGGCTCATTCAGTCCCCGAAGGTCTACGCGACCTTTCTGCTCTGGATGCTTTCGGAGCTGTTCGAAAACCTTCCGGAAATCGGCGACCCGAAAAAGCCGAAACTGGTTTTTTTCTTTGATGAGGCGCATCTGCTTTTCGCGGACATTCCCGGCGCGCTGCAGGACAAGATAGAGCAGGTTGTCAGGCTTATCCGCTCAAAGGGCGTCGGCGTTTATTTTGTGACCCAGAACCCGCTCGACATTCCGGACGCTATTCTCGGACAGCTCGGCAACCGTGTCCAGCATGCCTTGCGGGCATTTACTCCCCGCGATCAAAAGGCGGTCAAGGCTGCGGCTCAAACCTTCCGCCAGAACCCCGCGTTTGATGCTGAAAAAGCCATATCCGAACTTGGCGTGGGCGAAGCGCTTGTATCGGTGCTCGACGAAAAAGGATCGCCGACCGTGGTCGAGCGTGCGATTATCTGCCCGCCCCGGAGCCGTATGGCACCGCTTACTGACGCGGAGCGGTCGGGGATAATCAGCTCCTCCCCGATTGCTGGTCATTATGAAAAGGAGATTGACCGCGAATCAGCGCATGAACAACTGAAAGCCCGCGCCGAATCGGGCAAAGGAGCGGCGACCGGGAAGAAGGCGGAAAAATCCCAGACCGAAGCTCTGCTCGGCTCTCTGGCCAAGAGTGCCGCCCATGCCATCGGCAGCGCTCTTGGGCGACAGATCATCCGCGGGGTACTTGGTTCGATTTTCGGGGGCAGGGGCAAATAGGTATAATTCAACCGCACTTTGCGCAATCATCAAGCGGCGGCATTCCTGACATACTCTGACAGCATGCATGAGCGGCAGGCTTTGCGCTTCCTCTCACTGATCTGCGCCCGAGGGGCGGCAAAGCGATAGTGGCTGAAACTTGATGATTTCAGGTACAGTTAATAATTCCTTATTGATGAGTCAGCAGGGCATCTGCATGCTGCGAGAGGGAGAAGAGAGTGCATTTTCGGAGCTTAAAGACCGCATTTCTCACAGCTCTTCTGTTCTGCCTTTCCCTGTCTCTCCTGACACCGACCGCCAGTGCGTCAGAAGCGCAGCGGCCGCAGACTCTCCGCGTTGTCATGGACAACAATTACCCGCCGTTTGTGTTTCTCGACGCCGAAGGCATGGTGCAGGGCATTCTTCCGGATCAGTGGCGCTTGTGGGAGAAAAAGACCGGCGTCAGGGTTGAGATCCACGCCATGGACTGGGATGAGGCGCAGCGCCGGATGCGGGCGGGAGAGTATGATGTCATTGACACTATTTTTCATACCGAAGCCCGCGCCCGCCTGTACGACTATCTCCCGCCCTATCAGGAAATAGAAGTTCCCATTTATTTTGACCGTGAGATAGCCGGAATTACGGGAGCCGCTTCCCTGAAAGGTTTTGCCGTTGGCGTGAAAGCCGGGGACGCGGCTATCGATGTTCTGAAGCGCCACGGCGTCGAGTCGCTTGTGCTCTATAACAGTTACGAGGCAATCGCGCAGGCGGCGCGGGACCGCAAGATAACGGTCTTTGTGGTGGATGCGCCGCCTGCCCGCTATTTTCTCCATAAGCTCGGCATTCATGATCGATTCAGGCAGAGCGAACCATTGTACGTCGGCGAGTTCCACCGGGCGGTCCGCAAGGGCGATGCCGCGACACTCGGACTCGTGCGCAGCGGATTCAAAGCAATAACACCGCAGGAGCATCAGGCAATTGAGCGGAAATGGTACGGCTCGGCAACATTTGAAGCGTTCCCGGTTCGTCAGATGCTGGCAGTTGCCGGCGGATTCTCAGTTCTTGCAGCGGCGCTTGCTCTGTGGAACTACAGTCTCCGCCGGATGGTTGCGCGGCGGACGCTGGAGCTGAAAACAAGCGAAGAGCGCAGCCGGGCTATGCTCGAGGCGCTTCCTGATCTGGTCTTCAGAATTAGCAGGGATGGCACCTTCCTGGATTACCGCCGTGTATCGGCTGGAGAAACTCTGTTTCGGCCTCCGCAGGAATTCCTCGACAGGAATGTCCGGGATGTTATGCCGCCGGAAATATCCGCTCTGACCGAAAAACATCTGGCGCTGGCGTTTGCAGGCGGCGGGATGCAGCGGTTTGAATACAGCCTGGAAATGAAAGGTATCCTTCACCATTTTGAAGCGCGGATGGTGATATGCGGAGAGTCGGAAGTCATGGCTATAGTGCGCGATGTTACCGACCAGAAGCTCGCGGAGGATGAGATTCTGAAGAGCGAGGACAGGCTCCAGTCAATCTACAACAGCGTTCACGACGCCATTTTCATTCACGACGCCGAATCAGGAAAGATTCTCGACATAAACGCTCAGGCGTGCTCCATGTATGGTTATTCACGCAAAGAGATGCTGGACTGCTCCCTCGGCGACATCAGCTCCGGCCTTCCGTCTTATTCGCAAACAGACGCGCTCCATTGGATGCGGAAGGCGGCAACGGAAGGCCCGCGGGCGCTTCAATGGCAAGCCCGGCATAAAGACGGACATTTTTTCTGGGTGGAGGCCGCCTTGACGAAAGCATCTATCGGACAGGAGGAGCGAATCATCGCAGTGGTGCGTGACGTAGGTGAACGCAATCGTCTTGAGGAGCAGCTCTTTCAGTCCCGGAAGATGGAGGCGGTCGGTATCCTGGCGGGCGGGGTTGCACATGAATTCAACAACATTCTGCAGGCCATAATCTCCAGTGGGTATCTGATGAAAATGCGCCACAAGGACGCGCCGGATATTCAGAAGACTGCCGACAATATTCTCCTGAGCTCTGACCGGGCGGCTGATTTGGTGCGCGGACTTCTTGCCTTCAGCAGAAAACAGGTGCTCATGCCACAGGTTGGAGACATGAACGACATAGTGCGGTCGTCGCTCAAGATGTTTCAGCGGCATGTCGGCGAAAATATAACCGTGGCGGCTGATTTTTATGCCGGCCCCCTGCCGGTGAACGCCGATTCATCGCAAATGCAGTACGTTCTGGTCAATCTTATCAACAACGCCCGCGACGCCATGCCGACGGGCGGCTCGCTGATCATCAGGACATTCCGGGACGAGCGCCTTCTGCCGAACGATGCGGGCAGTCTGGTACAGCGCCCGTGTGCCGTGCTGGAAGTCCTGGACACCGGCGTCGGCATGGATGAAGAGAGCGTCTCCCATATCTTTGAGCCTTTTTATACGACGAAAGAAGTCGGCAAGGGCACTGGTCTCGGCCTGTCGGTAGTGTACGGTATTGTGAAGCAGCATAAAGGGACGATTGAAGTCTCGTCGGCGCCGGGAAGCGGCACTGTCTTTAAAATTGCGCTTCCGCTTGAGCCGTCCGCGCCATCAATCCGAAGCTGAAGGTTGTTTTATGAGCGGCTGTCCGCAGCAGGCCGATTTTGCCGAAAGATCTTCTCGCGGCGATAGGAAGAGTCCTTTTATCCGATAATGCCTGAGAAAAGAGCGCGGACTACCTGACTGTCCGGTCGAGGATTTTTAGGAGGCGGAAAGGCTCTTTCCCGGTTGCATGGGCATACATGATGGTGTTGGCAAGCACCCGCTTTACATAATCGCGCGTTTCTTCAAACGGGATCAGCTCGACAAAGGCAAAGCAGTCAACGCCATGCAGTTTCTCCCGCCATTGCTCTACCCGGCCCGGCCCGGCATTGTAGGCAGCGGAGGCAAAGGCGTAATTGCCGTCGTATTTGCGGAGCATGGAGCCGAGGAACGCCGTTCCGAGGACAATGTTTTGTCCGGGGGTCATGAGGACCTCGCGTGTCGGCTTGACCCCGAGGCGCACACTTGTTGCGAGCTGTTTGGCGGTAGCGGGCATAATCTGCATAAGACCGACGGCTCCGGCGGACGATACGGCGTGAGGCACAAACCTGCTTTCCTGGCGTATGACCGCCCAAGCCCATTGCGGCGAAATGCCGGCGTCTTTCGATGCCGAGATCACTTCCCGCCGGTGTCCGGACGGATACTGAAGCGGCAGGTCGGCGTGTTCCGTTGCCTTCCCCGCCAGAAAGATTTGGCGGTCAACCAGTCCGCGTTCTTTCGCGAAGTGCGCCGCCGCATAATATTGCGCGCTTGAAGCACCGCGCATCAGAACACGCCATTCAAGCGCCGCTTCCCCCCACAGACCAACCTTATGCAGGGCAAGCGCTCGCATTACCGCAGGGTGATCCGCGAGCTGCTGCGCGAAGGCCTGGTCGATTGGATGATTAGAATGCCTGAAGGCTGGTAAAGAGCCGACCTGCTCTGCCGCGAGGATGTTGTAATAGCTGTCAGGCCGGGCAGCCAGTTTTGAGAACAGGAGAGCTGCCTCCTGCCCTCTTGCGAGCTTCTGCAGGGCGCGAGCCTGCCAGAACTGCCATGCCGGCTCATTCCGCAGTTCTGGAGCCATGTGTTCAATTGAGATGAGAATGTCCGGCCATGAGGATGCCGCAATCGCGGCTCGTGTCCGCCATTCAGCCGCCGCGCCGTCAAGCGGTATCCGATAGCCGTCGACCGAGGCGATAAGCCCGTGCGCCCGGAGATCGAGTTTTCGCGCTGCAAACGCCCCGACATGGGCGGTCAGCGCACGGACTGTTTCTGGCGCAAGGACCGCCTTCTGGGTTTCGAGCAGACGCATTCCCGAAGGAACATCCTCTCGCGCAGTTGCAAGCACTGCTATTGCTTTGTCGGCATCGGCTTTCAACGGCGATTTTTTGCTCAATTCCTGCTCAAGCACCTGAGCCAGCCGTTCAGCGGCGCCCTTGTTTTTGAAGGCCGCCAGATACAGGATCTTCAGCATGACGGATTCAGGTGCGACTTCCCCTGATGCAAGAGCGCCCGCAAATGCGCCGGAGCAGGCCGGTGGAAAATCAAGCAACTGAGCGAAGAGCGCCTTGCGCATAGCGGCAGCGGGTCTTTGCAGTCTCTGCGAATAATCAAGCAGTACGCACCTGAGTTCCCCGTCTTTTTCGGAAATCCAGTCAGGCACAAGCGGCGCATGCGAAGCTATCTGCATCCAGTCACCCTGACGCGCCCATTCCTTTATCAGCGATGCACGAAGCTTTTCGATCGGCGGAACCCCGGCAAAACGGTCAAGATCGCGCGCAAGAGATCCGCTCAGCGGACCAAGCGCGGCTTCCCGGACATTGACCATGCGAGCGGTAAAGTACGGTTCAAGCGGCGTATTTTTGTGTTCCCCGGCATACCGGGCCAGCGCGCGGCTGTCCTGTTTCTGATACGCATCAATAAGTGCAAGGTCCGCGGCATGGATGGTGCCGGCTGGATAGAGAACGAACGGTCCGATCGCGAAGGCTGCGAGCAGACAGCTCCTCGCCGGTTTCAGCAAAGCGGCGAGATGTTCTAAAATTGATGCGCGTTGAAAGAAATGCAATCCCGGCTTCATGTTTTTAGCATACCCTTCCTCGAAAGCCCCTGTCCATCCGCCGGCTTGCTATCTCCGCAGCCGGTCGGTGAAAATAGAGCCGTCATGGAAATTCGCCCGATGATTCATGCGCAGCGGCTTGTCGATGCCTTTCTCAGGCTGGCGCGCCTGAATTCTCCTGCGCTGCAGGAAGAGGAAATCGGCCGGGAGCTTGCCGGCATCCTGCCGGAGCTTGGCTGTGCTGTCGAGGTGCAGCGATACGGGCAGTCATTCAACATTATCGCGCACAGGCCGGGCACTGCCGGCAACGCGCCGCCGCTTTTGCTCTGCGCGCATATGGACACCGTCGAGCCGACACCTGACATTCAGTTCATTGTCGCGGACGGAATCATCAGAACATCCGGATCGACCATCCTCGGGGCTGACAACAAAAGCGCCATAGCACAAATCCTCGAAGCGCTTGCGGTTCTCAAGGAGCAGCGCCTTGCCCACGCGCCTCTGGAAATCGTCTTTACGTCTGCCGAGGAAAAGGGGCTTCTCGGTGCGCGAAATCTGCATATGCCTGACCTGCGGAGCAGGCATGGCATTGTTCTCGATGTCAGCGGCCCCCCCGGGCGCATTGTTATTGCAGCTCCGGCGCGACAGCAATTTGCGGTTACTGTCCACGGCCGCGCCGCACACGCCGGCATCGAGCCGGAGAAAGGCGTAAACGCTGTCCGCATTGCTGCTGAAATCATCGCGGAGCTGCCCGATGGGCGGCTTGATGAAGAAACAACGTTCAATGTTTCTATGCTCATGGGAGGCTCTGCTTCGAATATTGTCCCGAAAGAAGCAATTATACACGGTGAATTCAGGACGCATTCCCGTGCGCGCATTGCTGAGCTGACAGAACGGATTCAGGTGACTGCGAGGGCTGCCGCGGAGCGCTCCGGCGCCGGGGTCGAAGTGCGGATTGAAACTGAGTATGAAGCGTTCCGGATTGCTGACCAGCAACCGTTTCTCGCTTTTGCCGCGCGCGTGCTGGGTGAATGCGGCCTGACGCCGGAAACTGTCACTAGCGGGGGCGGGTCGGATGCCAATATTCTGAACAGGCATGGTATATGCTGTTTGAATCTTTCCAACGGCATGCGCGATATCCATACAACGGATGAACATATCAGCACCGAAGATCTTGTGACCGGCGCGGAGATTCTGATTCGCGCCGCATGTGCGTTCCCGATGTACAAGCAGTTCGACAATTCGTTCCCTTCCTCCGGAAGCGTCCCCGCCTTGCCTTGACACATTGCCTGCTGACTGATACCATTTATCTATGCGTTGCGGCTAATCAATAGATTTCAGCAATGCATGAATCGTGCGGCGCGTCTTTGACACTGGCACGGTTCTGCGCAGAGCCGGAAAAGGAGGGCACCTATGGACAGCAATCAATTGAAAAAGACACTTGCAGGCCTCAGTGTCGCTACTCTTCTGGCAGGAGCGTGTCTCGCGTCTCCGGCAAGCGCCGCTTCTGGTTGAGGCGGGCAGGGCGGTGCAGGCAGCACCGCGGACAAGAAGCCGGCGACCCAGACTGGCTGAAGCGGCCAGGGCGGCGCGGGCGGCGCCGCAGAGAAGAAAGCTCCTGCTCAGAGTGGCTGAAGCGGGCAGGGTGGTGCTGGCAGCACCAAGGATAAGCAGGATCCCGACAAGAAGGAACCGGACAAAAAGAAGCCGGGCAACCAGAGCAGCTGATAGCGGGAGAAAGCGGCACAGGTCGTGCCGCCAGAGAAACACATTCTTAAAATCACAGGGGGAGCTGCTGTCTTGACCGGAGCTCCCCCTGATTTTTGTTCAGTGCGCGGTACAATACCCTATGAACTTTCATGCGAACAATCTCCGGCGCTTTTTCCCCGCAACCGCGACACTGGCGGGAGCAGATGTCTGGGAACATTTTTGCTCCGGGCTGCCGAAGACTGCCGATGCCGATGATCTTGCGCAGATGTTTGCCGTTTTCGCTCATCAGAGCGGACTCTTATCGCATGCCGTGGACCTTTTCTCGGTCGAACGAGAGAAAGCGCTTGTTGAAACATCAGAGGAGCCCGTGCCCGAAGCAGTCAGCGCGCGCACTGTGAATCCGACTCTCCGCCTGCTGAAGGTCGGCTATCTCGGCCTTGCCGGACTGCTTGGCGGCGATGCGGCATCCTCCGCGCAGCCGGAACCGGGAGAAGAGTACGTCCTTGTCTGGCGGATGCCCGATAGCGGGGAGATTCGCATTGCGGCGGCCAGCCGGGAGGATCTCCTTGCGCTTAAGATTGTTGCGGAAGGGCTTGATATCAGAGAGCTTGCCCGGCAGGGCGATATAACGGTTGGCGCGCTTGATGACATGTTGTTTCATGCGGGGAGGCGCGGGATTCTTCTGCAGCCGCGTTCAAAAATCGAGCGGGACCCGCGCATGTTTTGTCAGGGCGAGATTCATGACGATGTGTATCTGCGTGCGCGAGGTTTTACTATTCAATGGCATATCACCCAGGCATGCGATCTCCGCTGCAAGCATTGTTATGATCGGAGTGAACGCAGCCACATGCCGTACGACAAAGCGCTCGGCGTTCTTGCGGATCTGCACGATTTTTGTGAAGACAGGCATGTTTGCGGGAATGTCACGTTCACCGGCGGAAATCCGTTTCTGTACCCGCGATTTTTTGATCTCTACCGGGTTGCCGCGGACTATGGCTTCGGGCTGGCCATTCTTGGCAATCCCGTTCAGCGCGACAGTATTCAGAAAATTCTGGAGATACAGAAGCCGCTTCACTTCCAAATTAGTCTTGAGGGGCTGCGCGAGCGGAATGATGCCGTGCGGGGGGAAGGGCATTTTGAGCGTTCGCGTGCATTTCTATCGGTGCTGCGTGAGTTTGCCATCCCGTCCATGGTAATGCTTACGCTGACGAACGATAACATTGACGACGTTCTTCCGCTGGCAGATCTGCTCCGCGACACTACGGAAACGTTTCATTTCAACCGGCTCGCGATGGTGGGAGAGGGGGCGAATCTCCGGCTGCCGGACAGGAAGAAATACCGCGACTTTTTGCATGCTTACATAAAGGCAGCGGAAGAGAACCCGTCTATGGGCTGGAAGGACAACTTTCTGAACATCGCGCTCCGGGAACAAGGGAAGCCGCTGTTCGGGGGCTGCGCGGGGTTCGGCTGTGCCGCGGCGTTTAACTTTGTTGCGATACTGCCTGACGGGGAGGTGCACGCGTGCCGCAAATTCCCGTCACGCATCGGAAATATTTATGAGCAGCCGCTTGGGATGATTTATGACTCTGCGGAGGCAGGCAGCTATCGGTCAGGGTGCAGCGCCTGCGCGCCGTGCCCAATCCGCGCTGTCTGCGGCGGCTGCCTTGCCGTTTCCTACGGCTGCGGGCTTGATGTGCTCAATGAAAAAGACCCGTGGTGCTTTCTGGAGAATGATTTAACGACTGAGCATCGGAGTTGAGCGATTTGTCAGCATTTTTGGTCACGTCCAGTCAAGTGGTGTACGAGCGATCGTGCAATCTCCAGTTTC
>JBBIQQ010000052.1:0-14690 GCA_037442225.1 Nitrospirota bacterium
GGATGCGCTGCCCGTCAGCGGTGTCGAGAACGCGGCGTATTATTACTCGACCTACAACCGCCCCGACAAGGTGGAGTCCAGTTCCCGCAAGAAAGTCATGGTGCTCGGCGGTGGGCCGAATCGGATCGGCCAAGGCATCGAGTTCGACTACTGCTGCGTTCACGCGGCGTTTGCCCTGCGCGACGCCGGCTACGAAACCATCATGGTCAACTGCAATCCGGAAACGGTTTCGACCGATTACGACACGGCGGACAAGCTCTACTTCGATCCTGTAACGGTAGAGGATGTGCTCGGCATTTATGAAAAGGAGAAGCCGGAAGGCGCGGTCGTGCAGTTCGGCGGCCAGACGCCGCTGAATATTGCGCGACAGCTTGCTGAAGCGGGGGTAAAAATCATCGGCACGACTGTCGATACGATTGACCTCGCTGAAGACCGCGACCGTTTCCGCCAAATGATGAAAAAAATCGGCATTCCCATGCCGGATGCCGGCATGGCGAGCACCCTGTCTGAGGCGCTCGGCGTGGCCGGAAAAATCGGTTACCCGCTTATGGTCCGGCCTTCCTATGTTTTGGGCGGGCGCGGCATGGAAATCGTTCACGACGCGGAGATGCTGTCGCATTATGTCGCAAAGGCGGCCGGCGTGACGCCTGAGCGTCCGATTCTTATCGACAAATTTCTTTCCAATGCCATCGAAGCGGAAGCCGATGCCGTCGCCGACGGCTCTGACGCGTTCGTGCCTGCGGTTATGGAGCATATCGAACTCGCGGGCATTCATTCCGGCGACTCCGCGTGCGTCATCCCGCCTGTCAGCATCCCGGCCAAGCATATCGAGACCATCCGTGACTACACCAGCACGATTGCGGTGGAGCTGAATGTGGTAGGGCTCATGAACATGCAGTACGCCATAGCGGATGATGTTGTCTATGTGCTCGAGGCAAACCCGCGGGCATCGCGCACGGTGCCGCTCGTCTCAAAGGTATGCAATATTCCCATGGCGCGTATGGCTACGGAACTGATGATTGGCGGCAGGCTGGCCGGCCTTGAGCTCAGCCTGAAGCATGTGCCGCACTTCGGCGTGAAGGAGTCGGTGTTTCCCTTTTCGATGTTCCCGGAAGTGGACCCGGTACTCGGCCCCGAAATGCGGTCAACGGGTGAAGTGCTCGGGCTTGCCGACAGCTTCGGCGTCGCATACTTCAAGGCGCAGGATGGGGCGCTGCAGGCGCTTCCCACCGAGGGCGCGATTCTCATTACGGTGGCGGATGCCGACAAGCAGGCGGCATTGCAGGTTGCGAAGCGTTTTGAATCGCTCGGTTTCAGAATCATGGCAACGCACGGAACGCACAAACTGCTTGCGGACAATGGCGTGCAGGCTGAGAGGATCGACAAAATGCATGAAGGCCGTCCCAATGTCGTGGATGCCATCAAGAACCGTCAGGTGCAGCTCGTCATCAACACGCCGGGCGGCCGGCTCAGTCAGAATGACGACTCATACATCAGGAAGGCGGCAATCAAGCACAAGATTCCGTACCTCACGACCCTCGCCGCTGCGGTTGCCGCCGCCCGAGGAATCGACGCATTCCGCACTCGGGGCAGTGAGGTGAAGTCGCTGCAGGATTATCACAGAGATATCCGATAATACCCCGGTTACGGAAGCTGGATTCAGCAAGGGCGAGGGCGTCAGCCTTCGCCCGGCTGTTCATCCGCCTGCCGAAGCGTCGGAGTGTCGTTTCGCCGGCCTGTTGGGATATATGGCTAATTACCGCCCTGGTCGTTTATAATTTTGATGCGGGACATTTTTGCTTCATGTCCTGCTATTCTGTTGGTTGATCAAAGAAAGTGAATCCATGAAATTTGACGAATTAGCCCTTCACGAGGCTGTCCGCGAGGGTATCAGAGCAGCCGGATTTGCGGAATGCACCCCGGTTCAGGCGCTGACGCTGCCGGAAGCCTTGCAGGGAAAAGATATTGCGGCTCAGGCCCAGACCGGCACCGGAAAGACGGCGGCGTTTCTGATAGCAATCTTTTCGCGCATGCTGGCCATGCCGCATCCGGGCACCGGCCCCTCTCCGCGGGTGCTTGTTGTTGCGCCGACCCGTGAACTGGTTATTCAAATCTATGAAGAAGCACGTATCATCGGGGGCTCCTCCGGCTTCCGCATTGTTCCGGTTTACGGCGGCATTGACTACAACAAGCAGCGCTCCGATCTTTCGCAGGGAGTCGATATGCTGGTCGGCACGCCCGGGCGCCTCATCGATTATCTGAAGCAGAAGGTCTACAGTCTCAGAAAGACGCAGTTTCTGGTAATCGACGAGGCGGATCGCATGTTCGACATGGGATTTATCAGCGACCTCCGGTTTCTGCTGAAGCGCATGCCTCCCTATGATCAGCGCCAGTCGATGCTCTTTTCCGCGACGCTCTCGCATCGCGTCATGGAGCTTGCGCACGAATACATGAACATGCCCGAGCGTTATGAGATTACGCCCGAACAGGTGACGGTGGAGCGGGTTGAACAGAAGATATACCATGTCGGCAAAAAGGAAAAGTTCGGCCTCCTGCTCTGGCTGATACGGGGGGAGCCCGCCGGGCGCTTCCTGGTTTTCTGCAATATGAAGAGTACGGCTGAGCGTCTGCACCGCAAACTGGATGCAAACGGCATCAGGTCGGAAGCTATTACCGGCGATGTTCCGCAGAAAAAACGGCTGAGTGTTCTTGCAGGGTTCAAGGACGGCGCGTTTCCGGTTCTCATCGCCTCCGATGTGGCGAGCAGGGGAATACATATTGACGATGTGACGCATGTCGTCAATTACGACCTCCCTCAGGATCCGCAGGACTATGTGCACCGCATCGGCAGAACGGCGCGGGCTGGAGCGGAGGGCGCCGCAATAACCCTCGCATGCGAAGATTACATCCTCGCGCTGCCTGAGATAGAAGCCTATATCAAACAAAAAATCCCGGTGGCGCCCATAACTGACGAAATGATTGTGACTGATTACAAGCGCCCGCCGCGCGGTTCCTGCGCAAAACCGCTTCTTTCCCGGAAAGTCCGACCCGGGACGAAGGAACGAACCGGACGGAGGCCGCATCAGGCAAAGACCGTTCCTCCGGTGACGGCTGCTCCCGCTGTTGCCGATGCCGGGCAGGAAAAGAATAAGCGCAGGCGCAGACGCAGGAAGCCGGGTACCGGGCCATCAGCGCCGCAAAGCCGGCCGAATGCAGAGTAACCGCATTCTTGTCACCTGTCCGAAGGGGCTCCCGCCATATCTGAAATCGGAGATCGCAGCCCTCGGTTTTCCGGTTGTTGCCGAGTCCGTTGCCGGCGTTGAGACGAGGGGCTCCCTTGCGGACACCATGGTGCTCAATCTTCGTCTGCGGACAGCCCACCGGGTGCTCTTCCATCTCGCAACGTTTCCCGCGCGCGATGCGAATGACTTGTACGCGGCCGTGTCTGCGATTGCATGGGAGCACTATCTTGACGAGCATGGATATCTTTCGGTCCATTCTTCGGTTGATAATCCGACGATAGCTAATCCGTTATTCGCTAATGTGAAGTGCAAGGACGCCGTTGTTGACCGGATGCGAAAGGCGACGGGCGGGCGGCCCGATTCCGGCGCCGATATGAACGGCGCGGTGGTTTTCCTCTACTGGAGGGGCGATGAATGCAGCGTGTATCTTGATACGTCCGGTGAGCCGCTCGCGCAGCGCGGCTACCGGAGGATTCCGATGAAGGCGCCGATGCAGGAAACGCTGGCCGCCGCAGTGATACTGGAGTCCGGCTGGACAGGCGAGGGCAATTTCATAAATCCGATGTGCGGCAGCGGCACGCTCGCTATTGAAGCGGCTCTTTTTGCGCTGAATCGCGCACCGGGCATTCTGCGCGGCAACTTCGGGTTCATGCACCTGAAAGGCTTTGTCAAAGACGATTGGGAGACTCTTCGACGCGGAGCAAGGGAAGGGGCAAAGAAAAATCTCCACGGAAAAATCGCCGCTACCGACAGCAGCCCCGCCGCGGTGCAGGCTGCGAAAAAGAACGCGGCAACAGCTGGCGTCGAGCATCTTATCGAGTTTGGCGTCTGCGATTTTCGGGAAACCGCCGTTCCTGAAGGATGCGGCACTGTACTGATCAACCCGGAGTATGGTGAACGCCTCGGCAGAATGCGTGAACTTGAATTCACCTATAAGGCGATAGGCGATTTTCTGAAGCAGAAGTGCAAGGGGTACACCGGCTATGTCTTTACGGGGAACCTCGATCTGGCAAGGAAGATCGGGCTGAAGGCATCGCGCCGCGCAGTGTTTTTCAACGGCAAAATCGAATGCAGGCTCCTGAAGTACGATCTTTACGAAGGAAGCAGACAGTTGCCTTCCGCAAAAATGACCGACAGAGAACGCTGATTTATCCTGCTTTCATCTCCTTATTTTCACCGGATGCGGTTTTCTTTCTTGCCGAGCTTTTGCATTGCGTGTTTGTCTGCCTTAATCAGAAGATTTGGTTATAGAGCTTTTTCGCCGCATTTCGGGTTCAACTTTGAACGTTCATTATTTTTCAGGGAGTTTGTTCGATGGATATAGCGAAATATATCAGCCGGCTGAATCCCCGCCAGCGTGAAGCGGTCCTGCATACGGACGGCCCGCTCCTCATTCTGGCGGGCGCCGGGTCCGGCAAGACGCGGGTTGTTACTACGCGTGTCGCTTGGCTGCTGTCAAAAGGCATTCCCCCGGGAGCGGTTCTGGCCGTCACCTTTACCAACAAGGCTGCCAAAGAGATGCGGGAGCGCGTCAAGGGGATGCTGAAGGCGAACGGCACGATCTCCCCCCTTATCTCAACTTTTCATTCGCTCTGCATGAATATTCTCCGGCGCGAGATCGACAAGATCGGATTCCGTCGCGACTTTACCATTTACGATACATCCGACCAGCATTCGCTCATCAGGAACCTGCTTTCGGAAATACGTTTTGAGGACAAGAGCTTCAAGCCGGAGAGCATCCTTGAGCGCATCAGCATGGTGAAAAACGATATGCCATTGCCGCGCTCACAAAGGAAAGATGAGCCTGACGATATCGAAGCGATCTCTGATGCGGTCTATCCGAAATACCGCGAGGCGATGAAGACGCTGAACGCTGTGGATTTCGACGACCTGTTGCTGCACACGCTTCAGCTTTTCAGGGAGCATCCTGATGTGCTCCGGAAGTACCAGGCGCGGTTTCGCTACATCATGGTGGACGAATATCAGGACACAAACCGCGTTCAGTACGGTCTTGTGAGCCTGCTGGCCGGGATGCATAAAAACCTCTGCGTTGTCGGCGACGACGATCAGTCCATCTACGGCTGGCGCGGGGCAAGCCTCGGCAATATCCTCGATTTCGAGCGCGATTTTCCCGGAACCGTTATTGTGCGTCTTGAACAGAATTACCGCTCGTTCGGAAATATCCTGGAGGCCGCGAACGGCGTTATCAGGAACAACAAAAAACGGATGCAAAAATCGCTCTGGACCGAGCAGGGCGGAGGATCCAGGGTAAATATTTTTCGGGCTGATAACACCGACGACGAGGCGCAGTGGGTCGCTGACCACATCGAGCTGCTGAAATTTGAAAGAAATGCCTCCTATGGCGATGTCGCGATTCTCTATCGCGCAAACCTTTTTTCACGGCCGTTTGAGGAGGCGTTCCGGCGCAAGCGCATACCGTATACCGTTGTGGGCGGTACGAGCTATTTCGACCATCGAGAGATAAAGGACCTCGCATCCTATCTTAAAATCTGCGCGAATCAGCGGGACGATCTCAGTCTGCTTCGGGTGGCGAATGTGCCGAAGCGCGGGCTCGGCCCGGGAGCACTCGGCAAACTGGCGGCTTTCGCGCAGGAGCACAAAATGCCTCTGCTCGATGCGTTCAGGCGGGCGGATGAAGTTCCGGAGCTTGGAGGGAGTCTGAAGAAAAATGCCCGCGTTCTCGCGGATTTAATCGAGCGGTATTCAGTGCGCTTTGCGCAGCGCAGGGACATTCATGCGGCATTCAGAGACCTTGTCGAGGAGATTGGCTATCGCGAGCATCTCCGCGATCTGCACAAAAACCCGCAGGCGGTTCTCAGGAGAATCGAGGGGTATGAGGATTTTATCTCTTCCATGTCGCGATACGAAAAAGAAGAAAAAGCGCCGAACCTGCACGGCTTTCTCGAGGCGCTGGCGCTGACCGACATGCTCGATCAGAAAGAGGGTAAAAACACCTTCGGAGTTACGCTGATCTCGTTTCACTCTTCCAAGGGGCTGGAGTTTCCGTTCGTTTTCATCGTTGGCGTTGAGGAGGGCATTCTTCCGCACAAAAAATCTGCAAACGACGTAGAGGAAGAGCGTCGCCTTTTTTATGTCGGCATTACGCGCGCGATGAAGGAACTCTTCATCACCCATACCCGGCATCGGATGAAATACGGCAAAGCCGCGCCTTCGAATCCCTCGCGTTTTCTGGAAGAAATACCCGCAGAAGTAATTCAGAATGTCAGCAGGTTTGCCGATGACGGACCGGACAATCCGGGAAAGGCGGCGGACGACTTCTTCGCGAATATACAGAAGATGCTTGGGAAGTGAGCACTCGCACAATGAAATCAATGGTGAGCCATTTTTTCTGCTCGGTCCGGGGTTCCGGAAATGCCGCTTTGCGGCTGTCTCCAAGGCATAACAAACGGAATGAATTGCAACTTGACGACCCGGCGGCAATAGGGCTAAGATTGTAGCACCGGGGCAATGAGAATTGGCTCTTGTTTCTCTTCTGTTGCGCCCCCTGTACGCGGTGGATTTGAGGAAGCCAGCGACTGTGCGTCAGCACAGTGAATACAATAATTGGAGGTTTGCGATGCCGGTGAAAACTACAGCCCAGGAAGAAGAATACATCAAGAGGCAGGAAATCGAGCGCCTGAAAAAAGCGGAAGAGGAAAAAATCAAGGGTATTTCCAAAACCGAAAAGAAACGGCTCAAAGCACTCCACTTTATGAAATGCCCCAAGTGCGGTGTGGATCTTTTTGAGATCGAATTCAAAGGCGTTACAGTGGATAAATGCGCGGAGTGCGACGGCATCTGGCTTGACGCGGGTGAGTTTGACGCTGCTTCACAAATGAGCAAGGGTGCGATGGATAAGTTTTTCTCGGTTTTTAAGAAATAGCGTCCCGTAAGGCATGCGGCGGCGCCGGGTTGCGTGGCTTGCGTAATTAAGATTGCGCGTGCCAAGAGAGCCCGGCGCCGCTTGCCGCCTGAGTCCTGACGCCGTCCGGCAACGAGCAGCACACGTGTCCTGCCTCGCCTCATGACGATTTTCGGTTTCCGGTAGAGTCTGGCATTTGAGCTTTCCGTTCTGTTTTGCGTATTCTATTTCCTTCAATTTCATACAAGGCAGGGCGGAACAGGGAATGTCACTTGCGCCACTTGATGCGGAAGGTAAAAGGGTGCTGATGTTCGGCGGCAAGGGCGGTGTCGGAAAATCGACATCGTCGTCAGCCGCAGCGCTGCATTATGCGCTTTCGGGCAAGCGCACGCTGCTGATTTCGAGCGATCTCACCCCGTCGCTGTCCGATATTTTTGAAACTGAGATTGGTCCGAAAGAGACGCCGGTTCCCGGTGTTGAAAATCTGTCGGCGCTTGAGGTCGGACTTGAAGAAGTAATGCTCCGCTGGAAAGAAAAGTTCGGGCCGCAGATATATCAGGTAGCGTCAGCGGTCGTTGATATGCCCTACGATGACCTGATCGACTATGTTGGAATGGCTCCCGGCATTCAGGAAGAATTCATGCTTGACTTCATTCTTGAGCAGGTGCGGAGCGGCCGATATGACATGGTTGTCTGGGATACCGCGCCTGCCGGCGATACGCTGAGACTCCTCAACCTGCCAGGCCGCTTTCTCAAACATCTGCGCACCGCTCCGCGTTTCTATTTCAAGGCACAGGACATGCTCGGTGTCTCAAAATCACCTTTTCTCGACTTGATTAACCAATGGAGCGGACTGTCGGAAGATATCATGCGTTTTTTTACCGACCCTGCGCAGGTCGAGTTTGTTGTTGTTACCATTCCTGAAGCTCTTGGTGTATACCAGAGCAGGCGCGTTATCCGGGAGCTTGCCGCGCACGGTCTCACGGTTCGCCGTATCGTGGTGAACGGGGTGCTCGAAACGTGCGATTCCGAGTTTCTGAACCGCCGGAAAAAAATGCAGCAGCCATATGTTCAGATGCTTTGGGATGAGTTCGGACCGACAGCCGTTACGATGATGCCGCTGCTTTCAGGTGAAGTGAAGGGGCTGGCAATGCTGAAAGAGGTCGAGGCTGTGCTGTTCCGGCCGTACTGAATGATATGGGAATCCTCGATTTTCTCAAAAAAAAGAAGGAGCCGCTTCTGGCGCTTATTTCAGCGCACGTGCCTGACGCGGCGCTTCCCGACATGCTGCCTGATTTTACCCGGAGATTTCTCCACATGGTCCAGAATTATTCCATTCAGTTTTACCGTGATATCCACAGCCATGACGCAGGCGGATTTCCGGCTGTGAAGGAGGAGTTTTTCTATCTGCTCTTTTTTGTTGCGGAGCGCCATATTCGCAGCGAGCGCGCACCGGACACGACTGAGCAAGCGCTCAATCATATGCGCATGCTGCTGACGGAGGCCATGTGCCGCGGCGATCGCGACTTTCATGCAGAATCTTTCTGGGATGGATATCGTGAGCGGGCTGCCGCATACTCATCGCACCATGCTTTCTCACCGGGGCGGGAGAAGCTGCTTGCCGCGTTCAATGCGCGCCTGCTTTCAAGACTGCATGATTGGCCGAAGCTGATAGCGTATCATGGAGCCGAAGTTGCGGGCGAAGCCCTTGCGGAGCTTCAGGGAGCGGAATGGGTCAGATGAAATATTTTCCGGCGGCGATGGCGTATCAGCTGGTTTTGGTTCAGCATGGAGCATTGGTTGCGCCGGAACCTGCGAGGCAGGGCGTTGCGGAAATCATCAGAAAATAACCTTTCAGCTGACAGCAGGATGCTCATGATTCAGAACTTTCTGACGGAGCTGTTTTTTGAAAGTTTCCCTGATTTTTGATTCGCGGATGTGCGCCTTCACCCGCGCAGGCTCTTTTGTCGGTATCCGCCTGGGCGGGCGATAATTCAGCTTCGCAAGTTTCCGGCGAAGCCTGTCAATGCAGATTATTTTGTTCCGGTATTGGCTGCGCTCGTTCTGGCATGTGACAACAAGACCGGACGGCCGATGCCTGAGCCGAACCGCGCTGAAGGTCTTGTTGACATGCTGTCCGCCTTTTCCTCCCGCGCGAAACGTTTCAACGTCGCATTGCGCCAGCAGATCGTCGTCAGATTCCGGAATAGGCACTGTTGTCATCGCTGTCCTCATTGCTGCCATCAATTCTATCACATGCCGGGAGCTGTGCGCCGAAGGCCGAACTGCTCAGCGCCGCACGGATTATGCATGGAGCGCGTTGGCCAATCCGAATTGTGGTATCATAAATGACCATATTGTTTACAACGATATTTTCATCGGATATTCATAATAAATACTCGAACGGGAGATGCACTTTATGGATGCGGTACTCAAGAAAATACAAGATCTCGCGCTGCTGCATGACAAGGTCGACCCGAAGCTTGTCAAGGAAAAGCAGATCAA
Organism: Nitrospirota bacterium; assembly: GCA_037442225.1. Lineage (GTDB taxonomy): Bacteria > Nitrospirota > Thermodesulfovibrionia > Thermodesulfovibrionales > Dissulfurispiraceae > JAAYUK01. The sequence continues at coordinate 9,631 of JBBIQQ010000052.1, forward strand.
GCTCGGATTGAGAAATGAAGACGGGACAGGCGTCTTTGTCGGCATTACGAGCAAGGGCCAGGTTATCGGCTATGAAAAGGTAGATCATGGTGACGGCACAGTGCATGTGAAGCCTGTTCCCGGAAGACTGCTGTATTGCGGATACGACATGGTCGAACTTGTCCGTCAGAAGCAGATCGAACAGCGTCTCGGTTTTGAGGAAACGGCGTATCTGCTTCTGACCGGGACACTGCCCAACAGGCGGGATCTCAAGGCTTTTTGCCAGCTTTTGGGCAAGCGCAGGGGGTTGCCGGCTGAGGTGAAGAATTTCATTATTGCGCAGCCGAAGCATGACGATATGATGGGGGCGCTTCATACGATTGTCTCGGCCATGCATCTTTTTGACAAGAACCCGAATTCTACCGATATCGGCGACGTGACGCGTCAGTGTATCGAACTTATCGCAAAGTTTCCGACGATAATCGCATACAATTATTTGGCGGCAACCATGGAGAAGGGAGATATCAGAAAGCTCAAGGATCCTGACCCGGAATGGAGCACTGCTGAAACCTTTCTCACGCTGCTGCTGGGCAAGCGGCCGGATCAGGAGACGATTGAGCTTTTTGATACCATGCTTATCTTCCATGCCGAGCACGGCGGCGGCAACAACTCGACCTTCTCAACGCGCTGCGTGTCATCCTCGGGCGCAAACTCCTATATGGCGATCTGCGCCGGGATCGGGTCGCTGTCCGGCCATCTGCATGGCGGCGCGAATGAAGCGGTCATGCGCATGATGTCCGAAATCAAGAAAAAGGTGAAGGACTGGCAGAGTGACGATGAGGTCGCCGCGTATCTGGAGGCGATTCTCGACAAGAAGGCCGGGGACAGGTCAGGCAAGATTTACGGGGTTGGTCATGCTGTCTACACGGTATCCGATCCCCGGGCGGCATTTTTGGAAGAGACGGCGGGAGAACTTGCCGCAAAAGCTGGCAGGGAGGCTGAGTTTGATCTTTTCAGGCGGATTGCCCGGATCGCGCCCAAGCTGGTGAAAGCGAAAAAAGGGAAAACAGTATGCATCAATGTGGACTTCTATTCCGGCTTTGTGTATAAATGCATGGGCATTCCGACTGAACTGTTCACCCCGATTTTTGCTATGGCACGTGTGGCAGGATGGTCCGCGCACCGGATTGAAGAGATTGTGCAGGGTCGTATTATCAGACCATCATTCGTTACCTCGCTGAAGGGGAAAAAGCACTATATCCCGTTGTTCAACCGCGGATAGAGCAACCCTGTTCTTTGCATCAGGGGGATGGTTTTGCCGTCCCCCCTTATTTTTACCGCAAAAGTATTGCTAATGAGCATCATAAAATATTATAATAATCTTCAGGCATTGCATTCAGCAGTCAGTCTGGATTTTTGGAAGAGGCGCCAGGCCGGCATTTGTTGCATGCAGGAGTTTTTTTGCCTGCTCAATATTTTGGAATAAATGCCCGAAATATGCCCTATAAGTATTTTTCAGTTGTCGGTGATTGTTTGTTTCTGCTACAATGAGTAACTCTTAAAAAGGTTCTATTTTCAATGGCTTAACAGACATATCGTTTTGCGATATGTATCACGCAAGGAGGAAACCATGGCAGAGAATTTAGAAATCAGATGGCATGGCAGAGGCGGTCAGGGTACCGTAACTGCGGCCAAGGTCTTCGCCGATGCATGTTTGAGCGGTGGACGCGATGTTCAGGCCTTCCCTGAGTATGGGCCGGAAAGGGCGGGCGCTCCGTTGCGGGCGTTCAACAGGATCAGCGACAAGGAACTCCGGATGCATTGTCCGGTCAAGAATCCCGGCATTGTTGCGGTCGTCGATTCAACGCTTCTGGACGCGATTGATGTCACTGAGGGGGCTCTGGAGAATGCTGTGTTCATCGTCAACACCCGGAAGGACCCGAAAGAAATCCGCGAGAAACTCAAGGCGAAGCCGACCCAGAGAGTCATAACTGTAGATGCAAGCACGATCGCAGTTGAGACTATCGGCCGCCAGATGCCGAATGCGCCGATGATTGGCGCGGTAACCATGGCTTCCCAGTTGCTTCCGCTCGCATCGGTTCTGGAAGATGTCGAAAAGAGCTTCGGGAAAAAGTTCTCCCGGAAGATCATCGACGGCAACCTCGATGCAGTCAAACGCGGGTATTCGGAGGTAAAAGAAGGATGAAAACATGGAAAGAAATTACTCCCGGTGCAGTGATTCTTGAGCCAGGCAGCGCCCGGAAATTCAAGACCGGCTCCTGGCGCGCGATGAAGCCGAAGTGGATTGAGGAAAACTGCATTCACTGTCTGCTCTGTTGGGTGTACTGTCCTGATATGTCCGTCAAGGTCAGGGACGGCAAGCGTGAGCAGTTTGATTTCGATTTCTGCAAAGGGTGCGGTATCTGTGCCCTCGAATGCCCTGGCAAAAAAGGCCAGAAGGCAATTGTCATGGAACAGGAGGGCAAATAATGGGCAAGAGAGTTGCTATTACCGGTAACGAAGCAGTCGCCCAGGCAATGCGCATCGCAAACCCGGACGTTTGCGGCGCCTATCCTATCACACCGGCAACTGACATCATGCAGCGTTTTACCAGCTTTGTTTCGAACTGCGAAGTCAAGACAGAGATGGTTCTTACTGAATCCGAACACAGCGCTATGAGTGCCTGCATCGGCGCGGCGGCAGCGGGCGGCCGCGTTGCAACGGCGTCCGCAGCGCAAGGGATTGCCCTTATGTGGGAAATGCTCTTTGTGGCGTCGGGCCTTCGTCTTCCGATTATCATGGGTGTTGCCAACAGGGCGCTTGCCGCGCCGCTGAACATTCACGGAGACCATTCCGACGGTATGGGCATGCGCGACTGCGGCTGGATACACTTTTACTCTGAAAATGCGCAGGAAGCGTATGACAATATGCTCATGGCATTTCGTATCGCGGAGCATCTCGACATCAGGCTGCCTGTCATGGTCGGACTCGACGGATTCATCACCAGTCACTCGATAGAGACGATGAGCATGATTGATGATGAGGCAGCCCGCGCTTTTATCGGTGAATACAAGGCAGTCAACCCGCTGCTCGACATCAAGAACCCGAAGAGCATCGGTCCGCTGATTCTGACCGACATGTACATGGAGTTCCGCAAGGCGCATGACGCGGTTATGGCCAGGGTGCCGGGCGTTGTCCTTGAAGTTGCCGCTGAGTTTGAAAAGATATCCGGCAGAAAGTACGGTCTTTTTGAGAGCTACAGGCTGGAAGATGCTGAAATCGCCATTGCGGTTATGAGTTCGGCCGCCGGAACCACCAAGGATGTTGTGGATTCATACCGCGAGAAGGGAATCAAGGTCGGCATTTTGAAGCCGCGTATGTACAGACCTTTTCCTTATGAACAGATGGGTGAAGCCCTCAAGCATGTCAAGGCGCTGGCCGTGCTGGATCGCGCTGACTGTTTCGGCGGTTCCTACGGACCGCTGTTTGCAGACATCTCAAATGCATTGTATCCGAATCAGCAGAAGCCGGTCATGATCAACAAAATCTACGGTCTTGGCGGCCGCGACTATATGCCGGATCAGGCTGAGTACACGATTGACGAACTCATCCGGATCGCAAAGGACGGCAAGGTTAAGTCCATCAAAGAATATATCGGAGTGAGGGGGTAATATGGCGACACCATTGACCTTAAAAGAACTGTCCAGGAAAGAAGAACTCTTTACGCCGGGCCACCGCCTGTGTGCCGGATGCGGCGCGCCGACCGTCGTCAAGATGGTCCTTCTGGCCACCGATTACCCGGTCATTTCTTCAAATTCAACCGGTTGTCTGGAAGTTTCGTCCTGCATCTCGGAATATACCGCGTGGAAGATCCCGTGGATTCACACCGCATTCGAAAATGCCGCTGCCAGCATTTCCGGCGTCGAGACCATGTATCGTTCGCTGAAGAAGCAGGGCAAGATCAGCGAGGAGATAAAGTTCATCTCGTTCGCAGGAGATGGCGGCACCTATGATATCGGCTTTCAGAGTCTTTCGGGCGCCATGGAGCGCGGTCACGACATGACGTACATCTGCTATGACAACGGTGCATATATGAATACCGGTATCCAGCGTTCGTCAGCGACCCCGTTCGGCGCCGACACCACCACCTGCCCGGTCGGCAGCCATATCCCCGGCAAGCTGCAGCAGCGCAAGGATATGACGAAGATTATTGCCGCACATGGCGTCCCCTATGTGGCGCAATGCTCGCCGAGCCACTGGGGGGATTTGATGAAGAAGATCCGCAAGGCGCATGAGATTAAAGGCCCCAAGTTCATCAACATCATCGCGCCGTGCAACCGCGGCTGGAGAAGCCAGAGCGACGACGCCATCAAGTTGGCCAAGCTCGCGGTTGAAACCTGCTACTGGCCGCTTTTTGAGATAGAAAACGGCGTGACTAAAATCACTCAGAAACCGCGTGAGAAGAAGCCGCTTGTCGACTTTCTCAAGCCACAGGGCCGCTTCAAGCATATGTTCGCTCCTGAAAACGAGTGGATGCTGAAAGCTGCTCAGGATCATGTTGATGCATACTGGGCGACGCTCCAGAAGGAAGAAGCCTGCTTTGCGCCGCCGACAGCCGCTGAGGAACCGAAGGCTGAGTAAGCGCTAACCTCGCATAACAAGCTGTAAACTGCCGGGCACCACGTCTATGACAACAGGCGTGGTGCCCGCATAGTCTCCGTCGATCTGTATATGACTCTCCCCGTCAACCCGCACTGATGTGACCGTTTCGTAAAGCGCTCCGGGTATTTTCTTTCCAGAGGCTATTGCGGCGAGCAACCTCAGAAAATCAGCGGGACACGCGGATTGAACAACCACAAGTTTCAGCAACGGCTCCGCAATGTTGGCGCCCGGCGTTATGACGAAATCTCCTCCGTACCGCGAGGCGTTGCTCACAATGACCGACGTGCCGCTTGTTTCGGCAACGGAACCGTCCGACCGTGTATATATAATGGCGAGGGATTTTGGCTGATACCTGAGCACGGCTCTGACGGTGCTGAGCGCATAGGCGCCTCTTCCCAGCCAGCGCTTTATTGCTGGAT
>JBBIQQ010000053.1:0-10232 GCA_037442225.1 Nitrospirota bacterium
GTAATAATGCCGGCAATCCTTGCCTCAATACGCCCCTCATCTTCACCCTTTTCAACCTGCTCTATCTGCTTCAGCAAATCGGCTATGCGCGTCACATTCATGCTGAAGAGCGCCCTCCGATATTTCGACAGCGGGTGGCCGGAGACAAAAAAGCCGAGAGAGTCTTTCTCATAGCCGAGCAGCGTCGCCTCGTTCCAGAGCGGTTGGGACGCTGCGGTCGGCTCAGGATCGCCAAAGAGGCTCATCCCGCCGTTCCTGACCTTTGCCGGATTTAAAAGCTCCCCGATAGCTCTCGCGCGCGCCGCGAATTTGTTCAGACCGTCTGCTACGTACAGAGAATCAAAAGCACCAGCCTTGATAAGGCTTTCGATGACCTTCTTGTTCACTTTTTTGCCGTCAACTCGGCCGAGAAACTCTTCAAATGTTGAAAAAACCGCCTTTTCGCGCTCCCCGAGCATAATCTCGATTGCCGCGCCGCCGACGCCCTTCACAGCCTCGAGCCCGAAACGGATTGAACTGCCGACTATCTTGAATTCGCGTTCACTTTCGCTGATGTCCGGGGGCATGACCTCGATGCCGGCCTTCCGGCACTCTTCGATCAACATAACGATGCGGTCGGTATCCCCCATATCTGCCGTAAGGTTGGCAGTCATAAACTCGACCGGATAGTGCGCCTTCAGGTACGCGGTCTGATACGCAAGGTAGCCGTAGGCGGCCGAGTGCGACTTGTTGAATCCGTATTCAGCAAACTTAGCTATCAGATCAAAAAGCGCGATAACTTTCTGCTCCGGAAATCCTTTGGCAACTGCCCCTTTGACGAAGCCTTCTTTCTGCTTCGCCATTTCCTCCGGTTTTTTCTTGCCCATTATCTTCCGGAGCACGTCAGCCTGCGCCATGCTGAATCCTGACATCTTGTTTGCAATCATCATGACCTGTTCCTGGTACAGGATGATTCCGTAAGTTTCCGATAAGATCTTCGCCAGTTCAGGGAAATCATATGCTATCGGCAGTTCGCCTTTTTTCCGCTTGATGAATTCATCGATCATGCCGCTGCCGATCGGGCCGGGCCGGTACAATGCGACGAGCGCAATAAGGTCTTCGATGGCATTCGGATGCATCTTCACAAGAATGTCGCGCATGCCAGCACTTTCGAGCTGAAATATCCCGGTGCTCTCGCCGGAGCTCAGCAACCTGAACGTCTTTTCGTCATCGAGCGGAATGTCGGCAATATTCAGTTCGCGGCCCTGCTGCCTCAGAAATTGAAGGGTTTTATCAATAATCGTCAGCGTCTTGAGGCCGAGAAAGTCGAATTTTAACAGACCGACCGCTTCGATCGAGCTCATATCAAAATGCGTCGTAATAACATCTTCGGAGGGCTGTTTATATAAAGCGGTATAGTTTGTGAGCGGCTCGGGGGCAATAACCACGCCCGCCGCATGAGTCGATACATGGCGCGAGAGGCCTTCCAATCGCCTTGCGATATCAATCAGCTCCCGCACCTGATGGTCGTTTTCATAAAGCTCCCGCAATTGCGGCTCAAGCTTCAGCGCGCGATCAAGTGACTCGACGGAGGGGCCGGACGGGATGAGCTTTGCGATTCTGTCCACGTCAGCATAGGGAATATTCAGGACACGGCCGACATCACGCACCGCGGCCTTGGAAGCAAGCGTTCCGAAGGTAATGATTTGCGCGACGTTCTCTTTGCCGTACTTATCCTGAACATAAGCAATGACCTCCTGCCGCCGGTCTTTGCAGAAATCAACATCAATATCCGGCATGCTGACTCGTTCAGGGTTCAGAAAGCGCTCAAACAACAGATGATAGCGAATCGGATCTATTTCGGTAATCCCGAGACCGTATGCAATGAGGCTTCCGGCAGCCGACCCTCTGCCCGGCCCGACCGGAATGCCGCTGGTCTTCGCATATTTGATGAAGTCCCAAACGATCAGAAAGTACGAAGCAAATCCCATCTTTCTGATGACTTTCAGCTCAAAATCAAGCCGCTCCCGGTAGTGCTGTGGCAATTCAGAGCGGAGCTTTTTCTCTACGCCCTTGAGTGCCAGATCTTCCAGATAGGTTTCAGGCGTGTACCCTTCAGGAACTTCGTATTCGGGCAGAAGATGCTTGCCGAGATCAAAGTCAAAGTTGCAGCGCTCAGCTATTTTCACCGTGTTCTGAATCGCTTCCGGCGCCTCTGCGAATGCTTCTTTCATTTCATCCGGAGACTTGAAATAGCACTGATCGGTGCCGAACGACATCCGCTTGGCATCGTTCACCGTCTTGCCCGTGCCGATGCAGAGCAGAATATCATGCGCGCGCGTGTCGTCCTGACGCAGATAATGGCAATCATTCGTGGCAACCAGCGGGATGTGCAGCTCTTCAGACAACTGGATGAGCTTACGGTTCACCTCAGCCTGCTCATGCAGCCCGTTGCTCTGAATCTCCAAATAAAAGTTCTGCGGCCCCAAAACCCGTTTGTACCAGAGTGCCCGCTCGCGGGCCGTTTCCCATCGGTCATGCGCGAGGTAGAAAGGGACCTCACCCTTCAGGCAGGCCGAAAGACCGATAAGCCCGCCGCTGTATTGTTCGAGCAAATCCTTGTCGATGCGGGGTTTGTAGTAAAATCCTTCCAGATACGCCTTGGTGACCATCCTGCAGAGGTTCCGGTATCCGTCGCGGTTGCGGGCCAGAAGGATCAGGTGGAACGCCGCCTCATCGGAAAGGCCGTCGATATTCTCTTTCTGGCGATCCAGGCGGCTGCCCGGAGCAACATAGACTTCACATCCGATAATCGGTTTGACTCCCGCTTTTGTGGCTTTCTTGTAGAATTCAATCGCGCCGAACAACCCGCCGTGGTCGGTTATCGCCACAGCAGGCAGTTTGTACCGCACTGCCTGCTGAACAAGCTCATCGATCTTGATGGCGCCGTCAAGCAAGCTGTATTCGGTATGAACATGGAGGGGAACAAAGTCGGCGTGCTGCATTGGGGAATTTTACCTGCCGCGTTCCAGCTTAGTCAACGAACCAAAAAAGGATCAGCGGCTGCCTTTCTCCCACGCCATCGCCAGATCATAGTCGCGAAAGAGCTTCTCTCGCCGCCTGAACTCGGCTGTATGGATAAGGCAGCGGCCATTATTCTGCTGCACGCCAACCGCCTCATGCAACATCTCATGATAGACGACATATTCGACGTAGTAACGGGGCACGGACTTCCGGTCAAGATAGCGGCTGATACGAATCAGTTCTCGTTTGCGGTCGTAACTGCCCAGATTTCTCCTGCGGACGCCAGAACGCGGCGACCGCCTGCTCCAAGTTATGGCCGACAAGAGCGCACCGGAGAAATACCGCGCATTCAATTTCGCAAATATTGCCGAAAGATCATAAACCCTGCCGCTGCTTACCACGGTGCGGCTGTGCTGTCGCGCGGGCCTGACAAGATGACCGTGCGAACAGATGAACCCGCGCAGGGCCGGGGTAGCCGCGCTCCTGTTCTTGATAAAGGCAGCGATGTCCGCAAGCACTTGCTCATCTGCGGCGAGAAACATCCGGTGCATCCGCACGACGGTCTGCTTTACCGTCGTGCGGTATGAAATCATGCTGGAACTGTTGTCGGTGAAGACAATATGCAGGGGCATTCCGGCGAAACGCCGGAGAGTATCGCCAATCAATCGCTCAGGTTCAGGAAATCCTATGGTGAGCTGTTCGCCTTGCATGGAGGTTACTGACACTCCAGCCCTGTGCGGAGCGCTTCATAGTTTTTTTCCATAAGCTGCAGAAAAGTAACGCCTTTTTCGAAGTCAGCTTTGGCGATGTTGTGAGCCCCGTGCAACAACAGCAATCCAGCTCCGGTTTCCCGTGCGATGGTTTCGGCTACACGCGGCTCGACAAGCTCTTCGTGAAACAGATACCTGACGCCGTGCTGCCGGATTATCCTGCTCAGCCGGATCAGGTCTCGCGGGGAAGGTTCCGCAGAGGGTGAAAACCCGTAGGCTGACATATAGCGCAATCCATGCCTCTTGGCCAAATACCCAAAGGCAAAGTGCCCGCCGCTGACCATCACCTTTGTCCGGCAGGTTGCAAGCATCGCCGTATATCTGCTGTCGAGCGCCGTGAGGTGGCCCTTGAGTTCTTCGGCCCGCTGCTCATAGTAGTGTTTCCGCGCGGGGTCCTTCTGCGCATAACCATCGCGAATCGCGTCAACCATCTTCATTGCGTTTCTGAAATCGAGCCAGATGTGCGGATCCACCCTGCCGTGGTCAGGGATATGCCCTGCCGATGCATGTTCATGCTTTCCCTTGATCCCGTGTTGATGCTCATCAGCTCCTTCTATCAGGTTGATTCCACGGCTCGCGTCAACAATCAGCAACCCGCCGTTTTCAGCCACCTTTACCATTTGTCCTGCCCAGGGCTCCATGTATTTATTGGTAAATATAAAGATATCCGCCTTCGCCAGATGCGCGATATCGGACGGTTTTGGCTCAAAGCTGTGCGGTTCAGCTCCCGGAGGCAGCAACAGAAGAATCTCGGCCTTATCTCCTGCGAGGCTGCGGGCGAAGTCATACAGCGGGAAAAGGGTCGTCACAACGCTCACCTTCGGCTCAGCCGAAACCGGCTCAGTCTGTCGCGAGCAGGCTGCCGACAAAAGCATGCACACCGCGATAAAGACCAAAACACTTCGTGTCATGCGGACCCCTCCCGCGATGGCCTTTGTTCGGACTCGAGGCATGCCGAACAAACCCCGCTCACCTGAAAAGTATGTGAAAGCACAGTCCCGTTGATACTGCGCGACATATCGCGCTCTATCTGGCTAAACGCGCAAAAGTTGATGTCGTCAACCTTTCTGCATGTCACACAGACAAAATGATGATGGTGTTCCTCATTCGGGCAGAGGTAGTAATAAAGCTGGCGATTCGGGTGCAGAATCGTTGCTATCACGCCGCCTTTTGCTAGGTCTTCGAGATTCCGATATACCGTAGGAAGCCCGATCTTTGAAAACCTATCCTTCATGCTGCTCCAGACATCATCGGGGCTCATATATATTCGCGTATCCGCCAGAATCTCGAGAATGGCCAACCGCTTGGGGGTTGCCTTGAGTCCAAGCTCGCGCAGCTTCTGCAAAAATTGGGGCATGCGCTCCTCGTAAATAGAAGTTATTTCTATTTACGATTGTAGTGCACCGCAGTCTTTTTTGCAACCCTCCGTTTAACGAGAATCGGATCCTTTCCTGCCAGCATATAGGCGTAACATGCGCGCGAAAAATAATCATATTGAACGATGCAATTTTATGGAAAGAGAATCGCAATCTGCGAAAATTGTCAACCGGCATGTCAATCGGCAGGCAAAATTGACCTTTGGAGTTTATGCTGGAGCCATATGCTTCTGATTCCGCCGTCACTGATGATTATGCCTTCTTTGCGTAGCTCATTGGAGGTTCGTTTCTGACCATGTGCAGGAAACTGAAGGGAATAATCCAGAACTCGCTGCTCGATTTCAAGAGGCACCTGATTGCCGATGCGGGGGGATCTGCAGGATTTCTCCAGAAGGCCTTCAAGACCGTCTTCTTTGATTGCCTGCTTGATATCGTAATAATGCTGACGGCTGACCCCCAGCTTACGACACGCATCGCTGATGTTGCCGAGAGTCTGTCCAAGCTCCATAATATTGAGCTTCCGGTTGATGAGTCATGGTGCTTCCTCCTTTGGTCAAGATGTTTGGGGTAAACTATCTTAACCGGAAGTCCATGGCTCTTTTTTACTGCTCTGAGCCACTACCTGTAAACACTTTTAGTTACTACTGCAGATACTGTCTCCCTAATGGGGGAGCTTACGGGTAGGGGTCATCAAGAATGAGAAAACTTAGGTTATGTAGTTTTGTTGAGAGGGGAGATGGGGTGGATGACGGGGATCGAACCCGCAACTACTGGAACCACAATCCAGTGCTCTGCCATTGAGCTACACCCACCGACTTTATTGGCGCGCCTGAAGGGATTCGAACCCCTGGCCCACTGCTTAGAAGGCAGTTGCTCTATCCATCTGAGCTACAGGCGCAACAAAAACAAAGAACCGAAAAATAGAGAAAAAATCGGGGCGAGAGGATTCGAACCTCCGACCCCCTGCTCCCAAGGCAGGTGCGCTAGCCAAACTGCGCTACGCCCCGTGAATTGAAATATTACTAAATAATTCTGCTCCCTGTCAATTTTCCGCTGATTTTTCAGAAGCAACCAGTGCGAAAAAATAAAAACCTGTCTTTCTGTCGGAAAGTTTTACAGAAATTCAGAGCCCTTGCCGAGCCATAATTCGCAGCTCGTTGAAAAACAATGTTTCCTAAAATAAGCGTATTTTTATGCATATAAATTAATTAGATGGAGCTCTTTTTTCCGATCCTCTCTCCCCCGCACTTAAGGGAACGTATCTACCAGCTATCGGTGGCACTGATGCAAGTTGCTCGCATTGACAATTCCCTGATTAACTTTCAATGGATATGTTCATCAGGGGGCGGCAATGGGAATCCTTTCCCAGAACCATCAATCTTTCCGCTCGTCGGCGCGGCATCCCCTTTTTATTGGTCAGTGCGGGGTTACGATTATCAGCTTCCGCTCAATGTCCGTGCCGGGAAGCGCGACTGTAATCGTTTCAGCCTGGAATCCGTCGGGAATCTGCGTCAACTCTTCCTTTGCTTTCTCCCCCTTGCTCAGGATAAATACGCCGTGGCGCGGAAGAAGGTGTCGAGTTTTTTTGATCAGCCCGGCGGCTGAAAACGTCGCGCGGGTCAGGACAGCATCAAACCGCCGCTCTCCGACCACTTCGGCTCCTGATTCAATCACTTCAAGATTGGCAACGTGCAGGCGTTTTACGATGTGGCGCAGAAAAGCGCACCGCTTTCTGGACGGCTCGATAAGCGTGACGGAAAGATCAGCACGGACAAGGGCTATCGGAATGCCCGGAAACCCAGCTCCACTGCCAATATCGCACACGCTCTGTGTCGACGCGGGCAGCGCCTTCAGATACAGCAGCGAGTCGAGGAAATGCTTGGCGACGATTTCATTGTCATCCGTTATCGCCGTGAGGTTGTACGCCTTATTCCACTTTTTCAGCTCCGCAAGATAGAGAAGGAACGCGTCAATTACTCTCGCGTACGGAGCGATGCCGAGCCCGGCAAGCCCACGGATCAGGTGATCTTTGACTGCTGCCACTGCTTTTCCACCGCTATGAGAACAATGGAGACTGCCGCGGGAGTTACGCCGGGTATCCTGCCCGCCTGCCCGATAGTGCGCGGCTGCACTTCCTTCAGCTTCTGCACAACCTCACGCGAAAGTCCCGGCAGACCGCCAAAGTTGAATCCATCCGGAATGCGTTTTTCTTCATACCGTTTCATCCGATCCGCAAGCTCCACCTGCCGCTTGATATATCCATCATATTTGACTCGGATTTCGACAAGCGACTGAACATCGGCCGGCAGTTCTTCCGGTGCGGGCGCAAATTCCCTGATAATGGCGTATCTGATCTGCGGGCGCTTCAGAAGCTTTTCGAGCGGATAATCTTCGAACAGCGGCGGCGTGCCGAGTTCTTTCAGTCGCGCGTTCAGCGCATCGCCCGGCTTGATTCGCTCGCGCTCCAGCCGGGCGTACTCACGTTTCAGGAGACTCCTCCGCAGACGGAATGCTTCGAATGCTTTATCAGGCAGCAAGCCGATGAGATGGCCTTTGTCCATCAGGCGGAAATCAGCGTTGTCATGCCTGAGCAACAGCCGGTATTCGGCGCGCGAGGTGAACATGCGGTACGGCTCGCTGGTGCCTTTTGTCACCAGATCGTCAATCAAAACGCCGATGTATGCCTCGTCGCGCCGCAGGATGAGCGGCTCCTGCTCTCTGAGCTGCAGGGCCGCGTTGATGCCTGCCATCAATCCCTGTGCGGCGGCCTCTTCATAGCCTGAGGTTCCGTTGATCTGCCCGGCAAAGTACAGGCCGGCCACAGCCTTTGTTTCGAGGCTGTGGCGAATCTGCGTTGGCGGCACATAGTCGTATTCAATTGCATAGGCAGGGCGCATGAGCTCCGCGCGCTCAAGCCCCTCGATACTGCGCACAAGGGCCAGCTGCACGTCATAGGGCAGGCTCGTCGATATGCCGTTCGCATAATATTCTCTGGAGCAGAGCCCTTCCGGCTCCAGGAATATCTGGTGACGATCTTTCTCCGAAAACCGAACGACCTTGTCTTCAATGGATGGGCAGTAGCGCGGGCCGACGCCGCTGATTCTGCCGCCATACAAAGGCGACCGGTCGAGATTGTTTCGTATGATGTCATGTGTCTTCTGATTGGTATAAGTGCTATAGCACGGAAGCTGAGGATTTTGGATAGCCTCCGTGCGGTATGAAAACGGCATCGGCGGCTCGTCTCCATGCTGGGGGTGAAGGCGGCTGAAGTCGATACTTTTGGCGTCAATGCGCGGCGGGGTGCCGGTCTTTAATCGGCCGAGACTGAACCCCAAATCGCGCAGGCAGTCGGAAAGAGTAACAGACGGAAACTCGCCCGCACGACCCGCCGGACAACTTTCCATGCCGATATGAATGAGCCCCTTTAAAAACGTGCCGGTCGTAACAATAACCGCCCGGGCTCCGTACAGCACGCCGAGAGATGTGACAACGCCCAGCACGCGCCCGTTTTTTATCTCAATGCGCTCGACCATCGCCTGCTTGATCCGGAGGCGCGGCTGCTCTTCAAGCACCTGCTTCATGATTGACCGATACAGCATGCGGTCGGCCTGAGCGCGCAGTGCCCATACAGCAGGCCCTTTTGAAAGATTGAGCATGCGGAACTGAATACCGGAGCGGTCGGTGGTGAGTGCCATTTCGCCGCCGAGCGCGTCAATTTCGCGCACGAGGTGCCCCTTCGCAAGTCCGCCGATGGCGGGATTGCACGAAAGCTGGGCGATGGTGTCGAGATTGATCGTGAACAGGCAGGTCTCAAAACCCAGACGCGCGGCGGCAAGCGCTGCCTCGCAACCGGCATGCCCGGCACCGATAACTACAATATCAAAATCTTGCTCTTTGAACATGAATTGATTATTATAGCACTGATGGTAACGCCCGTTTTCCAGCATACTATTGCCCTCCTCCGCGCTTTTGTTACGAGCGACAGCATTTCTGTCCAGAAAATCTCCGATCTGATACGATACGATCCGGGCCTCTATTTCTCCACGCTGTCCGCGCTAAACCTCTCGGAGCGCGGCGGGGAAGTTACAACCATCACGCAGGCGATTGCAATGATCGGCACGGATATGCTCGAGCGCATAATCCTGAATCATGACCACTATCTTGATGAGAAAAACTTGCTGCTCTGGGTCTATACGGTACTGAGCGGAGAGATAGCGGCTCATATCAACGGGTCCGCTGGAATCGGCGATGAGGAGGAGGCGTATTTCTCCAGCACTCTGCCGGTGCTCGGCATGCTGACGCTGCTCGGCCAGAATCCGCAGTATCCGAAGATTCTCGATTTTCTGCTCCGCATCCCCATGGAAGATCGCATTTACATTGAACGACGCATTTTCGGCACCGATCACCTGGAGCAGCTGAAAATGCAGGTCGTGGCGCCGAAGCTCTACCGCGATATTATCACCCTCATGGGCGTCACATTCGGTCCGGAAGGCCGCCGAGAACGCTTCGATCAGGCAGGGCGACTTTCGATCAGCTATAAAACACTTCAGCTTTTCCAGTTGCGGGATGTTGCGGAGGCAGGCGCCCAATCGCTGTTATTTCCGCTGGTCGTGGAGTCGCGAGAGCGGTATCAGGAACTGAGCAAGCGCCACTTCAAACTCTCCGAAAGCGCCTCTGAGGAACTTCTTGCCGATGTTGTCGCCAAGGTTGAATCGCTCTGCACGGAGTTTCGCGTCGATGACGTAGCTCTCACATACCTGGCCGAAGCGCAAACGTACCAATACCCGACGTATCTCTTCGCGACCAACAACAAAGCTTTCGATCAGGAGCTTGTGGCAGCCTATGCGGCAAATGCCGCGGACCGCTGCATTCTAATCTATGGAGAGCCGAACGTCGGCAAGCGCCTGCTGGCGGCAGCCCTGCATGAACACCCTGACAATCCCCGGAAAGACAAGCCCTTTCTTGCGCTCCATTGCGGCACCATGGATGACGAGACGATCGAGCTTGAGCTGTTCGGCGCAAAAGGCGGATTCATGGGGCTCGATAAGCAGAAGGGACTTCTATTGCTGGCAAACGAAGGGAC
>JBBIQQ010000053.1:10242-13889 GCA_037442225.1 Nitrospirota bacterium
TTCTGCTGAAAGACATCGACCGCATGCCGGTTGTCTTGCAGGAAAAACTGGCGGACGTGCTCAGAAACGGTTCCTTTTACCCGATCGGAGGGACTACCGCGGTTGCCTTCAATGTGAAGCTGATGCTCTCAACAAAAAACAACTTTCTTGAAGAAGCCGCTGCCGGCCGCTCTTCTTCCGCGCTGGCGCTACAGCTTGCTCCGCATCCGATCCGCGTTCCACCGCTCAGAGAGCGGAGGGAGGATATTCCTTTTATCGCGGAGGGCGTCATTGACAAGTATGAATTGGGCCTGCATGACGAAGCGATGCTGCTCGGTCTTTACGAATTTTTTGAGGAGCAGGAATTCGCCGATAATCTGCGCGATTTAAAACGGCTGCTCTTTTTCCTTGCCGCAAAAAGCCGCGCGTACGCGTAAATATTCAAACAGTCCCCACAAACCTGCTGCAACTATCGACAGAAACCAGAGCAGTGAAAGCGCCATCGCCTTTTCAGGCGGAATGCCTATTGCACCGAAAAAGAAGACGAACGCGCCCTCGCGCACTCCGAGGCCTGAGATCGAAACTGGCAGCAGGGTGAGCAGTATTATCAGCGGAAGAAAAACAGCTATATGCAGGAGCGATATAGTCAGGCCTAGACCGTGGGCAAGCCAGAAGACAGCTACAAAACCGAGCATCTGGACACCAAGTGAGTACAAGACGGTCTTTGCCAGCAGGGCCCGGTCCGAACGGTACAGATGAAAATAGTCCGAAAGCGTCACCAGAAAACGGACATTTCCGGGGAAGCGAAAAAACATCAGCGCCGCGCTCACCGTCAGAAAGCCAAAAAAGATGACGGGAAACGCCCAGATCAGAGAGAGCGAAACAAGGGAGTCCCGGCCGAACGGATAGGCGAGCAGGCCGAGCGCGAGCAGACCTGCAAGGCCGACATATCTGTCCATAAACACGGATGCGAACGCAACGCTGTATGGCGCGTCGCTGTGCTGCAGGGCGCCGCCGACCCGGCCGGCCTTTGGCGGGCAGGCTTTTTCAGATTTGAGATCGGATGCGAGATAGAATGCCTTGACCGCATCACCGCCGACCAGCCCCGGCAGGCAGGTATTGAAAAAAGAGCCGACCATGTAGAGACTGAACAGCCGCCTGAATCCGATGCGGAACGGGATGAGCATGCTCCAGCGAATACAGGATAAAACGACGGCGGCAAAATAACATGCTACCGCTCCGGCAAACGCAGCGGGATGAACTTGACGAACCGACTCCAGCAGGCTTTCTCCGCTCGTTCTGGTGAGAAGAAGCCACATCAGAACGCCGCTGACGCAGAGTTTGAGGCCTATCAGCGGGATTTTTTTGGCAACGTTATGCACTCGGGCCGAGGATTTTCTTGAGGGTATAGATAGGCTTCTTCTGGCTTTCGTGATAAACGCGGACTATCATTTCTCCGAGCAGGCCGAGCCCGATGAACTGCACGCCGACGATAATCAGAAGCACCCCGAGCATGAGCAGCGGGCGGCCGCCGATTGATACGCCATAGAACAGCTTCTCCATCGCCAGATACGCGCATATCGCGGAACCGAGAACAGCGAACAGCACTCCAATCGGCCCGAAAAACTGTATAGGCTTGGTCGAGAAGCTCTGGAGGAATTTGACTGTGATGAGGTCGAGCAGAACCTTGATAGTGCGTCCTATGCCGTATTTTGACGTGCCGTGCAGACGCGGGTGGTGCATCGTCTCGATTTCCTTGATTCTGACGCCATACCAACTGGCGACGGCAGGTATGAACCGGTGCATTTCTCCATAGAGACGAAGGTTTTTTACCACATCTCGCCGATATGCCTTAAGGGAGCAGCCGTAATCGTGCAGACGCACGCCGGTAACGCGGCTGATTAGCCAGTTTGCGATTTTTGACGGCAGCCGGCGCGAGACAAGGGCGTCCTGACGATTCTTTCTCCAGCCGCTGACCAGGTCAACATCAGCGATCGCGTCGAGCATTTTCTGGATGTCGTCCGGGTCGTTCTGCAGGTCGCCGTCCATAGTGATGACGACATCACCCCGCGCGAAATCGAACCCCGCTGCAAAAGCCGCTGTCTGGCCGAAATTCCGGCGGAGACTCAAAATAACGACATTGCGGTCGTTCTTCTGAATGTCTTCCAGCAGTGAAAGCGTGCGATCGGTGCTGCCGTCATCGACAAATATGATTTCGTATTCCGTCCCGAGCTTTTCGAGCGATCGGTGAAGACGCTCGTACAGAATCGTTACATTCTCTTCTTCATTCAACAACGGGATGACAACTGTTACCGTCATGCATGTCCTCGTATGGAGTTAGTAAGTTTTGGGCGGCTCCTGCGATAGTCCCCTGAACCCGTAGCAGAGAAAGACCCCATAGTGCCGGAGTGTCCGACTTTTATCATATACCGTAACGATTTTTTTCTCAACGCGCTGAAATGCCTTGAGAACCTGTTCAGGCGGCTCTCCGGCGCCTGAATTCACATAAATGCCGTTGACTTCCTCTCCCAGTTTTGCCTGTTGAGCAGCTTCGTTCATTCCGGGCCAGAAATCATACTGATTCATGCGCCGGCCGTTGTTTATGCAGTAGGTGACCGGTCGGCCCGGCACATAAAAGGCCAGCTCGCTCGCAACCTGATAGCTGTCAGAGAAGATTAAGACTACGCCGCGCCGGGCAAGATCCGACTGAAGCAGGCCGACCTCAGCGCCGATCTGCTTCCATCCGCGCAACCGCTGAGAGGGATCCATCTTCACCGGCAGCCAGCCGGTTACAGGAACAACGTGGGCAAAAACGGTCAGGGCGAGAGCCAGAACCGCCCCGCCGACAAGAAGCCGCCGTTTCCCAAAGCTTATGTCTGCTGAACGGCCGCGCCAAAACCAGTACCCGCCGCAGACCGCGACCAGCGCAGTGACGTATCCTGTCATGGCCCAGTTCGGCTGGACTTTGCCTTGCACACTTTTGATCAGAAAAAAAGCCAGTATCGGCACGGCAAACCAGAAAAGAAACTGCGGCCGGAGATCTTCGGCCGTCATCCGGCGCCGGAAAAGGACTATGATCATCAGGGCGAAAAGTATCGGCGTCACGATGCCAATCTGTGACCCCAGAAACTCACTAAATGTTTTCAGTGATACCTGCAGGCCAGCGGCGACGTGCGCCTGTCCGGCCGTATGGCGAACCGTTACCCAGTCATGCTGCATATTCCAGAACACAACCGGGCTGAAGACAATCAGGCTCACCATTAGAGCCACATACGGATATGGCGTAAACAACAGCGGCCGTTTCTTCGTGAAGATCAGAAAAAGAAAAGCGCTCGCAATGAAAAAAGCCATCGTGTATTTCGTCAGGAGTCCGATGCCGACAACCACCCCTGCAAGCAGCCACGAGGATAGCGGATTCGTGCCGGGGGTTGACTCCATCGCGCGCCAGAAACAGAAGAGCGCAAGTATCCAGAAAAAAAGAAACGGTGAATCGATTGTCAGAAGAACGCCAAACGGCGCGAACATTGGCAAAATCTGCACCAGCAGCGCCGAGCCGAGCGCGACTGGCAGGTTCGCCGAGCCCGGCCCACACGACGTGAGCGTCGCGACGGGCTCGCCGCGGACGCGGAACCAGGCGTCGGCCATGAAGCCGGCGACCGACTCGTGGT
>JBBIQQ010000053.1:13899-14687 GCA_037442225.1 Nitrospirota bacterium
ACCAGCGAATACAGAACGATGCCGCCCAGAAGAAAAAAGAGCGGCGCGAAGCAGCGGACGCCCCAGGCGGTGTCGCCGAAAAGCCAGGTGCTGGCCGCGATCAAATACGCAACGACAGGGCCTTTGGAATAATAGCTTAAGTCAAGCCGCCGAGCCCACTCCCAGTAATGAGCTTCATCAGGACTCAGATCGAGCGGACCCCGCATGATATAAAAGATGCGTATAAGGGTGAGAACGGCGAGAGTGCAGGCAAGAATCGTCTCATGCGGATGCGTCTCGTACCGCCTCTGGCATGCACCATAAGTGAGAAAGAGCGCATAGCCGACAGATGCGCCGATAAGCGCTCCGACAAGAACGTCGGAAGGATAATGAACGCCGACGTATGGCCGTGAAAATGCGATTGCGGCTGCAAGGGCAAACGGATACCACCTGATCGGGCCCTTGATGAAATTTCTCGTAAAACAAAAGAAGGCAACGGCAGCGGCAAAGGCGTTAGCGGCATGATTGGAGGGCATAGAGCCTGATTTGGTGCAGCCGACCAGAAGATGAACGCCCTCAAGCGCATTGCAGGGGCGTACCCGCGCGACCAGTTTTTTGATCTCGCTTCCAAGCCAATCACCAAGCAGAACAGCGGCAATGGCGGAGAAGATCGCGATAAAAACCACAGGAACAAGCCTTTTTCGATCCGCACAGAGCGCTTTCATCAGAACGTAGGCGGCATACGGCGCGAAAAACAGGTAGCCGCGTGTCGTTATGAAGGGCATGATCGCGTCGAAGACCTGATTCGC
>JBBIQQ010000054.1:0-14406 GCA_037442225.1 Nitrospirota bacterium
ATAAAGTCAGGCCTGACCCCGCCGGTCTGCATCGCGGTATTTACTGCTGTCGCCTATCAGGAGGCAGTTGGGTCAGGGCTGCATGGGATTCCATGCGCCTCGGCATCGGCGGCTACATCATGCCCTTTTATTTTCTCTTTGTGCCGTCGTTTCTCATGCAGGGTTCCTGGGAAGATATTGTTTTCCATGCATTTGGTGCCTTTGTGGCAATGTTTACGATTGAAGCGGGATTGATGGGATACTTTACAAAGCCGCTTACCTATGTTGAACGGTTTTTGTACTTTTTCGAAGGATTGGTAATGATGGCGCCCGGTTATTACACGTTCATCGGTCTTGCCATAGTGCTTGTGGCATATCTGAGCGAACGGTTTAACATTGAAATCCCTGTCGTTGCCAGAAGACCGAAACAGATTATCATGAAGCATAAAATCAGCTAATCACCACCAAGGCCGGATTTGGATGCTGGATCCAAGTCCGGCCTCAGCTTCATAATGTTCAGCATGCCGGGTCTATAAAATATGCACGACAGTGACCGAGTGCATGCATAACGCAAAATCAATGACCATTCGGAACCCATCGTTATTTCACCAGGCGCCTTCACTCAGGCTGTTCCTCGACACGCTATATCGACAATGCGATATCCACGCTTGCATCAGCGGCGATCCGCTCGAATTTCCGCACCGATACACAGAACTGCAAGATATTGAAGCTGCAGGGCTTATCTCCGCGGTGCTGGCTTATGGCAGGGTCGATCTCTTCAAGGCAGTCATAGATCGCGTTCTTCTCCGTATGGGGCAGAGCCCTGCGGCTTTTTTGGCTGATTTTTCGCTAAAGCACCACGCAAAACTTTTTTCCGGCATTTATTACCGTTTCAATACCACTGATGACATTTTGCTTTACGCGCTGCACCGGGTAATGAAAAAACATGGCAGCATTGAAAAGGCCTTCTGCCGGCATATGCGCCCGGATGCGTCAACGGTGGAGGATGCTCTGACAGGTTTTGTCGCCGAGGTTCGTGCAACGGTGAAAGCAAAAGATTCTCTCAGCCGCGGTTTTTCGCAGTTATTTCCGTCCCCTCTGAATGGGAGTGCTTGCAAGCGGCTGAATCTGTACCTCCGGTGGATGGTCCGGCAAGCGGCACCGGACTTTGGCATCTGGCGCAATATGCGCGCCGACCAGCTAGTCATTCCCCTTGACCTGCATATCGGCAGGATAGGGCGATGTTTCGGATTGACGACGAGAAAGAGCGATGATTGGAAAACTGCTGTGGAAATAACCGTGGCACTCAAACGGTTTGATCCGAAAGACCCGCTTAAATACGACTTCCCGCTCTGTCACCTTGGCATCACGCGGGAGTGCCATGCGGATAAATGCGGAAGCTGCCGAATGCCGGCATTTCGGAAGTCCGGACATGAGAAAATACGAAAACAAATAAGCGGATTTCTGCCTGCCAGTTAACGTTTCGGCAGGAACGGGTAGCGATTCCGCACAGACGCAACCATGCCCGGATCAATTTCCGCTGTTGCCCAATCATTACGCCAGTCAAGTTGTGCGACAGTCGCACCCAAGGGATCAATGACCAGTGAGCCCCCCGTGTATTGTATGCCATTGCCGTCCTTGCCGAGGCGGTTAACTCCGACAATATAGCATTGATTCTCGATCGCGCGCGCCTTCAGGAGCGTTTCCCAATGCATCATCCGCTCCGCAGGCCAATTTGCAATGACGAAGACAACCTGCACGTCGGCGCTGACCTGCCGGAAGAGTTCCGGAAAGCGCAGATCATAACAGATAAAGACGCTTGCAAGGACTTCATCAATCTTGAAAATGACCGGCTTTTTCCCGGGGCGGTAGAAAGTGTCCTCTGATAAGAGCGGGAAGGCATGTATTTTTACATACCGATCACGCTGACTCCCTGTTCGATCAAAGACAAAAGCGCCGTTGGTTCCGCGCCGATCCCGCGGTCTCTTTGCCGCCAGGCCGGCAATAATGTTCATCTTGTTTTTTTTTGCCTGTTCCCCGAGGAATCCGAAAGTCTCGCGACCGTCTGAAACAACGGCAAGATTCATGGTGAAGCCGGTCGCGAACATCTCAGGCAGTACCGCAACATCACAGCCCGCGCGAGCAGCCTCAGCAAGTAAATGGAGTGCTGTTTTTCGATTTCTTGCCTCATCTTCCCACGCACTGTTCATCTGGATAAGCGCGATCTTCATGTTGCGGCCTCTATTTGCATAATTCTACAGCCTGCTTTTTCAGGTTCTGCGCAATATGCTCGCTCACATGCAGGCGCTCAGCTATTTCCCGACTGTCAGCGATTGCAAAGTCCTGCACCAGAATAAGGTCATTGGCGATGCACATATCAAGCGTGTGGCGCTCGGGGAACCGTAGCACCGTAACCGGATACAGTTTTTTGTCTTCTATCAGCCGCTCGAGGCTCTGCTGCTTTTCAGGGTAGCGCCAGCTGACTATTTTGAGCCCCGAACATTCGGCAAACGCTATTGCGTCGCCTGAACAGCGTGTGTTGGTAACGAGCCATCCCTGGCGGAACAGACCTTTTTTCTCGGGCGCAAGATCGTATGCCTTCTTTATATCCTGAAAACGCGCATGCACATACATCGCGACTTTCACGTCGGTCTTTTTGCCGGGATTGTTGTGGTACTTGCATTCGATCATATGCTTGCCGATATTGTCCGATGCGATGATATCAACTTCGTGGTTAATGCAAAAACCCCGAACGGTAATGTTTGTGGAAGACTGGTATCCGTAGAACTGCAGAATCTTCGCAAAGAACCGCTCAAACGGAAACCCCGACGGACCGAGCGAATAGATGGCGCGCTTCAGGGAATAGCGCATGACGGACACACGGTTATATTTCCGGAGCAGGCGCTTTGCAAGCTTGAATATCTGCCTGGTATGAGCTCCGTTCGGCATCTGAAGATAAACTTCTTCTGCTATCTCGCGCGCAACGTCAAAAGGGGAGCCGACACGTACCAAGGAATTTATCAGCTTGGCCTGCTGAAAGGCCTCGTGCTCCCCCGAAGCTTTTGTTATGGATTTTCCGTTCATGCGTAATTGTACATAAATAATCAGAACGTGTGCAAAAAGTGAAAAGACACTTTTAGGGGCAATATCACTGCTGTCCGGTTAAATTTGGAGCTGTTTCACACCGCAGCAGAATAAAATAAATATAAATACTATAGAAAAAGCCGAGTTCATAAAATGAGCCGGCTTTTTCTATAGTATTTATATTTTGTTGTTTTTTATGGTAGGCACGAGGGGTTTCGAACCCCTGACCCCTACCGTGTCAAGGTAGTGCTCTCCCACTGAGCTACGCGCCTTCCGAGGAAATTAATTAAACCGCAAAGCTGCTGCCTTTGTCAAGTAAGGTGGCGAAGTTCTTGAATCTTCGCTGCTTTGCATGATAAGATTGAACCAAATGATGGTAATGGTATTCGTAAGCATTTTTATAAGCGGGTTTGTCTTTTATGTCGGTGATGCGGCAGCTGATGTATATCAGTCTGTTGCTCCTGATGGTTCCATAGTGTTTACGAACACTCCGTACAAGAAATCCGATCGCCTCATGTATAAAGAGCGCAAGCCGCTTCTTCAGCCTGCAGCTGAGAAAGCCGCTGCCGACAAGAAGGCTGAGCAGTCACTGGAAAAGCTTTCTGATGATGGAGACAAGAAATCCGATGCGGTTAAGGCACCACCAAAACGCGAAACGGTTGCCGCAAGAAAATCTGCGTATACAGACATTGTCGAGGAAAAAGCGAAGAAGCATAATGTCGATCCGAAGCTGGTAAAGTCGGTGATCCGCACCGAGTCGAACTGGAATTCGAGAGCCGTCTCCCCGAAGGGGGCGATTGGGCTGATGCAGCTGATGCCTCAGACTGCACAGCTTATGGGTGTCGGCAACGCGTTTGATCCTGAGGAAAACATCGAGGGCGGCGTGAAATACCTCCGTTATCTGCTCAGCCGTTTCAATGGAAATCTGACGCTTGCGCTTGCCGCCTATAATGCCGGACCAAAGGCTGTTGACCGGAAAGGCGGCGTTCCGGGCATTCCGGAAACGGTCGATTATGTGCAGAAAGTTATGGGTGATTATACCGGCGCAGCTCCGCTTGCTTATATTCCGCTTTCATCAGTGACACGCATCCACAAGGTCGCACTCAGGGACGGCACCATTCTTTACACCAATCTGTTGTCCCGCAAATCCGGCTCATACTAAGTTCACACTGGCAATTGACAGGGAGATTGCATGATTCATGATCAAAAGCATCTTGTTGATGAAATAATGCGCTTCAAGGAACAGCGCAACGCAATACTGCTTGCCCACAATTATCAGAGAGATGAAGTCCAGGAGATTGCCGATTATACCGGAGATTCGCTTGAGCTTTCCCGCACTGCCGCGTCCATCGACTGCGACGTTATCGTTTTTTGCGGGGTTCACTTTATGGCGGAGAGTGCGGCTATCCTCTCACCGGACAAGACGGTGCTGCTGCCCGCAATTGATGCGGGCTGTCCGATGGCTGATATGATCCAGCTTGAGGGACTGCGGCATGTCTGGAAAACTTTTCCCGGCTATGACAAACAGCCGGTTTTTTCGTTCCCTCATGACTTTACCTTGCGTGATATGAAGGCGAAGTATCCGGGGGCTCCCGTTGTCGCGTATGTCAATACCTCTGCAGCAGTGAAGGCGGAAAGCGACATTTGCTGTACTTCTGCCAATGTGGCGCAGGTTATTGAGTCATTGCCTGAGAATGAGATTATCTGCATTCCCGACCGGAACCTTTCCGCCTGGGCGCAAAAGACCTCGTCAAAGAAGATCATAACGTGGGATGGTTTTTGTCATGTGCATGACCGTCTGACCGTGAAAGATGTTGCGCAGGCGAGGGCGGATCATCCCGATGCTGTTGTGCTTGCGCATCCTGAGTGTCCTCTTGAAGTACTTGAGGCGGCCGACCATGTGACAAGCACGTCTGGCATGCTGCGGTATGCCAGGAGTTCCGGCGCG
The DNA here is from genome assembly GCA_037442225.1 of Nitrospirota bacterium. Taxonomy (GTDB): domain Bacteria; phylum Nitrospirota; class Thermodesulfovibrionia; order Thermodesulfovibrionales; family Dissulfurispiraceae; genus JAAYUK01. The sequence goes on from JBBIQQ010000054.1 coordinate 5,012, forward strand.
AAGGAATTTATTGTCGGAACCGAGGGAGGGCTCATATTCCGTTTGCGCAAAGAGAATCCGGACAAGGTTTTTTATCCCTTGCGGAGCGACATGATCTGTCCCAACATGAAGAGGAATACGCTCAAGAATGTGCTTCACGCCCTTCAGGCCATGGACAACGTAATCACTGTTCCGGAAGATATTAGCGTCCGGGCAAAAAAGGCGCTCGATCGCATGCTTGCCATCCCCTCGTGAGTTCCGTCCGCGATAAAATCATCAATCTCATTCGGAAGACCGGGCCCATCAGCTTTGAACAGTTCATGGAAATGGCGCTGTACATGCCGGGGCACGGTTTTTATATGCGCGACCGCCAGCCGGTCGGTCGCGAGGGAGATTTTTATACTAGTTCTCATCTTCATCCGATATTCGGCGCGATGCTTGGCCGACAGGTGGAGGAGTGCTGGCTTGCGCTTGGCAACCCTTTGCCGTTCACGGTTGTCGAAATGGGAGCAGGTGCCGGGCATCTGGCAAAAGATATGCTTTCTTACTTGAACTCCCGGCTGGTGTACCATTCGATGCAATATGTCATTGTCGAGCGCAATCCGCATGTGCGGGTCCGTCAGCAAAAGCTTCTGAAAGAGCACGCTCCTCGTGTCGGCTGGCTGGACAGCATCGATGCGTTGAGAGAACCGGTGACCGGATGTTTTCTTTCCAATGAACTTCTCGATGCATTTCCGGTTCGGCTTGTCCAGATGGATTCCGCTTTCGAGGAGGTTTTTGTGGGAGAGCATCAGAACGAGTTCGTCGAAGTCGGCCGTCCCTGCAGCCCTGAGGTCGGGCGCTATCTTGTCTCGTTTGCTCCCGATCTTGCATCGGTATTCCGCGCCGGAGACAGGACTGAGGTGAATCTTCAAATCTGGCCATGGCTGGAATCCTTATCAGCCAAGCTGTCCGAAGGGTTTCTTCTGACTATTGATTACGGATTCCCTGCGTCCGAGTATTACTCTGCCGGGAGAAACCGAGGTACGCTGCTCTGTTATGGCGGACACCGCGTCAGTGAAGACCCGTATCAGAATGTCGGCGGGCAGGATATTACCGCTCATGTCAACTTCACTTCTCTGAAGCGGTGGGGCGAAGATGTCGGCTTCAAAACAATCGGTTTTTGTCCGCAATGGTCTTATCTGATTTCACTGGGGCTGGACGAGGTGCTTCCCGAATTCGAGCCAAGCACGGATAGTTTTGCCTCAGCACGGATACGGAATCTGATTCTCCCGGAAGGCATGGGAGAGTCGCATAAGGTGTTGATGCAGTATAAAGGTGAGCGCTCGGTGAATCTGCGTGGATTTGCGCTCAGGAATCAGACGGGGCTTTTGACGTAAGGGCAGCCAGCCTCTGCAAACTCAGCAGAACACGGTCCGGCGCATGATTCTCGATGGTGCTAATAAATTCCCGCCCGCGTAGTGCCTCGAACAGTTTTTCGAAATCAAAAATACCTTCCCCGATTGGCAGATGTTGGTCAGCGCTCCGGTTATTGTCATGCAGGTGCAGTTCAACAATGTATTGACCGAGCTCGCAGAGCCAGCTTTCGAGCGGTACGGTCGAAAAGAGATTAAAATGTCCGGTGTCGAAGCAGATGCCAAAATGTTCAGAACCGGCAGCTTCCATGAGCATCCGCAGACTTGAAGGCTCATCTTCAAAAATGTTTTCAATGGCAATCGTAATGCCGAACCTTTTTGCGCGTTCGATAAATGGCGTCCAGAGTTCGACGCTCTTTTCGAGCCACGGACTCACGCGGAGAGAATATTTCCACTTTTCATATCCCGAATGAAAGACGATTGCTTTCGGTTGCAGCACCTCCGCGACATCGAAAATCTGCGAGAATCGCGCAATAGTTGCTTCGCGGATACGCGAGTCAATTGCAGCCGGACAGAGATCCATGAACGGGGCATGAAAGGAGAGCGACGGACCATAGGAAAGGTCGGCCCGAGTGCGGCTCAGGTCTGCAGGCGTGAGTGCATCGAGACAGTCGGCGTTGAAGTATATCTCAAGATTCAGCCGGCGTTCAGCGATGAGGCTGATGTACTCAGGAATGCGCTGAAACGGGATATGGACATGCGGGGAGAAAGCGGCAGGCATGAGGCTATGCCGCCGCTTCGTTTTTTTTGGGCGTATCGGGCTTTGATTCTGGTTTGGTTTCAGTCTTAACGGCGGAATCAGAATCGGATGCGCTCCTAGCCTCTGCTTCCGCCGCTTTTTTCCGGTCGCCCGGTGCATAGTCACTGATATACCAGCCGCTGCCTTTCAGCACAAATGACGTGTTTGAGATGAGTTTTCTGAGTTCTCCGAAGCATTTCGGGCATTCAGCAAGCGGTGCGTCACTGAACTTCTGCATGATATCAAACTGATGGCCGCATTTTTGACATCCGTATTCATAGATTGGCATAGCATGAACCTCCCTGCTAAAACTTACACTTAATATTTTACTGCGATGATAGCTGTAACGTCAAGAAATCGTTCTGTTTTGTTGACTTTTGTCGAACATTTCTGTTTATATATAGGTCTGATTTTTGAGGAGGTGATCGTATGTATGCAATAGTCCAGTCTGGCAGCGAGCAGATCCGTATTGCAGCGGGTGATAAAATCGTTGTTCAGAAGGTTGAAGGTGACGTGAATACTGAAGTTGTTCTGGACAAGGTCCTGATGGTTGCGAAAGACGGATCCTTTGTGTTCGGTGCCCCGTATGTGTCCGGTGCGAGCATAACGGCTGAAATCGTGAACACCGAAAAGAATGAAAAGGTTCTTGTGTACGGTCCGAGCCCGAAGAAGGCAATCCGCAAGCTGAAAGGCCATCGGCAACTCTACACCACGCTGAAAATCAAAGAAATCATCGGAGGCTAATAATGGCTCATAAAAAAGGAGTAGGAAGCTCGAAAAACGGTCGTGACAGTGAATCGCAGCGACTTGGCGTAAAACGGTTTGGCGGACAGATTGTTCGCGCAGGCAATATACTTTGCCGTCAGCGCGGCACAAAGTTTCATCCTGGAACCAACGTCGGCTGCGGCAGAGATTACACTCTCTTTGCACTGGTTGACGGTGTAGTAACGTTTGAGCGCAAAGACAAGACGCGCATGAAGATTAGTGTCTATCCGGTTCAGGAGCAGGCCGCCACGGCCTAGCTATAGGAGCTAAAAGAAAGGAAGGCAGTTCGGCACGCCGGACTGCCTTTTTTATTGCATGCAATTTGTTGATTATGTGAAAGCATATGTTAAGTCCGGCGACGGCGGGAAAGGCTGTATCAGTTTGCGCCGCGAAAAATTTATCCCCAAGGGCGGTCCGGACGGCGGCGACGGCGGACGCGGCGGGCATGTTATTGTTCGTGCGACGTCAGAACTGAATACGCTTCTGGACTTGCGGTATCATCGTGAATACAAGGCGGATCGTGGCGACCACGGCAGGGGCTCCAATAAGAGCGGAAGCGACGCAGAGGACAAGATTATTCCGGTTCCTGTCGGAACGGTGATTAAGGATGCTGAAACCGATGAGGTCATTGCTGACCTTGATTGCGAAAGTGCTGAGGTTATCGTCGCCCGTGGAGGCAGAGGAGGGCAGGGCAATCAGCATTTTGCGACGGCGCGGCGTCAGACGCCGCGCTTTGCGCAGCCGGGAGAGCCGGGAGAAGAGCGCTGGCTTGTTCTTGAGCTCAAGCTGCTTGCGGATGTTGGGCTTATCGGCCTGCCCAATGCCGGAAAATCGATGCTGATATCTAAAATATCAGCATCGCGTCCAAAGATTGCGGATTATCCATTTACAACGCTTGTGCCGAACCTCGGCGTGGTCAAGATGGGCGAATACAAGAGTTTTGTTGTTGCAGACATTCCTGGGCTTATTGAAGGGGCGCATACCGGATCGGGCCTTGGCTTCCAGTTTCTGCGCCATGTGGAACGCACCGCGGTTCTGGTGCATCTCGTTGATGTTTCGGAAATGGCAGCCGAAGACCCTGTTGAAACGTTTGAAAAGATTAACAGGGAGCTAGTATTATACAATCCTGAATTGATGGCGAAGCCCATGGTGGTCGTTGCTGCGAAGCTTGATATAGCCGGGGAACTCGCGAAATTTAAAGCGCTGCAAAAGCACTGCAAAAAAAAGAAATTGCCGTTTTTCGGCATTTCTGCTGCGACTGGTAAAGGTGTTCAGGAGCTGGTCGCATATCTTTCTGTCCGGGTTGAAGAGGCGCGGAATGAGCCGTCTTGTCATAAAGATCGGGAGTAATGTTCTCACTCAAAAAAAGGGCGGCCTGAACGTCAAGCGGATTGCCGCAATCGCCAAAGAAGTCAATGAGCTTGCCGCCGCCGGTCATGAAGTGGTTCTGGTTTCATCCGGGGCCATTGCTGCGGGAATGGGGAAGCTCGGTTTTGAAAAAAAGCCTACGGAGATCCAGCTCAAACAGGCATGTGCGGCAGTTGGCCAGTCACTGCTGATGCGTTCATACGGCAGATGCTTTCGGCGGTATGGCCGCAAAGTAGGACAGATTCTTTTGACGCGGGGGGTTTTTTCCTACCGCGGAACTTATCTGAATGCAAAAAACACGATTCATGCATTGCTGTCGTTCGGCGTTATTCCCATCGTGAATGAGAATGACACCATATCAACCGACGAGATCAAATTCGGCGACAACGATCGTCTGGCAGCTCTGGTGGCCGGTTTAATTGATGCGGACAGGTTTTTTATCCTCTCTGATGTTGATGGTCTGTATCCTGATGATCCCAAGAAAAATCCGAAGGCGCGGCTGATTACGACAGTCGAAGAGATCACACCCGATATCGAGAGCATGGCAGGCGGCGCAGGCAGTATCGTGGGAACGGGTGGTATGTATTCAAAACTGCTTGCCGCCAAGAGAGCAAATGCTTACGGCATAACGGTGCATATTGTTTCCGGCAGGACCTATGGTTTAGTCAGCGCCGTTCTTGACGGCAAAAAACGCGGAACGACGTTTCTTCCGCAAGAACAGAGAATTACGTCCCGCAAGGGCTGGATAGCATATGGTGCCCGCTCGAAAGGTCATCTTGTTCTTGACGACGGTGCTGTCCGAGCGGTGCTGACCGGAGGCAAAAGCCTGCTTCCCTCAGGAATCGTGAAGGTTGACGGCGCATTCAAGAGCGGCGATGCCGTGTTCTGCGTCGACGCTTCGGGAAATCAGAAAGCCAAGGGTATCGTCAATTACTCTTCTGAAGATATTGAACGCATCCGCGGCAGGCGGACATCAGAAATAGAAGGCATTCTCGGTTTCAAGTATTCCGATGAAGTGATTCATCGGGATAATATGGTTATCCTGCCTTAGTTCTCCCCGCAGGTCTTTGCTTCGTCGCTTCTGCTTCTGTTCATATATGTTTTGTGTGAAATCATGACCCCGCTGCAGATAGTCTCTTGAAGAATGCCTTCACATCGCTTCGTGAAAAGAAGTAGAGCTGATATGCGTAGAAAAGGATAAACACACCATTGAACAGATAAACGAATACTATGGCAACCGGATTTGCGGCTGTTTTCATCAGGTCCTCTGAAACCATGACAAGCAGCATCCGGAGTATCGAAAAGCAGGATACCCAGCATATCAGCGGACGTACCCAGCTGAGCTGCTTTTTGAGGCCGAAGGCAATCAGCAGATATAGCGGAAGACTGACCAGATCTTCGATATGCCGGCGAACATCGCCTCCCCTTATGACCGCACCGATACTTTCGACAAAAGCGAAGAAAAAGAGAACGGCGAGAATGATGTTGCAGAAAAGAAAGATGCGAAAAGAGATCGCGAGTTGAGCTTCATTCAGGGCGGAGCGCATAATATATAGTTCCGCAAGGCATTGCGCAGAACCTGAGATTCAAACCAGTTTCGAAAAATCGGCAATCGAAAATGCGGTTTTCTGAATCGCCTGAACAAGGGCGAGACGATTCTCCCTTATCTGCTCATTTTTATCCATGACCAGAACTTTGTCAAAAAAGGTGTTGATTTGCGCAGCAAGGGTTTTGACAATATCCATCGCCTGCGTGTATCGTGCGGCAGCAATCGTCTCATCAAGAGAGGTTTTTGCCATGAGAAATTCCGACCAGAGGGCTTTTTCCTCGTCCTGAACGAACAGCGACGCATTGACACCAGGCATCTGACTCTTCGGAGCGATGTTGTTTACCCGCTTCATCAGCTGCAGAAAGGTCTCATAGTCATCGGCTTTTCTGAGTTCAGCGAGTGCGTTTAGCCTGACCCGGATTGTTGATACCGGTTCGGTCCGCACAAACCCGGTAACTGCTCCGACAGCGTCGTATGCATAGCCTTGTGACTGAAGCAGCGAATCGAGCCGCTGCTCAAAAAACTTCATCACATCGTCTATAATTTTTTCCTTGTCACAGGCCGGATATGGCAGGAGAGCTTTTCTGAGAATGTCCGGAACACAAAGATGGCAATCTATCTGAGAAAGAATTGCGATGATTCCGATAACCTGCCTGCGGAGTGCAAAGGGGTCTTCCGTGCCGGTCGGAACGAGGCCAATCATGAAAAATGACGCAAGGTTGTCAAACTTGTCGGCAAGGCTCAGCACTGCGCCGATGTCTGTCTCAGGGATATGGTCTCCAGAGAATGCGGGCAGATACTGTTCGCGCAACGCCCGAACTGTTTCCGCACCGTATCCGGCTGCATCAGCATAGTAACTCGCCATGACACCCTGCAGTTCAGGAAATTCGAAGACGACTCCGGAGACGAGGTCGTTCTTGCAAATCATGGCGGCACTTTCAGCTTCGGCTGCTTTTGATGGACTGCATGTATCAGCGATAAAGCGGGCAAGTGACGCAATCCGCAGCACCTTCTCATGAACGGTTCCCAGCTTTGCATGAAAGGTCACACTTTTTAGTTTTTCCTGTCGAGCTGCTATCGGAGTGTTTCTGTCGGATTCAAAGTAGAAGCGTGCATCTTCAAAACGGGCCCGAAGAACTTTTTCAGCACCTTTTTTGACAACGCCGGCGTTGTCAGCAAGGGTATTGCTGACAATCACAAAGTGATTGGTCAGATTGCGGTCATTTCCGCAGACTGCAAAATATTTCTGGTGGTCTTTCATGACTGTAACGAGCAGTTCTGTCGGCAGTGCCAGATAATCAGAATCAAAGGTGCCGAGGACCGGACCAGGATATTCGACCAGAAAGGCTACGTGATTGAGCAACGCCTCGTCTTCTACAAGCACTGCGTCAACGCTCTGAACGAGTTTGCGGGCTCCATCGATGATCAATTTTTTCCGCTCATCGGGGTCGAGGATGACGAGATTGTTTCTGAGGAGGTTGATGTACGAGCGATCATCCTTCAGTTCAAACGGGGCGGGGGAGAGAAAGCGATGGCCGCGCGTGAGTGTTTTGCTCCTGATGCCTTCAAGTTCAAACTTGATGCGTTCGTTCTGATACATTGCAAGAAGCCAGTGTATTGGCCGGGCAAAGCGCAGTTCTCCGCCTCCCCATCGCATGGACTTCGGAAAGTTCAGCGCAAGCACAATCTTCGGCAAAAGTTCCGGCAGCAGCTCCGCAGTCGGGCTCACGGTATCTTTGACCTTCGCGAAGAGATAAGCGCCTTTTCCCTTTTCCCTGCGCTCTAACTGCTCGACTTCGATGCCTGTTGATCGGGCAAATGCCTCAGCAGCTTTTGTCGGATTGCCGCCGGCATCGAATGCAACGCTGACAGGCGGCCCCCAGACCTCTTTTTCGTTTTCGGTCTGGCTCGGAGCGAGTTCAGCTATCAGAGCAATGCGTCGCGGCGTGGCATATGCCCGCAACTGGCCGTGAAGAATGTGGCATTCTGTGAAAAGTTTATCGGAAATCTCTTTGAGTCGCTCAACGGCACCGGGCAGAAACCGAGCGGGGATTTCTTCGGTGCCGATTTCAAGCACAAGCCAAGGGTATATCTGTTCAGGTTCAGTGGTCATTGGCATTTATTCACTTTTCGGCAGCAGAGGGAAGCCCATCTCTTCGCGCTGCTTCAGATAGGCTTCCGCACAGAGTTTCGCCAGCCCTCTGACGCGGCCGATATATTTCGTCCGTTCGGTTACCGAGATGACCCCGCGCGCGTCGAGCAGGTTAAAGGTATGCGAACACTTGAGGCAGTATTCATACGATGGCATTACCAACCCGACTGTGTTCAGGCGGCGGGCTTCTTTTTCAAACCAGTCAAACTGGTTAATGAGCAGTTCTGCATTGGATTCGTCGAAGTTGAAACGCGAAAATTCGATTTCATCCTGTTTATGCACCTCACCGTACTTGATGCCCTTTGCCCATTTGATTTCGAAGATATTATCGATGTCCTGCAAATACATGGCGATGCGCTCAAGTCCATAGGTCAGCTCGACTGAGACCGGCTTCAGGTCGATGCCGCCAACCTGCTGAAAATAGGTAAACTGGGTCACTTCCATTCCGTCAAGCCAAACCTCCCAGCCGAGTCCCCATGCGCCAAGTGTCGGCGATTCCCAGTCATCTTCAACGAACCGGATATCGTGCCTGGTCAACTCAAGTCCGAGCCATGATAGGCTTTCAAGGTAGAGATCCTGGCTTTCGATCGGCGATGGCTTCAAAATGACCTGATATTGGTAATAGTGCTGAAGACGGTTTGGATTTCCACCGTAGCGTCCGTCGGTCGGTCGCCGGCAGGGTTCAACATACGCGACCTTCCATGGTTCGGGACCGATAACCCGGAAAAAGGTAGCAGGGTGAAAGGTCCCCGCACCGACCTCGAGGTCGTACGGATGGAGCAGAAGGCAGCCCTTCTTTGCCCAGTATTCATTAAGCTTGGTGATTATATCCTGAAAGTACATGAATTCCTGATGTTTTTCCAATACATCGCGACGCCGGTGCGTTCAAAAATGACACACATATTATCCAAAAGACAGGCCATTTGTCAAACAAATTTGCAGAAGCGCCTGAAAAGAAGCTATTATTACAAAATAACAGTGAGGAGACAGTGAACAGTCTTCATGCTCCGGCTCCATTTTGCAGCAGAGAAAGGAAGTATATAGATGACGTTTGAAGGGTTGGGTTTATCAAAGGAAACCATGAAGTCTGTGGTGGCAATGGGCTTTGAGGAACCGACGCCGATTCAGGCGGGCACGATTCCGTTAATCCTTGCAGGAAAGGATGTTATCGGGCAGGCTCAGACCGGAACCGGCAAAACAGCGGCGTTCGGCATCCCTATTATTGATCGGTGCGTCAAAGGTAAAAAACCGTTTGCTCTTATTCTTGAGCCGACCCGCGAACTTGCGGTGCAGGTGGCTGAAGAGATTAACAAAATCGGGAAATATAGGAAAATCACAGCACTTCCCGTCTATGGAGGCGCGTCAATCCTGAACCAGATTAAGGCGATGCGTCGGGGCGTCGATGTAATTGTCGGAACTCCGGGGCGC
>JBBIQQ010000055.1:0-14238 GCA_037442225.1 Nitrospirota bacterium
CACTGCGGGGCGTGCGGCTACGCTGGCTGCGAACAATACGCCGTTGCCGTTGTCAACGACCCGAAAGTCTCCCCGAGCCTCTGCACCCCGGCGGGAGAAAAGGCCGCCGCGAAGATCGCGATCATTACCGGCAAGAAAGCCGAGGTTCTCACCCCGATGTTCGCACGGGTGATGTGCCAGGGCGACATTACCCGCGCAAAGAACCGGTATAAGTACGAAGGGATCATCGACTGCCGCGCCGCGATTATCGCGGGCGGCGGCGACAAGTCCTGCGTATACGGCTGTCTCGGATATGGAACTTGCGAAAAGGTCTGCCCGTTCGGAGCCATTATGATGAGCAACCAGAGACTTCCGATTATTGATGAGCACAAGTGTACCGGCTGCAGAAAGTGCGAATCAGTCTGCCCCAAAAAGGTCATTGAGGTTCTGCCCGCCTCCAAAATGGTCCTTGTGGCCTGCCACTCGCGCGACAAGGGGCCCGACACCAAGAAGAACTGTCAGATCGGCTGCATCGGCTGCGGCATCTGTGTAAAGACCTGTCCGTTTGATGCCGCGAAGGTCGAAAAAAATCTCTCGGTTATCAATATTGAGAAATGCAGGGTCTGCGGGCTGTGCGTAACAAAATGTCCGACCAGGGCAATTGCCGACCTTATTCCGGCGCGGACAAAGGCGTCGATTGCGGTTGATAAATGCATCGGCTGTTCCATCTGCGCCAAGGTCTGCCCGGTCGGCGCGTCCAGCGGAGAAGCAAAAAAACCGCACGCCATCGACCAGACAAAGTGTATCGGCTGCGGCATCTGTACTGCCAGATGCCCGAAACAAGCCATTAGCGGAACGTTCAACGCTCAGGAAGTCTTTGCTGCCGCGGCTTTGAAGAAGGCGAAGGCCGCGGAGAACTCGGCAGAAGCCAAAGCCGAAGCATAAATAGCTTGACATTGGGGTCAGGATCGGGTGAGAATTTACCACTATGGTATTTCGCCGCCAGATTCTGACTCTTTTCTTTGCCGCAGCCTCCTCCCTGCTGGTCTGTTCCCCGGTCCATGCCTCCGATCCATCTCCGGTTGGCACAGCCGTCGCCGCTTCTGAATTTCTTCTCGCCAAGGCTGCGGAATTCCATACTGCCCGCGCGGACAATGCTGCGCCGGAGATGGTCGTCAAGCCCGCGCCTCAGCATCAGGACGCGCTGACTACAGAAGGAAAGGGCGACCAGGCCGGCCACGAATCCGCCGCTGAACAGCCTCTGAGCGGCGGGGACGATACGCTTCAGCCTGCGCCGCCGCTTGGCATCAGCTTTTCATCCAATGCGACTGCTTCGCAGGCTGTCGATCGCAGTGTCTCATTCTTCTCGGAACGCCTGAAGAATACTTTTACCATATGGCTTGAACGCTCAGGGAAATATATGGATATCATGAAAGATGTCCTCAAGGAACGCAATGTTCCTGAAGAGCTTGTCTTCCTGCCGTTCGTCGAGAGCGGGTTTAATGTCAACGCTTACTCCCGCGCCCGGGCAGTCGGTCCGTGGCAGTTTATCGAAGGCACGGCCAAACGCTACGGGCTGACTATTGACTGGTGGCGCGACGAGCGGAAAGATCCGGTAAAATCAACCAGAGCCGCGGCGAATTACCTCCGGGATTTGTATAAGATGTTCGGCTCATGGAACCTTGCCCTCGCCGCGTATAATGCCGGCGAAGGCCGTATTGCGCGAGCGATGCGCCGGACCGACGCGGACGATTACTGGGATTTGCTCCATACAAGACAGATTCATCCTGAAACCAAGGAATATGTCCCGCGCTACATTGCGGCTGCAATGATCGCCTCGGAGCCGGAGAAATTCGGCTTCAGGGAAATTTCATACCATGAGCCGCTCGATTATGATGAAGTGGTGTTGCATGGCCCCGTGGATATTGACGTAATAGCCAGGTGCGCAGAGAGCGATGCGGCGACGATTCGTGAACTGAACCCGGAACTCCGCCGCTGGAGCACGCCGCCGAATATGCGTTCCTATACCATTCGCATCCCGGCCGACAGCAGGGACATCTTTGCTGACAATCTTGAGCGGATTCCGGCAAAGGACAGATTCAGCTACGACACCTACAAGGTGAAGAAAAAAGAGTGCCTCCGGACGATAGCAAAAAAGCTGAAGGTTCCGGTCGGAACACTGGCGGCTCTCAATAATATGGGCGGTATAGAGGCCGTTTCTGCCGGCGAGACGATCAAGGTTCCGCCAAAGGATAAATTCCGCGCAGATCTCGACGACCGCATGACGGCAAAGAAGGCCGCGAAAATCTCTGCCCGGAACAAAAGCAAAGGCAAGAGCGAACTGAAGACCAAGCAGGTCAACAAAAAACCAGGATCCAAGGATAAGAAGATCAAAACCAGGAAGGCTTAGGCCATGCTTCTCGGTCGCTGCATGCCGTCATTTTTCATGCGCCCGGCCCCTCGTCATTGCAGCAGCTCCGCATCTTCTGCTGCGTAACCCTTCCGGCAAATCATTCTCGCATATTTTCGCAACTGCTGATATGATAATACTAATTATGGTTTATTAAAGCGCCAATAATAAAATCAACGGGGCATACAGGATGATAACAGGCAGAAATGCATCTCGTCTTGTCCGTTTTCTTATCAGGCCGTGCCTCGTCTTGTTGACGTTTGCATGCCTCTGGCCCCTGTCCGCTGAAGCCGATGGACGAATTATCAGAATCGGCGTCTATGAGAATGCCCCGAAAATATTCACTTCCAGATCCGGCGAACCTGCGGGCATCTTCATCGACATCATCGAACATATAGCGAAGCAGGAAGGCTGGGAGCTGCGCTATGTGGACGGCACTTGGGCCGAGGGGCTGGATCGTCTGGCAAAAGGCGAAATCGATCTCATGCCCGACGTGGCATATACCGCGGAGCGGGAAAAACGGTTCTCTTTTCACAAAGTTCCGGTTCTCTCATCCTGGTCTCAGGTCTACGCCCGCAAAGGCAGCGGCATACAGTCGATACTGGACCTGAACAAAAAACGGATCGCCGTCGTCGAACGCTCGGTTCAGCAGGAAGCACTTGTCCGGTTCGCCAGCGGATTCGATTTGAACATCACCCTGATTGCCGTGGCGGATTTCCAAACCGCCTTTGAGATTCTTGCGAGAGGTGGAGCCGATGCCGCCGTCACCAACCGCTTCTACGGATTGATGCACGCGAAAAAGTTCGGGCTTGAAGATACAGCGGTTATTTTCGACCCGTCCACCCTCTTTTTCGCGGCATCGAAATCAGCCCCGAAACTCCTGTTGTCAGCCATTGACAGCCGTCTCGCGAAAATGAAAAAAGACCCGCAATCGGAGTATTACCAGTCTCTGAAGAGATGGACATCCGAAGATGTGAGGTTCAAAACACCTCTCTGGCTCCAAATCGCCGGCCTCATCGCGGGAGTCGCCCTCATTATGAGTCTGGCGGGGAGCTTCGTCTTGAAGCATCGGATCGATGCGCGCACCCGGGAGCTGAGACAGATCAATCAGGAAATGGAGCAGCGCATTGCCGAACGGACCGCTTTACTGGCTTCCGCCAACAAGGAGCAGCAGGCCATTTTCGAATCGGCCGGCTCCGGGATCGTGCTCCTGCGTGATCGCGTCATCGTGCGTTGCAACCGCAAGCTGGAGGAAATCTTCGGATATGGGCCCGGCGAACTTGCCGGGAAACCGACGCGCATCCTGTACCCCGACGGGGAGACATACTTCAATGTCACTAGAGAGGCGTATGCGCTGATGGCCCGCGGGGAGACGTACCGGCTCTCACAGCAGCTCATGCGCAAGGATGGCACCCTGTTCTGGGGGAAGATGAGCGGCCAGTTGCTGGACATCAATGACCCGCGCAAGGGCGCGGTCGGCATAATCGAAGATATCACGAAAGAACACGCTGCGGCTGAGAATCTCCGCAAGGCCAAGGAGCAGGCTGAGTCCGCCGACCGGATCAAATCCGCCTTTCTGGCCACCATGTCGCATGAACTGCGCACGCCGCTCAACTCCATCATAGGCTTTACCGGAATACTTCTTCAGGGCCTTGCCGGGCCGATGAACGAGGAGCAGCGCAAGCAGATGACCATGGTTCAAAACAGTTCCCGCCACCTCCTTGCGCTGATTAATGACGTGCTGGATATTTCCAAAATTGAATCCGGCCAACTGACGCTCTCATCAGAGTCATTTGATTTGAGGCAGTCCATCGAAAAAATCGCAAGGATGGTTTTACCGCTGGCCGAGAAAAAAAGCCTCGAGCTGCGGCTCGATATTGCGGACAATGTCGGGACGATTACGACTGATCAGCGCCGCCTTGAACAGGTGATTCTCAATGTATTGAATAATGCCATTAAATTCACCGAACGAGGGCATGTTGACGTTTCGTGCCGGACCGATAACGGGCATTATCTCCTGTTGTTTTCGGACACCGGCATCGGCATGCGGAGGGAAGATCTCCCGAACCTCTTTCAGCCGTTCCATCAGATCGATACGGGCCTTGCACGCAGGAACGAGGGGACCGGACTCGGCCTCTCCATCTGCAAGAAACTTCTCGACATGATGGGCGGATCGATTCTTGTGCAGAGCGTGCCGGGAGAGGGCAGCACGTTTACCATCCGCTTGCCGGCTCAGACGGGAGGTTTGTCATGAACAACCAGCTTCTTATCATTGAAGACAACGAGCAGAATCTGTACCTGATGCGCTTTCTGCTTGAAAGCCGAGGTTTTGTGGTGAATGGCGCGGAGAACGGCAGGAAAGGTGTTGAAATGGCGTTGCGCCAAAAACCGCTGGCCATCCTGCTGGACATTCAGCTGCCCGAGATGGACGGATATGCCGTTGCCGCGGAGCTGAAGAGGCATAGAGAACTGGACGGCGTGCCCATTATCGCGGTAACCTCATATGCCATGATGGGGGATCGGGAAAAAATTCTGGCCGCCGGCGCTGACGGGTACATAGAAAAGCCCATAAACCCGGAAACGTTCATAGCCGAGATTCTCCAACATCTGCCAAGGGGCAATGAGGCGTGGTGAAATAACATGAACATACTTATCGTGGAAGACAGGGATGATAACATTTATCTTCTGCAGGCGCTGCTCACGGGGCACGGGCACGAGGTTCATGCGGTTGCAAACGGCGCAGAAGCCCTTGAGCGGCTGAAGTCCGGCGGGATTGATTTGATAGTCACCGACGTCCTCATGCCGGTCATGGACGGCTTTGAGTTATGCCGCAAGGTCAAGAAGGACGAGAGCTTCCGCCATATTCCGATCATCATCTACACCGCCACATACACCGGCCCCCAGGACAAAGCGTTTGCCGAACAGATCGGCGCGGACTGCTTCCTGATCAAGCCCTGCGAACCCGACAGCTTCATGGAGGCTGTCCGCGGCGTTATGGAGGCATCCAAATCCGGCATAAGCGCTCCTGCCCAAACGCCGGTGCAGGAAGAAGAAGCACTCAAGCTTTACAGCGAACGGCTGGTGAGAAATCTTGAGCTGAAGATGCTCCAGCTCGAAAAAGAGGCCAAGGCATTACGGGAGTCCGAAGATGCGCTGCGCCGCTCCGAGAAAAAATATCGGAGACTGCTCGAAAGCATGGCGGACGGGTTTGTGTCTGTTGACATGCAGGGGAATGTTGTTGAGCACAATGAAGCGTACAGGAAGATGCTCGGATATTCTGAAGAAGAACTTTCCCGGATGACCTACATGGATCTGACACCGGAGAAATGGCATGCCTTTGAACAGGATATTGTGAACAATCAGGTGTTAACAGCAAAGAGCTCCGAAGTCTACGAAAAGGAATATCAAAGAAAGAACGGCGAGATCTTTCCGGTTGAGCTCAGGACATTCCTAGTTCACGATGATTCCGACGGAAAGGCTGGAATGTGGGCCGTTGTCCGGGATATCTCCGAGCGCAAGCGGGCGGAGCAGGAGCGGGAGAAACTGCAGGCGCAGCTCGTTCAGTCACAGAAGATGGAGACGGTGGGACGCCTGGCGGGAGGCATCGCTCATGACTTTAACAATATGCTGGCAATCATCTTCATCGCTCACGCGCTCATCAAGGAGCGATTGAGCGCGAACGACCCGATACAACAGCATCTGAACGAAATAGAATATGCGGCGTGCCGCTCAAGGGATATCACCCGCCAGTTGCTGGCCTTCTCCAGAAAGCAGATAATCGATCCAAAGCCATGCAATCTGAATGCCCTTATTGCCGATATGCAAAAAACGCTGGCGCGCCTCGTCGGAGAGGACATTGAACTTCGCTTCTTCCCGCAGCATAGGCTCGGGCAGATTATGATTGACCCTTCACAGGTGGATCAAATTCTCCTGAACCTTGCCGTCAATGCGCGGGATGCCATGCCGCATGGAGGGAAGATTGCCATTGAAACCGCGAATGCGGATTTTGACGACGCATACTGCGAAAACTATCACGGATTCAAACCGGGCGGCTATGTTTGCCTGATGTTCAACGACAACGGCGCCGGCATGGATAAGGAAACATTAGCTCATATTTTCGAACCGTTTTTCACGACAAAAGAGACAAGGAAGGGAACCGGCCTCGGGCTGGCGACAATCTACGGCATTGTGAAACAGAATAACGGGTTCATTAATGCTTACAGTGAAGTCGGACTTGGAACGTCGTTTAAAATATATCTCCCCCGGATAGCGGAAGCGGCAACAGAGGAGGTAACGCAACACGAGTCAGCAGCGGTTCCCCATGGCAATGAATCAATTCTCGTTGTGGAAGATGATGAATTCCTCTGTCAGGCTATCACGCTAATACTTGAACATCTCGGATACTCGGTGACTGCTGCAGCATCGCCAGCAGAGTCCCTTGAGAAAGTCAAGCAAGCAAAGACAAGGTTCGATCTGCTCTTTACGGACATTGTGATGCCGGGGATGAACGGGGCCCAACTGAGGGATAGCATCTCAGCACTCCGGCCTGAAATCAAAGTGCTGTTTATGTCCGGATACACGTCAGACGCTATTGTGCACAGGGGCGTGCTTGACGAAGGCGTCAACTTTATTCAGAAACCGTTCAGCGCCGAAGGCTTGGCCCGCAAGATCAGGGAAGTGCTGGACCGCCAAAACCTCTGAGAGCGGGCAGCACCCGCAAGAGTCCCGGCATATTCAGGAAGATCTCCTGCTCTGCTAGTTTCCCGAGCGCGCCTTTGCCTCAGGCGCGACCGGCGACTTTGGGAACTGAGCTGCAAGTTCCTGAAACTTTGCCTTCGCTTCTTCCGCTTTGCCCTGCGCCAGAAGAATCTTGCCGCTTTCGAGCATCGCCATATCCTGCAGGGGCGCGTTTTTCATCTGCGCAAGCTTGTTCAGAGCGGCAAGGGCCTTGTCATTGTCACCCTTCTTCAGATGCGTCATCCCCAGTTTGAAGAGACCTATCGCGGAAAATCTCTGATCGGATGATTCACTGACTTCCTGAAACGACTTGACCGCGTCATCCATATCCCCGATCTCATAGCTGCAGATGCCCATGTAATACTTGAAGTCCGGGCGCTTCTGCTCAGCATATGCCTTCGAAAAAGATTCACGCGCCTTCCGGTAGCGTTCAGCCGGCTGGAGCCCCGCAACAGCCGGATCTCCGCCGAGAAGCTTGAAGCCTTCCATTTCATACGTGGCAGCCCTGGCTTTTGCCGCGTTGAAATACACAAAGCCTCCGACAACGGCAAAAAGCACGATACAGACAGCAACCCCGATCTTGACAAGCAGCCGCTGGCGCTCCTGAATCCGCCCCCGCAGTTGCTCTACAGTTTCCTGATACTGTTCTTCATCACTTTTTTTCTCGACTATCTTCTTGATCGCCTTCGGCATCTATGCCCTCCTCACAGCCATTTCAACAAGTTTCCGGGCATGCAAAAACACAGTCTCAATCGCAGCGGCATCCGCGCCGGCGCCCGCAAGAACCTGCAGCGCGAACGCCGTGCTGATAAGGTCAGAAGGCGCGTGCGTGTCGGAGTTCACGGCTATCGGCACGCCGAATGCCAATGCTTTTTTCGCCACATGCCCATTGCTGAGACTATGCCCTTTTCGCGCGCTTATCTCGAGCGTGACGCCACGGTCCCGCGCCAGCAGAATATCCTCATCCGAAATCAGCCCCGGATGAGCAAGCATGTCGACGCCTGCCTCAATCGCCGCGCGATTGGTGCCCTCAGCAACCGGCTCGACCAGCGTTTCTCCATGAACCACCACAACCTGCGCCCCAAGAGCGCGGGCTTCCTTCGCCAGATCCGCAATCTGAGACGGCGGCACATGGGTCAGTTCAGCTCCGGCCAGCACCGTCATCGGAACGACACCGCGGAGAGCCCGGACTGCCTTGACAATACGCGGAATAATCAGATCAATGTTTGATTGATCGATATGATCCGTCAGCGCAATCGCCTGATATCCGGCTACATAAGCGCGCCGGATAAGTTCTGCCGGTATCAGCTCTCCGTCACTGAAAATGGTATGTGTATGCAGGTCAATCATAGGCTCCTCTGACGGCGTTTCGGAATGCTCGGACTGTTAAGAATACATGAAAAATCAAGGAAATGTAAAGATTGGAGGGCATGAAGCGGCTGCGGGTCGGACGCGCTCTATTCAGGCTGTTCCCGAGCCGGCCGCTGGGATTTCTTCCGCGCCGGAACCGCCGGGGGTGGAAAGTCCTCAGCATAATCCCGCTTCAGCACATCAACGATGTCAGGGATGAGCGGGTCGAGCACATAGTACCACTTTGTCCGGCCGTCAGTCAGACACCCGACGGCGCCGGACTGTCTGAGCAGCGCCAGGTGCTGGGAAACATTGGACTGATTCATCTCGAGGAAGTCCACAATGTCGGTAACGCACTGAGGTCCGCGCATGAGCTCATAGAGGATGCGCACTCGCACCGGATGGGCAATGATGCGGAGCAATTCTATTCTTTTCCCTGTTGAGCGTATCATATTGGCAATTAAATATTAATATTTTTGCATAAATAAGTCAATTAAATATTCTATTTTATTAATCTAATAATAATTCAAATATTTGAATATTATACCTGTTTATGCATATATCGTTTTTTGATATACTGATGAAATGCGCCAACACAGGGTCATTGATTTTCATACCCACGCGTTTCCTGACTACATAGCCGAACGCGCCGTGCCGGCGCTTGCCAGAGAAGGCAACGTCGCAGCCCGCCTGAACGGGACAATAACAGAACTGATTGCGTCCATGGACAGAGCCGGGATTGATATCAGCGTCGTCTGTTCAATCGCGACCCGCCCGACGCAGTTTGATGGCATTTTTGCGTGGTCGCAAGCTATTCGATCTTCACGCATCATCCCCTTGCCTTCCGTGCATCCGGAAGATCCCGGCATGCCCGACAAAATCCGCCTCATCAGTGAAGAGGGGTTTTCTGGCATTAAGATGCATGCATACTACCAGGATTTCTTTCTTGATGAAGAAAGGTTGTTTCCGCTGTATGAAGAGCTCCTTCAGCGGAAACTCTTTGTGGTCATGCACACCGGATTTGATATTGCGTTCCCCAGGATACGAAGAGCCGACCCCCGGCGCGTTCTCCGTGTCATGGAACGCTTCCCCGGATTGAAGCTGATCACAACCCACCTGGGCGGGTGGGACGACTGGCAGCAGGTGGAAACCCTGCTCGCCGGGAAACCGGTTTATATGGATATCTCGTTTACCGCAACCTGCATCGATGATGCACATATGCGATCTATCATCATGAATCATCCCGGGGACTGCATTCTTTTCGGCACCGACTCTCCGTGGAGAGATCAGCTCGAAAGCATTGAGCACCTGCGTTCGCTTCACCTTCCTGAAGCTCTGGAAGCAAAAATTCTCTGGGGAAATGCCGCGCAGCTCCTCGGGATTTTATAAGAACATGCCGCGATTATTCTGCCCCGCGCTCTTATGCATCTGCTATAATTGATTCTAAAATCTGAGAGGAGACTCCGGCATGCCGCCCCCGCGGAAAAACACGAGCGACATTCTGAACCACCCTGCCTTCGTCGGGGTAAGCGATGCGGAATCCGCAAAGATAATCGATGCAGGCATGATCCATAGTCTTGCCGCAGGCGATTCATTTCTGAAGGCATTCTCCCCCAGCTCCATTTTTCTCATCGCGTCCGGCGCGTTTTCGCTGCGGTATAACCGGGAGCAGATTCGTTCTGAGCTTGCGATCCCCGCGGGAAACTGGTTCGGTGAATGTGCCGCCAGCGAAGATTTTATCGCGAAGATCTCTTTTCTCCGCCCGCATCGCATAAATCTTGACATGCTTGCCGCCGCGCCGACAGTCCTGCTGTCAATTCCGGAACAGAAGCTGAAGACCATGGCGTTTCAGGATCAGATTAAGTTCATCAAGAACCTGGATCGCTCATCGCAGCAGATGATTGAAACCTTGATCCTCGACGGAATGGTCATGGAGAATCGGTCAAAGCGGCTGACAGACTATATCGTCAGCCATCTGTGGCAGAGGGATGCTGAGTATGAAAAATCAGCGATTGTTCAGTCTATTCTGGAGAAATATCCCCGGCTGCCGCTCTATGCGACAAAACTGATGACCATGCTCAAGGGGGATCATGCGTCAGCCGGCGAAATTGTCGAAGCGGCAAAACTGGATCCCTCGCTGGCGGGTCTAATCCTGCGCGTCGCCAATTCTCCGTATTACAATCTGCCGCAAAAAATCACCGATTTTCAGCACGCCATCCTGCTCCTTGGCTTCAACCAAATCTATCACATGCTCATAGATGCCGGCGTCCAGACCGTCATGCCTAAGACGAATGATTTTCACAAGCTCCGATTCGATTCGGTTCTGCTTTCTTTTATCACGTTCGAACTTGCGTCAGCATCATCGGCGATTAAGCCGGTGACCGCTTCAACCCTCGGACTGCTGTACTGCATCGGCCGAAGCGTAATTCTTCTGCTGAAAAAACAGCATCCGGCGTCAGCCATTCTTTTTGACGGGCTCGATCATGGCAAGCTTGGCGCCCTGCTCCTTCAGGCATGGAACCTGCCCGATACGATCTGCTCTGCAATCAAATATCAGTCAGTGCCTGAATACGCCGCACCAGAAGCGATTCCCTTGTCATGCAGAAGCAGCGCAGCTATCCTGTATCTTTCGCGCCTTTGCTGCTCTTATCTGGAAGGGGTCGAAGCGTTGGATCTGCACACCACCTTTCTCACCGATTATCAGAAACACCTCGGCTTTGCGCCGCTGCCGGTGCCTGATTTTGCGCGAAAGTATGTGAAGCCCGGCATTCTGAAGAAAACCGCCGCATTCCCGGACAATGTGAGAAAATTTCTCGTGGCCGTAGAGCCGCGCTGGGCCTGAAGCCGTCAGCCTCCCGCGGCACGAAGACGGCAGTTCCGTCTACTGCTTCCCGAAGACCCTCTCAAAGAGATAGTCAACGTACTGAAGATAGTGATCAAGCTGAAAGATAGCACTGAGGTCCTCTGCGGAAAGGTTCTTCACCACATCGGCATCGGCAAGAAGCAGTTCGATAAACGGCTTTTTTGTCCGCCAGCTTTCCATGGCATTTCGCTGCGTGACGAGATAGGCATCCTCCCGCGTCATCCCTTTCTGAATCAAGGCGAGCAGCACCCGCTGGGAATTGAACAGGCCGCAGCTCAGCTCCATATTCTCACGCATGCGCTCAGGATAGACATGCAGGTTCCGGAGAATCCCCGTCAGCCTGTGCAGCATATAGTCAACCAAAATTGTGCTGTCCGGAATAATAACGCGCTCAACCGATGAATGCGAAATATCGCGTTCATGCCAGAGCGGCATATTTTCCAGCGCGGCAAGGGCGTTGGATCGCACAACGCGCGCCAGTCCGGACAGGTTCTCGCAGCCGACCGGATTCCGTTTATGCGGCATAGCCGACGACCCCTTCTGCCCGGGGGAAAACGGCTCCTCAGCCTCGCGCACTTCCGTGCGCTGAAGATGCCGGATCTCGACCGAAATCTTTTCTACAAGTCCGGCAGCCAGGGCAAGAGTCGTCATATATTCAGCGTGGCGGTCGCGCTGGATGACCTGCGTGGCAATCGGCTCCGGCGCGAGGCCGAGTTTTTCGCATACGATTTCTTCTAAGCGGGGAGGAATGTTCGAAAACGTTCCGACGCGCCGGAAACCTTGCCGACATTGATGATTTCACGGGCGCGCCGCATGCGGACAAGCGAGCGCTCCGCCTCCGCAAACCAGAGGCAGAATTTCAGGCCGAAGGTCATCGGTTCCGCATGCACGCCGTGGCTGCGCCCGATGCACGGAACATGCTTATAGGCGGCGGCCTGTGAGCGGAGCACTGCCATCAATTCCTTCAGGTCTGCAATGATGAGATCCGCAGCCTCGCGCATCAGCAGGGAGAGCGCGGTATCAACGACATCAGATGACGTGAGTCCTTTGTGAACGAAGCGCGACTCAGGCCCGACATGCTCCGCGACGGATGTCAGAAACGCGATGACGTCGTGCTTTACTTCACGTTCGATTTCATCGATTCGGTCGATACTGAATGCCGCCTTCTTCTTGATCGCGGCAAGCGCGTCAGCCGGAATTTCACCAAGCTCATGCCAGGCCTCGCACGCCGCAATTTCAACATCTAGCCACTTCTGAAAACGATTCTCAGGGTTCCAGAGCTGCCCCATCTCATGGCGAGTATAGCGCGGAATCATATAACCTCCTTGAAAAACTGTCAATTAAAGAATAAACAGCCGGTCAACATATATCGACCCCGACCGGATATGCCCGATGCCGACAAGAGCGCCCTGATCATCCTGCAGACGCGTCAGTCCCGAGTCAGAAAACGGTTCACTCGTCTCGGCATCCACGACCGGAACCGGATTGCCGTGGCGAATGCGCACAAGTCCGCGGCCGGAAAATCGGGCCCACGGCAGATGCCCGAGCGCCGCGTTCAGAGGAGTCCTGGCATCAGGGCGTTTCGGCAGATCTTCGATCCGGACGCACTGCTGACGCATAAAAGTGCCGACACGAATGCGCGCCAATTCCGTCATATGCGCTCCGACGCCGAGCCGCAGTCCGATATCATGGCAGAGCGAGCGGATATAGGTTCCTTTTGAGCAGGAGACCCTCAGACGGACAAACGGGACGGCAATGGAGAGCAGGTCAAGCGCATAAACCGTTACCGGCCTCGGCTCCCGGTGAACTTCTACCCCCCGCCGCGCAAGCTGATAGAGCGGCTCCCCGTTTCGCTTCAGGGCGGAATACATCGGGGGAACCTGCTGAAGACCCCCCCGGAATGCCGGGAGGCAGGCATGCACCATTTCAGCAGTAACCCGACCGGTATCATGCGTCTCGATAACCCTGCCCTCGGCATCATACGTGTCGGTCTGCTCGCCAAGCTTCAGCGTCGCGACATATTCCTTGTCCATATCGGAGAACAGACCGGCGGCTTTCGTCGCCTCGCCGATACAGACGAGCAGAACCCCGGTGGCCGTCGGGTCGAGCGTTCCGGCATGCCCGGCCTTCTTCACCCTGAGAGCTTTCTTTGTTCTGACAACCGCTTCGTGGGATGACATGCCGGCGTCTTTATCCAGACAGACGACAAAGCTCATAGAAATTTCAGAACGCCTATCCCCTTCAGTTCGAAAAGCAGCGAAAAGTTGAAATCGGACGGCAGCCCTGCGCCGGCAGGCCGGCGCGTGATCTGGGAACTCACCGCCCAGCATTGCTGAATATGGGACACCGTGACCGAAAAATCGCGGAGCTTCGGTTTTGCCTTGGTGTCGTAGGACGTTGCCGCGCTCAGGAGCCACTGTTTGAAGTATTGCGTGCTGACGCCAAACGTATAGTACATAAGATTCATTGTCCTGGAATACCGCTCTCCGACCGAAATGCTTGTGCGCGGAAGAAACTCGATTGACACCAGACTGTTTGCCGTCTTCGTTTCGCCTTCGGTAAAATTATGCTCAACATCGAAAGATACGGTATATCCCTTCGCCGCGTAGTTCCCCTCAATCCGGGTCGGCTGCAGGCGGCTTGTCCGTGCGAAGAGATTTGCCTCGTATGGCTGCGAAAGGCGCAGCGCGAGAACGGAGTCCCGGAAGCGGAAATAATTCATAAGCGAAAAACGAAACTCAGAAATCTTGTTGTACAGCTCAGCAGAATCAAGCAGGGGGAGCGATGTTGTCTGCGGGACAAAGTTATATTCGAGCGAGGGCTCAAGGACATGAGTGAATGAAACATAGGGCCTCATGAAACGCATGGTCGCGGATGCCCGATATCCGAATGTTTCCCG
>JBBIQQ010000056.1:0-14234 GCA_037442225.1 Nitrospirota bacterium
CATTTCGACCTCTGCTTTGCCGCAAAACGGCTCGAGCTTCGCGGCGGACTGAAGAGCCTCGAAGTGCAGTTCGGCTTTGCCAGGGAGTCGTCTGTGCAGGGGCTCAGCGGGTACGATGCCGTGCGCCTCTGGGAACGTGCCCGACATGGCGATCGCGAGGCCCGGGAGCTTCTAGTTGCTTATAATCGTGAAGATGTTGCCTACCTTTTGCCCATGGCGGATATCCTGTATGAAAAGCTGAAGAGCGCTTCTGGCATCATGGAACATTTCACGGGGGAGGCGGGCTATGGATGCGCTTAAGTCGTTTCTTTCGTATGCCG
Organism: Nitrospirota bacterium; assembly: GCA_037442225.1. Lineage (GTDB taxonomy): Bacteria > Nitrospirota > Thermodesulfovibrionia > Thermodesulfovibrionales > Dissulfurispiraceae > JAAYUK01. The sequence goes on from JBBIQQ010000056.1 coordinate 321, forward strand.
CTGTCGAGAAGGGGCTTTCCCGCAATACGGTCCAGTCGTATGCCTCGGACCTGCGGGCATTTTCAGCTTTTCTTGACGGGTGCGGGTCTACACTCCTGGAGTTTCGGCGTGAAGACGTTGTCGGCTATCTCGGTGTTTTGCGTGAAAAAGGCTTTGCAGCGGCAAGCGTTGCCCGCTTCATCTCCTCGGTCAAGGCTTTTTGCCGGTATCTTTTCATAGAAAGGCTTATCGTTGAAGACCCTGCCGGAACCCTCCGCACGCCAAAACAGTGGGAACGCCTTCCGAAGGCCCTCGATCTGCCGGACATCAGAAAACTGCTGGAGACTGAGATTCCGACTCGCATGTTTTTGCGCGACAGCGCCATGCTCGAATTGTTATATTCGTCAGGACTGCGGGTGAGCGAGATTATTTCCATCCGCATGCAGGATCTGCATTATGAAGGAGGATTCCTCCGCGTACTCGGCAAGGGTTCTAAAGAGCGGATCGTGCCGATGAATCACCGGGCGGCTGAAAAGATGCGGCGCTATCAGCTGGAGTTGCGGCCGCGTCTGTTGCGCCGCACGGTCTCCACGTATCTGTTCCTTTCGAACCGGGGAGAACCCATGACCAGGCAACGTTTTTGGCAGTCGCTGAAGGCGTTCGGACAGGCCGCGGGGCTGAAGCTTTCCCCGCATATGCTGCGCCATTCTTTTGCGACGCATCTGCTGGACGGCGGCGCGGATCTGCGTTCGGTCCAGAAAATGCTCGGTCATGTTGACATTGCGACAACGCAGATTTACACCAAGGTTTCTTCCGACAGAATAAAAAAAGCATATCTCGAACATCACCCGAGAGCAAAATAGGACTGAATATTCATGAAATCTATCCGCTGAGGACGGATGTGCCGCAAGGAATGCCGTTCTTCCGCCCTCGATACTCTGAAGTGAGGAGGATGCATGATTACAAAACTGACGCATACCGATGTTGGGATTGTCTGCGATCAGGCACTATTGGGATTCCAGACAACGGCCGATCTTTTGGAACCGGGCGGTACGATAGGGCAGGAGCGAGCTTTTGATGCGCTCGATTTCGGTCTGAGTCTCAACAATAAGGGGTACAATATTTACGCGCTTGGTGAGAGTGGAACCGGCAAGATGCGAACGATCCGGCAACTGTTGACTGTTCGGGCGGCGCAGGAATCGGTTCCTGATGACTGGTGTTACGTCTTTAATTTCAGCGATCCTGATGCTCCGATGGCGGTCCGGCTTCGGCCTGGGTTTGCGGGTGAGTTTCAGAGAGATATGGATTCCCTCGTCAAGGTGCTGCAAGCAGAAATTCCGCGGGCGTTCGAGTCCAAGGAATATGACAAGCAGCGCACCAAGGTTGTCGAGGAGTTCCAGCAGAAACAGAAAGAGCTATTCACCAGCCTCGAGCAGGAGGCTCAGTCCAAAGGGTTTGCTATCCGCAAGGCGGCCGCCGGTCTTGTGATGGTTCCTGTGAAAAAGACCGGGGAGGGCCTGACCGAGGAAGAATTTGCCGCGCTCGATAAGGATATGCAGTCGAAGGTGCAGGCGATCGGCACTGTTCTGCAGGAAAAGCTTGAGGATGTGGTGCGCGCTGTCCGCGGGGCGGAGAAGATTCTCAAGGAAATGCTCGCAAAGCTCGAACGCGAAATCGCTCTCGGAGCAGTCGGTCATTTTATCGATGACCTGAAGAAAAAATACGCTGAATATGATCGCATCATTGCGTATCTGAACGCAGTGCAGGAAAATGTCCTGACGCATCTGGAGGACTTCAAGCCTGGCGAAGAACAGCCTTCGCCGATGCCGTTCATGAAGATGCCGAAGCCGGAGGTTTCGTTTTCAAAATATACGGTCAATGTGCTGGTGAACAATGCGGAAGCGAGAGGTGCTCCGGTTGTATTTGAAAGCAACCCTACTTATCTCAATCTGTTCGGCCGCGTTGAGTACAAGGTGCAATACGGCATGGCCCTGTCAGACTTTACGATGATCCGCGCCGGGTCAATGCATCGGGCAAACGGCGGATATATCGTTATGAACGCGATTGACCTCCTCAAGAATATTTTTTCCTATGACGCGCTGAAGCGGGCGCTCCGAAACCGTGAAATCAGGATTGAAGATGCCTGGGAACAGTACCGTCTGGTGAGCACTGTCGGCATGAAGCCGGAGCCGGTGCCGCTGAACGTGAAAATCATTCTCCTTGGCAATCCGTACCTCTATTACATGCTGTACAGCCTCGATGACGAGTACCGGGAACTCTTTAAGGTGAAAGCTGACTTTGACAGCCAGATGGAGCGCACGCAGGAGAACATGGAAAAATATGCTGCCTTCATCGCGTCGTGCCAGCGCGAGGAAGGCCTTCTGCCGTTTGATCGCAGCGGCATATCGCGCATTATCGAGTACGGAGCCCGCATTGCCGGCGACCGGGATAAGCTTTCGACGAGGTTCAGCGCTATTTCCGACATGCTCCGCGAAGCGCATTTCTGGGCGAAGCGTGCAGGAAGCCAGGTTGTATCTGCGGAACATGTTATCACGGCGCTTGAGAAGAAGGTGTATCGTTCAAACCGCATTGAGGAACGGATTCGTGAGTTGATGCACGATGATACCTTTATCGTGAATACTTCCGGAACAGCGGTCGGGCAGGTGAACGGACTCGCGGTGCTTTCCCTGGGCGACTACAGCTTCGGTAAGCCCTCGCGCATCACTGCGAAGACCTATGTCGGCAAGTCCGGCGTCGTTAATATTGAGCGCGAGACGAAGATGAGCGGCAAGATACACGAGAAGGCCATTATGATAATCAGCAGCTACCTCGGCAGCAAATACGCGACAAAAAAGCCGATTACCCTTTCCGCGTCAATAACGTTTGAGCAGCTCTACGAAATGATCGAAGGAGACAGCGCGACCTGCGCGGAACTGTATGCTCTGTTGAGCAGCCTGTCAGCGGTCCCGCTCCGGCAGGGATTTGCGGTTACCGGCTCGATGGACCAGAACGGCGATGTGCAGCCTATCGGGGGTGTCAATGAAAAACTCGAGGGCTTTTTCGCCCTCTGCAAGCTGCGGGGACTCGATGGCTCGCACGGAGCGATTATCCCCCGGCGCAACATGAAGAATCTCATGCTCAAGCAGGAGATGGTTGATGCGGTCAGAGACGGGAAGTTCAGCGTATACGCAATTGACCGCATGGAAGAAGGTCTGGAGATTCTCACCGGCAAGAAAGCCGGAGAACTCGGGGAAGACGGTGTGTACCCCGAGGGCACGCTGAACTATCTAATCATGAAGCGTTTTGAGGAAATATCCGATGCGCTTGAGAAAAAGAGAGACAGGGACGACGACAAGAATACCACCCCAAAGAAAAAAGACGGCGAGGACGTCTAGCGGCATGCTGTTCAGTAAGGCGGCCGCGAGGTCTTCAGCGACGTCGTTTCTCTATCTTGGGGAATCAGCATGAAAAAGCTGCAATGGGCAGTCGAACTGGGCGCTGTTCTTGCGTTGTCGCTGCCGCTTCTGTTTCTGCCGCTGAAAGCTGGGGAGTATCTCGGACTTGCCGCGCACGCCCTGTGGGGCAGCCGCAGGAATATAGCCATTGAAAATGTCCGTCAGGCGATTGCTTCAGGCTCTCTGCCCTCCACGCTTCGGCCTGAAGATGTGGTCAGAGGCTTTTTCAGGCATCTGGGGCGTTCTATTCTGGAGCTTGTCAAGATCTCCTGCGGCTTTGGTAGTCGCATTACCAGCACCGCAGAGATTCGGGGTGCAGAACATTATCATCAGGCGAAAGCCGCCGGCCGGGGGGTTATTTTTCTCACCGGGCATTGCGGCAACTGGGAGCTGGTTGCAATACTCTCCTCGGTTCACCTTGAGCCGTTCTCTGTGGTAGCCCGTCGGCAGAACAATCCCTACATCAATAGACTTGTCGAGCTGGTCAGAGGAAAATTCGGCAATGCGGTCATCTATAAGAAAGGCGCACTCAAAAACATAATGCTATCGTTAAAGCAGAATGGAGCGATAGGTATCCTTATGGATCAGGCTGTAACCCCCGAAGAGGGATATATCATCGATTTTCTCGGCAGGCCGGCATGGACCATGAAAGTACCGGCACTGATCGGCAGAAAGACAGGTGCCGCCATTCTTCCCTCATTTATTCATCGTGAGGGCAATTGCCATATTGTAACCATACACGCTCCTGTCGTCCTATCAGGAGGAATCGACAACGAACAGGCTATAATGCAGGATACCAAGCGGCTGACCGTATTTGTTGAAGACTATATCCGCGCGCATCCGGAACAATGGCTCTGGATTCACCGGCGCTGGAAGCGGGCAGGGAAGGAGCAGATATGATTGCGAAGGGTCTCGTGGAGCGACTGTTTGAGGCGGCGAGCATACAGCGATGGAATGACCATGTGCGGCCGGTCGAATTTGTCGAACTCGACAAACAGGCACACAAGATGGTGATTGCATATGTGCTCGGCCGCTTTGAGGAGACTGAGCGTGAGGCTAAAATTGACTGGAGCCATCTCATTGAAGGCGGCATTTTCGAGTTTTTCCGTCGGGTCATCCTGACCGATATCAAGGCACCGGTTTTTCATCAGCTCATGGCGCGCAAGGGACGCGAGTTGAACGAGTGGGCGCTGTCGCAGCTTGCGGACGACATACAGCAGATCGGGGAGGGGTTTGCCGACCGGATGCGGAAGTATTTCTTCGAGCCGGATTATGCACGGCTTGAAAAACGCATCCTGCGAGCGGCCCATTATCTGGCAACGAACTGGGAGTTCAAGATTATCTACAATGCGAACCCTTTTATTTACGGTATTGAGCGGACCAAGGAAGAGATTGAAAACCAGATCGAGGATCACTACGATCTCATTGGCGTGCAGAAGATTACGCTTGGTAAAAAGTCATACGGCTTTGTGGACCTCTGCGGACAGCTCCGTTTTCAGCAGCGGTGGGCGCAGTCGCCGCGCATTCCGAAGACTTCAGTGCTCGGTCATATGCTTATCGTGGCGATGCTCTCCTATTGCTGCTCAAGGGATATCGGAGCCTGCAACCGGCGGCTTTACAACAATTTTTTCGCCGCGCTCTTTCATGATCTTCCGGAGGTGCTGACGCGCGATATCGTGTCGCCGGTCAAGGCTTCGGTGCCGGGGCTTGACGATGTCATCAAGGAATACGAACATATCCAGATGGAAGAAAAGATCATGCCCCTGCTGCCGTCGGTATGGCACGATGAATTCCGCTACTTTGTGGACGACGAATTTTCGAACAGAGTCAGGGTGAATGGCGCAATTAAGGGTGGCCTGACGTTTGATGAGATTCAGGGGCACTACAATCGCGATGAATTTCATCCTGTTGACGGAGTGTTGCTGAAGGCCTGCGATCATTTTTCCGCTTTTGTGGAAGCGTCGCTTTCAATACAGCATGGCATTACGGCACGCCCGCTGGAGGAGTGCCGGATTTCTCTCCCCGCGAAGTATCGCAATGTCGTTATCGGCGGGATTGATTTCGGGAAGCTCTATGAGTATTTTTCCGCCCTGGCGCCTGAACGCTAAACGAAAGGTGGGAAGTTCGCCATGAAATGCATCAGGTTGCTGTTAAGTCTGCTTTTCGTCTGTCTTTTTGTCGTATCGGAATTTTTTGCCGGGATTCATCAGGCTGAGGCTGTGCGACCGCATTCGAGCATCAAGGTTATCATGTATATGACCGACTGGTGCCCGTACTGTGTGAAAGCGCGTTACTATATAAAATCTCTCGGCGTACAGCTCATTGAGTACAACATCGAGCAAGACCAAATCAAGGCACGCGAAAGCATGGAAAAGTCCGGCAGGCTGGGAGTTCCCGTGATTGATGTTGAAGGCATCCTTATTCCCGGCTACTCCCCGGAGCGGATTAAGAGTGCGGTGGAGATGCGGCGGAATCAGTAAGATTTTTTTTGGAGTGGAATGATTCTGAAAAGGCCTGTGTTTATGACAGCACGGGCCTTTTTCTCAGTGCTTTTTATTCTATTTGCCGCTCCGATTTTCTTTGCCGTTTTTGTGCTCTTTCGCTAGTTGTCTTTCGTTCCTTTGTTCCTGATTTCCGATAATCTACGCATGGTCTGACCGCTGCCGGGACTTCTCCACCTCCTGCTCTGAGCTTTTTTCAGTTATAGCAGTATAGGTTTGCTGCACAGGATGGAGCTGTTGTCGGCTTCTGTTGTTATTATCGAAACTGCCGTCACGTCTGTCGGGCCTGCCGCGCTCCGGCGATGCGCCCTGACCACCCCGCTGAACAGGCTGCTGATTTTCAGAGCCTCCCTGACGCACCCGCTCCTGGAGCTGTTCGCGGTCGTCCTGCCGCAATCCTGGATTCCCGGCGCGCTGCCGATGTTTTTCCGCTCCGGCGTCTGATTTTTCGACAGGACGCAGGTCTTTGCTTTTATCGTCAGGCTGAAACCCTCGCCGTTCGTCCTTCTGCTCCGGCCTGTCACCGCTGTTCCGCCCGCGTTGCAACATATCGCGCTGTCCACCGGGAGCGGGGCTGGGGCGGCCGGTGTCGGGCGCGCGCATCTGCCGACGGTTATCCTGCTGGGAGAGCGTATCTTCCGGACTTGCCGCGCCCGTGTTTCACGGCTGCTTAGATTGAGGGTGGTCACTGCCGGGCTGAAACCGACGGTCGGGAGCATCCTGCTTTCGTTCGCGTAAGGGATCTGGTCCTCGATGCGGCTCGGCTCCGGGAGCCCGAATGCCAGGTTTTCCAGCCGGGGGAGCCTCAGAAGGCTTCCGTTGTTCATCGCCGGACTCACGGAATCCGGGCTTGTCGATCGGCGGCGAATCGACCCGGCGAGGTGATTCTGTGCCGCGTTGCGGCATGGACGGAGTTGTCACGCTCGTTACCGACAGGTTCCGCGCAGGCTCACCGCGGCGGAACACGGACCGCTCGGGATCCCTCACCAGCGAACGCTCCTGCTTGAGGTCGCTGACAGAAGTTTTCCGTACCGCTTGGGAAGGATGGTTCTCTGACGCAATTCTCCTGTCGGACCAGCGATAATGGGCGGCTCCCGGCTTTATGTCAGGACCGGCGACGCTGATATTGTTGCGAACGAACAGTTCTTTATGAGCAGCCTGGCTATATCCGACGGCTCTCGGCGTGGCCGAATCGAAATGGTTGCGGTGGACAACGGTGGCACCGTTATTTGCAGTTGTGTTTCTGTAGGAGTTTGTGATATTAATCTGCGTAATGTTTACATTCGTGATATTCACACTGTGCTGACCGTAGTTGCCGCGGCCATAGTAAGTTTCCCCCGGCGCGAGGGGAACCCATCCGATATAGGTGCCACTCCGCACCCATCCGACATAGCCGGGTCCCCAATGCACATGCCGATGGCTCGGAGGCACCCAGCACCAGCCGAAGCGGGCTACATATGTCCATCTTCCGTAATGGTAGGGTACCCAACCCCAAGGGTCGTAAGGGAGCCAGATATAATTGCCATGGCGCCAGATCCAGCGTCCATGCCGGTAGGGAGCCCACTCTCTGATGACAAGTACGGTAGGCGTCCATACGTTTCCGTATTCAGGAACGCTGACCCACCTGCCGCCGGTATCGAAATCCCTCGCGTATCCTTTCAGTTCATCCGGCAGATATCGGGTGCTGGTTCCGGAAGGATCACGGAACTGATTGTTTCTCGCCGTGTTCCACCGTTCCCATGCATCGGGTGGTCCCAACGGTGCGAGCGAGCCGTTGGTCTGTTGTCCCAGTGAAAGCAGCTTCCCCGCATTCACCCGCGTTTGGCCCAGTCGGTTTTCGGCTTCTACAAAGCCTTTGTAGACGGTGACGTCTGTTGCGCGATCTGAAATATCTATGCGATAGACTGCATTGTTGTTCGCGCGAATCGACGCGTCGGGGGTATCAATCTGAATAATATTCCGCTGAGCGTTTTCCGCATAGACATAAACGCCTCCCTGTGAAAGATGAAACTGGGACGCACCACTGCCCGATGACAGCACCTGAAGTGCCGAGTTTCCGTCAAGCCGGATAAATGCTCCGGCGGGCAATTGAAACTCCGTGCGGCTTCCGCGCGGCACCCAAATCTGATCCCCTTCTGAGAGAGGGCCGTTTACGACGGCCGGTCCCCAATCAGTTCCCTCCGGAATTTTTATTTGCACATCTCCTTCAACATAACTTATGCGCAGGTAATCCGGCTGAGCCGCGAAGGCTACCGCCGGAATCAGCAACAGCACCAGCAGCGCGCTGGTAAAATATCTGCTGATTGCATTCATATCGTTCTCCTTCTCGTTGAGCAGAAATCTGCTAACAGGGGTTGCATTTTTGATGATACTCTCAGCATCTTTATTGTTATGCAAGGAAAATGCCATGAAGAACGGTCATAAATCTAACTTTGAAAACAAAGACTTGGCCTTCCTGTTGCACATCGCGACACAGGAAAGTCTTCCTTATTTGAGGCGGGCACTTCCGGTTTGCGCTGTTTGATATCGGCGTTGAAGATACCTGCGGCAGAACCGACGCCTGATGTCGGTCTTGTCTGCCCTGTTTGGTGTAAAATAAAACTCAAATGAATATACGCCAGACTATCAGTGACCTGCAGGATTATTACCTGCTTTCCTATCACGGATTTATGGGAATATTCCGCCGGCCTGTGTACTGGAAGGATGCCCTTGAGCAGATGGACTACGCGGGCGCGGGTTCTTTTTTCATTATGGGGCTCGTCTCGCTTTTTGTCGGCATGGCGCTGTCTCTGCAGCTTGCGGCAGAACTGTCGGTGCTTGGCCTGAAGATGTACATCGGCAAAGTGGTCGGCATTACCATTATCCGCGAGGTCGGGCCGGTTACGGCAGCGCTCGTTTTTACCGGGCGTGTGGGTGCCGGCATGGCGTCGGAACTCGGGTCGATGATGATTGGCAATCAGGTGGACTCCCTGCGGGTTTTCGGGGTCGATCCGATCAAGAAACTGGTGACGCCGCGCATCATGGCGTCGCTGCTCATGTTGCCTGCGCTCACTATTGTAGGCGATGCGATTTCGCTCCTTGGGGCATGGTATATTGCGGTTTTTGTAAGCAACCAGAGCGGCTATGTCTTCTGGAGCTCGGTGCGGAGCATTCTTGATTTCCAGAATCTGTTTTCCGGCGCGGTGAAACCGTTCATGTTCGGATTCCTTATCGCAAGCATCTGTTGCTATGCTGGATTGACGACACGGGGCGGGGCAACCGGGCTGCGTACCTCCACGACGAATGCGGTCGTCGCCTCTATTGTCATGATTATTATTTCCGACTTCGTCCTGACCCGCATTCTGCTCTATGTGCTGGGGTATAAGACATGATCCGCTTTGAAAATGTCTGCTTCAGCTACGGCTCCCGCCGCATACTGAATAAGATGAATTTCTTCATTGAGTACGGTGAAAAGGTTGCAGTTCTCGGCGGCAGCGGCGAAGGAAAGACCACGATTCTGAAGCTGATCGTCGGCCTTATCCGGCCTGATTCCGGGACCATTCTTGTTGATGGAGAAGACATCACGGTGAAATCGGAAGAGGGGTTGAACGAGGTGCGCCGCAAATTCAGCATTGTCTTTCAACAGGGGGCGTTGTTTGACTCGCTGTCAGTGAAGGAAAACGTCGGCTTCTGTCTCCGGGAATATACAACGATGCCGGAAGACGAAATCGAGACGAAAGTCAGGGAACTGCTCCGACTGGTTGACGTGGAGCCTGCGATTTATCTCATGCCCGACGAATTGAGCGGCGGTATGCACCGGCGTGTTGCGATTGCCCGTTCGCTCGCGGTTGCAACGCCGAAAATGATGCTGTACGACGAAGCGACTGCGGGTCTTGACCCGGTGAATTCCGACAACATCTGCAAGCTGATTGTTGAACTCGGCAAGACCGGCATGGGACATATCATGGTGACGCATAAAGTGGTCGACGCCATGAAAGTTGCGGAACGGTTTGTTTTTCTGGAAGGCGGAATAGTGGTGTTCGACGGCAATGCTGATGCGTTGATGCATTCGAAACATCCGCCGATAAAGGTATTTGTGGATGAGTTGCGGTATCAGCCGGTCGCTTCACGCTGACGGGTTATCGGGAGGAGACGATGTTTGAAAAGAAGAAGGATTTGACCTGGGCAAAACTGAAGGTCGGGCTGGTAATCACCAGTGCGCTGCTGGTCCTGTTTTTTACCGTTTTTTTTGCGGGCGGACTTGAGAGTCTTTTCCAGAAAAAAGTTGAACTGAAAGCAGCGATTCGTGATGTTCGCGGACTGCGTGTCGGCTCGCCTGTCTGGAAGGCCGGCGTGGAGATAGGAACAGTTCGTTTGATCAGGCTGCATCCCGAATTCGGCACCGTCATTTCGATGAAAATCAGGCAGGATGTTTTTCACCATATACGGAAGGATTCCACAGCTACCGTGCAGACTATGGGGTTGCTCGGCGACAAGTACATCGAGATTACGCCCGGCACGGCTGATGCGCTTCCGGTTCGCGGTGGCGACATGATTGCGGGAGCCATTCAGCTTGAAATGAAAGATCTTGTGCAGGAGGGTTCCACCTCCATGGAGAAGATCACGGCTTTCTTGTCGAAACTTGATCGGTTCCTCGAAAAAATGGAAAGCGGTCACGGCACTGTCGGAAAGCTTATGACTGACCCCGGCTTATATAACAACCTGAATGACTCTGCAAAGTCGCTGTCTCGCATGGTGCGCGAGATTGAGACCGCCGATGGTTCGCTGAAGATGCTCGCAAAGGATCCGACGCTCTATAATCGCCTGTCCAGCACTGCAACCTCACTGGATAACCTGAGCAAAAAAATGAACGAGGGAAACGGATCCTTCCGGAAGTTTGTGGAAGACCCGGTGCTCTATGATAATCTCGCCGCGTCATCCAGGAAACTCAATGCGATAATCGATCAGATGGATGCTGGGCAAGGCGCCGCCGGGGTGCTGCTGAGAGACGAGCAGATGGCGAGCGATCTGAAGCAGATAGTTGTCGAATTGAAAGACATGGTGAAAGACTTGAAGGAGAATCCGAGAAAATATTTCAAGTTCAGCGTTTTTTAGAGACAGGTGAGAAGTCAATTCAATAACAAGGAGTGAGAGACTGGAACCATGGCTGTGCTCGATATTAAAACCTATCCGGCGGATATTCTGAAGCAAAAGGCAAAGCCCATAAACACTATTGACGCTGATATTCAGAAGCTTGTCGATGACATGATCGAGACGATGCATGTGTCACACGGCATCGGACTTGCCGCGCCCCAGGTCGGCGTATCGCAGCGGCTTGTTGTGCTTGATCTCAGCAACCGCGAAGAGAAAATGCCGATCTTCGTGCTGATCAATCCGGAGATTATTGAATCCGAAGGAATTATTGAGTCAGAAGAAGGCTGCCTCAGCATTCCGGAGTGTCTCATGGCTATCAAGCGGGCTGAGAAGGTGAAAGTGCGCGCTACGGATCGTGACGGCAATGTCATCGAAATCAAAGCAGAGGGATTGCTGGCGCGTGCTTTGCAGCATGAACTCGATCATCTTGACGGCGTTGTGCTGTTTGATCGTCTCAGCGCGTTGAAGCGTGAATTCACCAGAAAACGCTACCTGAAGAATCTCCAGAAAGCCCCGGCTTAAAAAATTTTGGACTGTCATGGCGATACTCTTCTTTGGCACCCCGCATTTTGCGGTTTTTTCTCTTCAGTCTCTTCTGGATGCAGGAGAAGACATATCTGTCGTCATCTCGCAACCTGATAAGCCGAGGGGTCGCGGTCATCTGCTCTCGGGCACGCCGGTAAAAGAGCGTGCTCTTCAGCACGGCATTCCCGTACTGCAGCCAACCAGAATGCGCGACCCCGAACTGCATTCTCAGCTTTGCCGCCACCAGCCGGAATTTATCGTTGTTGTGGCATATGGGCGTATCCTTCCAGCTGAAATCCTGAGCATCCCTGCGCGCGGATGCGTCAATGTGCATGGCTCTTTGCTGCCGAGATACCGAGGCGCCGCGCCTGTCCAGTGGGCGCTCATCAACGGCGATCAGGAAACCGGCGTCTGCACCATGCTGATGGACGAGGGGCTTGATACCGGATCGCTTCTGCTCTGTGACCGCGTTCCGATTGCTGCGGACGATACTGCCGGTTCGCTGTCTGAAAAACTGGCAACACTTGGTGCGAAGACGCTTGTCAGAACGCTTCAGGAGTTGCGTGCTGGCACGGTTGTTCCAAAGCCGCAGGAAGGCGAGGTCGTTTATGCGCCCCCCCTGAAAAAAGGGGACGGACAAATCGATTGGACACGCCCTGCAGCCTCGATTGCCAACCATGTGCGCGGAATGAATCCGTGGCCCGCTGCGTTTTGTCATCTCGGCAATGAACGGCTGAAGATACTCAAGGCTCATGCCGTGACCGGAACGGCTGAACCGGGTTTGATAGCCCAATCATCATCCGGTGCGTTGCGCGTCGGAACTGGCGACGGTCTGCTTCAGATAGACGAACTTCAGCCCGACGGCAGGAAAGCCATGACTGCTGCCGCATTCCTCGCAGGCAGGAGGCTTCGGGAGGGCAATGAAGCATTTGCTTAGAGGAGCGCTGCTCAAGATTGCCTGCCCGATTCTCATGCTTATTGCGGCATTCGTGAAAGACTGGCGCGAAGCATTTCAGCTCTGGGCAATCCGCATGAATAACCGCTTGGTTGATCCACACACACTCTCCGCTGAAAATATTCTCATTCTCCTGCCGCATTGCCTGCAGATTGCTGATTGCGACGTTCGTATCACGCATAACATTCAGAACTGCAAACGCTGCGGCCGGTGCGAGATTAAAGACCTTATCGGCATTGCCGAAGAACATGGGCTGAAGCTTTTTGTCGCAACGGGCGGCACCATCGCGCGCCGGATAGTGAAAGATGCGCGTCCGGATGCCATCATCGCCGTGGCGTGCGAACGCGACCTCAGCAGCGGTATTGTTGATACCTACCCCATGCCGGTCATCGGCATTCTGAACGAGCGTCCCCACGGACCGTGCCTGAATACGCAGGTTGACCTCGGAAAAGTAAAAGAGACAATCCGCATGATAGCGCGGAAAAAAAATGACGGCGTTGCGAGCGCAAAAAAAGGAGACCGCGATGGCGCGGCTCCCGAAGGAGTGTAGTCAATGACCCCGCGTCAGTTAGCGCTGAAAGCGCTTGACGATATCTTTCAGAACGGTTTGAAGCCAAAGCAGGCGCTTGATACCGCTGGCATCCGCCTCCAGGAGCGAGATCATGCGTTTCTCATGGAAATTGTCTACGGAGTACTCAGGTATCGCGACTGCCTTGACTGGCTCCTTTCCGGCTTTCTGAGCCGCCCGGAGGGTCTCGGGACCAAGACTGTCAACAACTTGCGGATGGCGGTGTATCAGATGGAATTCATGCGGGTTCCGCAATGGGCGGCCGTTGACGAGGCAGTATCGCTGGAGAAAATGATGTGCGGCAGGCATGGCGTTGTGAATGCGGTGCTTCGAAATTTCCTCCGGAACAGGCCGTCGCCGCCGGAACCCCTCGATGACGCGTCCGGCAGAGTACTCGCCATGAGAACCTCGCATCCTCTCTGGCTGGTGCAGCGATGGATCAAGCGGTTTGGACTGAAGGAGACCGTGGCTCTCTGTGAGGCAAACAATGCGATTCCGCAGATAGCGCTCCGGATTTCGGTGACGGCCATGCGGGATGAAGCCATATCACAGCTTGCCGCGCGAGGCATTGTTTCGCATCCTTCCCGGATATCCCCCGCAGGCATTGTGCTGGAAGGAACCGCCCGGTTCAGCGATATTGCGGAAGCGATGCCATGCCCTTATTTTGTACAGGACGAGGCTGCGCAAATGGTAAGCATATTGCTTGCACCGAAGCCCGGACAGCGGGTTCTTGACGCATGTTCCGCCCCCGGCGGAAAGGCAACGCACCTGGCCGAGCTGATGCGGGACCAGGGGACG
>JBBIQQ010000057.1:0-14124 GCA_037442225.1 Nitrospirota bacterium
CAGATTCCAGAGCCGAGCAGGTACGTTTGTTTATCGAAAAGCTTCAGAACAAGGGGCAGTCCCGGGTACAGCAAAAACAGGCTGCCCATGCATCAAGATGAGCAACGGCGCCGTCGCGGTTGCCTGCGAGCAGGAGATTGACGAGCAACATCCGTGATGTTTCTATGCTCTGCATGATTTCTCTATTCTATAAAGAAAGATGCCTGAACAAGTGAAACAGTACACCTGCTACCGCTCATGCCTCAAGGGCTGAAGCTCATGCACTTTCAGCAGATGAAGATCGTCGGCATAGGTTCGTCCCTGGGTTGTCAGATAGTCTCCGGTCATCAGCGCGTCGGCTCCGGCCATGAAGATCATCGCAGCGAATTCACCGAGTGTGGATGTTCGTCCGCCGCAGATACGGATGGCATTGTCAGGGAGCAATATCCGGAATAGGCTGATCACTTTCAGCGCGTCGAAGGGGTGCATCGGCTGACGGTTGCCGAGCGGAGTTCCAGGAATCGGATTCAGGAAGTTGAGTGGAGCCGAGTCGACATCGAGTTTCCGGAGTGTCAGCGCCATGTCGATGCGGTCATCCCATGTCTCGCCCATGCCGAAGATTCCTCCAGAACAGACGGACATGCCGAGTGACTGCGCCGCCTCAATGGTCTTCACCTTGTCTGCAAAGGTGTGTGCGGTGCATAATGAAGGGAAAAAGCGTTCAGACGTTTCGATGTTGCAATGATAGCGCTCCAGCCCGGCGGCGAGCAGAAACCCGAGTTCGTCCCGGTCGAGAAGTCCCAGTGAAGCGCATGGATGCAGGCCGAGAGCGCGAATGTCCGATATCATGAGGGCTGTCTTTTTGAGATCTTTTTTCAATGGTTTTCGTCCGCTGGTGACGATGCTGAACCGCAGCACGCCGACTTCTTTCGCCCGCAAAGCCTTTTCGCGGGCTTCCATTCGGGAGATGAGCGGGTAGACCTTTACACCGGTTTTGCTTCTGGCGGATTGCGCGCAATAGGCGCAGTGTTCAGGGCAGAGGCCGGATTTGGCATTGACAATCGCGCAGAGTTCAACCGTATCGTCGCTGCGACGCATGCGCAGGCGGTTAGCGGAGGCAAATAATTCCGGAAGAACGGACAGGGGAAGCTCTGCAATGCGGCGGGCATTTTGCCGATTGATATTTTTGCCGGCCGTAATCCTGTGTTCGAATTCAGTCAGCATGGTTGCCTCCGATTCTCGTGAAGAATCGGTCTGTATGGGCAGGTTATCGACGGATTTCAAAAGACGTCAGCCCCTCAAGTCTGTCTTCCCATGTTACTTGAACATGCATGACGCGGGCGAAAGGCGGACCGTCCGAACATTTTTGAATTGCCTGCTCGACAAGGCTCCGCTCCCCTTCAAAAACAGCCTCAACCCGCCCGTCAGGAAGATTTCGCACCCAACCCGGCAGACCGAGTCTTGCAGCAGCATTTTGCGTGAAGTAGCGGTAGGCTACGCCCTGAACGCGTCCGTCGATGATGAGGTGTGCACGCGCTTTCATACAGTATTATAGCCGATGCCCGGCTCTGTGTGTACCGCAGCAGCCAGTTTCATGTTCCGAGATATGCCCCGAGCATGTAGATTTCGCCGTGGGCAAAATTGATCAGCCCGAGGATGCCGTACACCATAGTATATCCAAGCGCGATAATGGCGTATACGCTGCCGAGCGTCAGGCCGTTCACGGACTGCTGAAAAAAAATGAACGCGATTACCGTTTTTTTTGTGAATTATCGTATGCTGACCGCAGTGCGGAGGCCCGCTGCGCGGAATGCCTGCCAATCTCGCTGTCGGGGGCGACCTTTGTCTGCAGCGTGTATGCCTGATATGCGGATGCCGCATCTCCGATCTGCTCGAACGAAACGCCGAGAATACCGTGGATTTCAGGATGCTTGGGCCGGGCCTGAGCGAACATCTGCAGGTGCGGGATGGCAGCCCGGTAGTTTTTTGTCTTGAAGTAATTCATGCCGAGGAAATAGCGGGAAAAGACATCCTGCGGGAAGATAGCAATGCTCTTTTGCAGATAGTTAGTGCTTGCCGCGTACTCATTCCGGAAGTAGAAAATAGCACCGAGGCCGCGATAGGCGGGCTGATAGTTTCCGTCATGACGCAACGCCTCATGGAAGCTCCTCTCGGCAGCGGAATAGTCCCGCTGGTTGATGCGTATGAAGCCTTGCAGCGCGTGGAACGGGGGTTGATTTGGCGCAACCGCAATAGCCTGGCGAATGAGCGACTCTGCCTGCCCCGGATTGTTCTTTTGCAGCGCACTGGCCGCGCGGTCATAATAATCCGAGTACAGGGCATTCATTGACCGGAGATTGGCCGTCATCTGCTGATATCGTTCGCGGTAGGTGCCGTCTGCCGCGATGCGGATCGGCCCCATGCCGCGAATTATGGACTGGAGTTCTTCAATGCGCACTGAGGAGCGGGGATGTGTCGAAAGAAGATCGCCGAACAGCAAGCCTTCCTGCGAACTCTTGCCGACGGACTTCATATAGGCGTCCGCAGCGCGGGCGAGCGACTGATGCGCGAGGATCGCGTTTTTCGGGTCATAGCCCAGGCGCGACATGTACTGCATGCCGATGCGGTCAGCCTCGAGTTCATCATCGCGGCTGAATTTCATCATGAGCAGGCTGCCTCCGATTGCGCCGAGACTGAGCGCGGCATCGCCGTACCCTTTTCCGCTGAGCGCAGCGCCGCCAAGCCCGAGGCCGACCTGTGTGATCATGCCCTGTGAAATCTGGCTGGCGGAGTGGCGTGCGGAGACATGCCCCATTTCATGCCCCATGACGAAGGCATACTCTGCTTCGCTCTGCAGCCCGGCGAGCAGTCCGCGCGTGATGACGACATGCCCCGGAATCGCCCAGGCATTTGGCACGGAACTGTTCTGTATCGCAAAATCGACCGGCAGGTTCGACCGGTGGGAAACGGCGTGGACGCGCATGACGATGTCGCGCAGATATGATTTCAGATGGTCGTCACGATACTCGCCTCCGCCGCCGAGATCCCCCCAGAGCGCGTTAGGATACATTTCCCTGCCCATCTGGATTTCCTGCGATTCGGATATGAGCATGAGCTGGCTCTTCCCGGTGACGGGATTCGTGGCACAGCCGGAGATGAAGAGACAGAGGATAAGGGCAAGCAGCAAGCGCGGAGTGGTGTTTTTCATGGTGTGATATACCTCTCGGGGTTTTCTGTGATGCTTTTCATAATAGTACCTTTATCCAGGCCGATTTGTTTCAGGTGGGCTGATGCCTCTGCAAGGGTGAGCCCGCCTCCGAGCAGTCTGCCGTGCGAGTCGGTGACTACTTCCGGCTGGAGAAACGCATGAGTGTTCCTGACCGAGTCGGAAACCAGAATAATCCGCTCAGAGGGCTTCAGTGCGAAAACCATCCGAATCGTTTCTGGATGCAGGTGATAGGGGTCGCCGATAATTTCAACATACACATCCTTGTTCATGAGTCCGAATCCTGCAATCCCCGGCTCCCGGTGATGAAATCCGCTCATGGCGTTGAACAGATGCGCGATGCCGGTCGCCCCGGCGTGAAACCCGGCCTCCGCTTCTGCGTAGGAAGCGTCGGAATGACCCATATTCACGCGGATTCCCTTATTCACAATAGCCTGTATGAGCTGTTTCGCGCCGGGCAGTTCGGGGGCCACGGTTATGGTTCTGATTATGTCTTCGTAGCCGTCGATCAGTTCATGCATTCGTTGCTCATCCGGCTCAAGAAATGTTATGGAATTCAGAGCTCCGGCCTTCATGGGGTTCAGAAAAGGCCCCTCAAGATGCAGTCCGACAATCCGGGCAGCCGGCTGATCGTCCGGCGTTTTGATGCCGATGGACGCAGCCTGTGCCTCCATGGCGCGGCGAATAAGCTCCATGTTCTGGCGCATGACGGCGATGGTCGCGGGATAGACCGAGAGGACGATCTCCTGAGTCCCTCTTGCACCATGCAGATCGGCTATCTTCAGAAGGTGGCTCAGATCCGATGTTCGGGTATCGAACCCCCCGATGCCATGCGTATGAATATCGATTATTTTCATGCTGATATCATATCATCAATAAATGGCAAGTAAGAAGACAGGATTCAGAGAAGATGGCGTGATGACAGATCTCGGCGGGTGGACAGAATCGGATCTCGACGCTCTTTTGCAGGATGCGCAAAGACTGCCGGCACCGGGTGCCCGTATCGGCTTCCTGTCCAAGCAGTTTCTTGGCGTTCCCTACAGAACCGCTACCCTTGCGGGCAGTGCCGCAGAAAATGAGCGCCTTGTTGTCAATATTTCGGGCGTGGACTGTTTTACCTTTCTGGACTATCTTGAGGCAATGCGCCGCTCGGCATCGCATGCTGAGTTTGTCGAAAACCTGAAGAATGTCCGTTACCGGAACGGCGTGGTTGATTACCTCGCAAGAAACCACTTTTTTTCTGACTGGCCGGAGCATCAGCCGGAGTTCATCTCGGATGTGACGGCGGCGGTCGGCGGTGATTCCGCCGTGAGCATTGAAAAGATGCTCAATGTGAAGGCTGACGGCAGTTATTGGCTTGCCGGCATTGCGCTCCGCCGCCGCAATGTGACATTCATTCCTTCAGAGCGCTTCGATACAAAGATGCTTGCCAAGCTGCAAACCGGCGATTATATAGGAATATATACCGATCTTGCCGGGCTGGATGTTGCTCACGTCGGCGTAATTGTGAAGGGTCCTTTTATGTTCTATCTGCGCCATGCCTCATCAGCGCCGGGGAAGATGCGGGTGCTTGATGATGAGCTTGCGCACTATCTTGCCGACAAACCGGGAGCATGCGTGTATCGGGCGAAGTGATGGGGGCGGCGCGGAAGGGTGAGCTGTTCCGTAAGAATAATCCTGGCTATTCCTGTTTCAGCGCTTCGATATCCGCCTTCAGCCACCAGAGTATGCCAAGTGCCGGCATGGCGGTCAGCGTCGCGAAAACGAAATAGCCTGTCCAGCCGACAGCTTCGACAAGGAAGCCGGATGTCGGCGCAATGAAGGTTCTGCCGAGCGCGGCGATTGAAGAAAGCAGCGCGTACTGGGTGGCACTGAAACGCTGGTTGCAGAGCGCCATCAGCAGGGCAACGAAGGCCGCCGTTCCCATGCCGCCGGTCATGTTCTCGAACGCCACCGCAAATATCATCATCGGATAGCTTTTGCCGACCCACGCCAGCGCGGCAAACGAAAGAATCGAGACCGCCTGGAGTACTCCGAAAATCATGAGCGACCGAAAGAGGCCGAGCGTCACCATCAGCGTGCCTCCGATGATCCCGCCTGCAATGAGCGAGGCGAAACCGAAGAGTTTGTTCATGGTTCCGACCTCGGTCAGGGAGAAGCCGACCCCGCGAATGAGAAACGGCGACAGAAGCGCTCCCGCATAAGCATCGCAAAGTTTGTAGAGCACGATGAGCAGGAGAAACCGGACGGCTCCCCGGCGGGCAAAGAAATCTTTCAGCGGACCCCATACCGCCTCGCTCATTGATCTCGGAGGAACAATGATATTTTCCGGCGACGGACCGAAGATGGATGCGAGCATGCCGATTCCCATGATGGCGGCCATGGCGAAATAGGTAGCCCGCCACCCGATCTGGTCGGCCATGATGAGAGCAATCGCTCCCGAGACAATCATTGCAATGCGGTATCCGGTGACAAAAACTGCGGCGCCGAGGCCCCGCTCTTTTTCGCGGAGCACATCGGTCCGGTATGCGTCTACGACAATATCCTGCGAGGCCGATGAGTAAGCGATGAAGAGCGCTATCGCCGCGGCTGCAACCGGCATCTCGGAAGGCGAAAGCAATGCCATGCCGGCAATGCCTGCAAAGAGCATGATCTGGGTCAGCAGAATCCAGCCGCGCCGACGGTCCAGGAAGGGCGGCACGAAACGATCCATGAGCGGCGCCCAGAGAAACTTCAGCGTGTAGGGAAGACCGACGAGCGCAAACGCGCCGATGGTCTTCATGTTTACCCCGTCAACGGCCATCCATGCCTGAAGCGTTCCATAGGAGAGCGCCAGCGGCAGTCCCGACGAAAAACCGAAGAGCGTGATGAAGGCGATGCGGCGGCTGCGGAAAATTTCGAGATAGGGTGCGATATTAATCCGCACCCGGTTCTCCGTACGCAAGAGTTACCGGCAGCCTGCCGTTGAAGCCGAACGCGCCGCCCAAGCAGCCGATAACGGCACCCTGCGCAAAGCGTGAAGCATCATATGCGGCAATCAGGGCATCAGCGCCGCTGAAGTTGCGCAGCACATACGGGCTGCCGAAAGAGACGACGATGGCCTGTTTTGTCTTCTGTATCGCAGTCTGTATTCGACTGATTTCATCAGGAGCGATGCCTGAACTGCCGCGCCATGCCGCCACGCTTGTGAAGATGGCGAACAGCAAGGTATGCTCACAACCGTTTATCGCGTCATCGAGCAAGAACCGGCGAGGAAACGCGCAGCTTATGGGAGATGCGTCATGTCTGTCAACATCACCGCAGAGGACAAGCCGGGTATTTTCGGGATCATGCAGCGGAAGAGCGCCGGGGTTGTGATCGACAAGTGTAATCGACCGACCGGCAAGCCGTGCGGCTGCTGCTGCAGGATGCGACACTTTCCCCGGGGCGGCGTCCCGAGCAGCCGCTTTTTCACGCAGTATTCTGGCGACGGCCGTGTCAACGATGGCAGAGTCAAGTTCACCCCGGCCTATTGCCGATTTCAGCTCAGCGACAGCCTCATCAGCGTCTGCCGGATGGAGCAGAATATCTACACCGGCCTGCATGCAGGCAACCGGCAGCTGCGTAATGCCAGCAAGCGCATGCATGTTCAGCGCATCGGTCATAATCAGACCGTCAAAACCGAATTCGGTTCTCAGGAGATCGGTCACGATGCGGCGGGAAACGCTTGCGGGTCTGTCATCAAGCGCCGGGACGAGCAGATGGCCGATCATGATGCTTTTGACACCCGCCCGTATCGCCTCGAGAAAAGGAAAAAGATCGCAGGAGATCAATTCTTCGCGGCTTTTCCGGATAACCGGCAGCTCGATATGCGAGTCGGTCGCGGTATCGCCATGTCCTGGGAAATGCTTGGCACAGGCTGTCAGACCGCATGACTGCAAGGTCGCGATGTACTGTTTGCCAAGAGCCGCGACAACGGCGGGGTCATCTGAAAAAGCGCGGGTGCAGATAATCGGATTGTCCGGATTCCGGTTCACATCAAGCACCGGCAGCAACGGCATGGTGATGCCTGTTTCCGCCGCTTCAACAGCAGATGATTTCAAAGCATCCGAGAGCAGGAAGCGGTCTTCGTGGCGTCCCATGGAAACAGCGGCCGCGACTGCCATGTGTGACGGAAACGGCGTGCCTCCCTGTATCTGCTGCGCTACGCCGCGCTCAATATCGGAAGCAATGAAGAGCGGAACATCCGCGACCTCCTGCAGCGCCCGGATTGCGCCGGTGACGACATTGCGCTGTCCGCCAAAGATGATGAACCCGCCGATTCCCTTTCGCACGAGAGACTGCTGTGTTTCCAGATAGGCGTCGTCGGTGAGCTTTTCCCCTTCGATTCTGCTGATGATGAGCTGGTAGAGACATTTGGTGAGAGACATATTTTTCGTCGAAATTATTATCGGCATGGTGGAGTTTAGCAGATAATTTTCTGCCTGCACAATCAGCACCATTTTACGGTAGAATAGAGCAGAGTGCATTTGGAGGGTTTCTGTATGATGTCTCTGGTGCTTGCGATAGTCGTTCTCGCTGCTGTAGTGGCTTTTTCAGTCCAGAATGCATCTCCCGTCGGGGTTTCCTTGTTCCTCTGGCGATTTGACGCTTCGCTGGCGATGGTAATATTTCTCTCGGTGCTGGCCGGTATCACTATTGGGCTGCTCTTTTCCGCGGCATATTCTTTCAAACGGGCGCAGCACAGGCGCAGGCAGGCGTTCCGCCATGCTCCCGCCTCCACGAGTCCGGCGCCGCCGGAAGAACCCAAGGTGTGAAGTATTTTCTGGCGCCTCAGTGCGCGCTGAAGCGGCTTGAAGAACCCTGCATCTACAACATACAGCGGGACGAACTCTATGAAGTTGACGAACAGGCGTTTGCATATCTTGCAGCCGCAGCAGAACCGTCCGGCGCTGAACCCCCAGAAGACCCGGAATTTCTGTCGTTCTGTCTTTCCGAAGGCTTGCTGGTGACGTCGCCGGTCTGCACGACCAGACCAGAGTCTGTACAGTCTCCCCTTCCATCATTGCGCTATCTCGAACTCCAGATTACCACCCGCTGCAATCTCCGCTGCCATCACTGTTATGTCGGAGATCCGGAACGCACCGAGTTATCGCTTGATGAGCTGAAAAAGGTGCTGGACGAATTCCAGGCCATGCAGGGGCTTCGCCTGCTCATCACCGGCGGAGAGCCGTTGTTGCATACGCAGTTTCGTGAGTTTAACGAGATGCTGCCGGACTACGCATTCCGGAAGGTGCTTTTTACCAACGGACAGATGCTTGGCGACACGGTGCTCGGGAATTTAGCGATTGACGAAATCCAGATCAGCATTGACGGGCTTGAAAAGGGACACGATGCTCTCCGCGGCAAAGGAACTTTCAGGAGAGCGGTTGACGCTGCAGAGCGGATAGTTCACGCGGAGATACCTGTTTCAGTGGCTACTATGATACACCCTGGGAACCTTGATGAATTCGAGGGTATGAGCGTTTTGTTCGCCGGAATCGGCGTGCGCGACTGGACGGTTGATGTGCCTGCGCGCGCGGGCTTTTTCCGGGAACATCCAGAGTTGCGGCTTCCTGCTGATGTGGCAGGCCGTTACCTTTCGTATGGATTCGGCGGAGGCCTTCATGGAGGAGGGGACGGATTTGCCTGTGGACTGCATCTGGCTTCAGTTCTGGCAAACGGTGACATCTGCAAGTGCGCGTTTTACGCGGACGAACAGGTCGGAACCATCCGCGAAGGACTTGCGGCCGCATGGCGGAAAATCCGTCCGCTCCCGCTGTCGGAGCTGTCCTGCTCTGTCAGCGGGTGTCCTGTGCTGGACGAATGTCGCGGCGGCTGCAGGTATCGCGCCGAATGTTCTGCGCCGGAGCAGGTGCCTGACCACCGGAAAAGGTGCGCTCCGGATTTTTACAAGTGTCATGCATATGGTATAATCAAATCACAAAGCAGACATGAAGTCTGCGATTGACCCTATGAAAGGGAGGCGGAATATGTTTATCCGGAAGGTTTCCAGGAAGGGAACAACGACCTGCAAGTGCAAAAGCTCTTGCTAATCAAGTAGAAACAAGCAACAGATCAAAGGGGGGGTGCGATCTCCCCCTTTTTTGTTTATCTCATTGGACGCGGTATGCAATAATAAGCTCATGAAAAAGCTCATTCTGATTTCAATGGTTTCATGGTTGCTGCTCGCTGGCGGAGCCATTGCGCAGGAACCGTCCGCTGCGCCGTCTGTCGAAACGCACAAGCCATCCGGCGACCAGGACAACCCATATCTCGAATATCTTCTGGGGCACGAAAGCGAGATTGTGGGCCGCTGGGAAGAGGCGCTCGCGCATTACGAAAAAGCTCTGAAGGCTGATCCCGCCGCACTCGATTTGCGACAGCGTGTCGCGCATCTTCTGGTGAAGGCCGGCAGGCTGACTGAAGCTCTCACCGCATTTGAGAGCATTGTTGCGGAGAATCCGAAATACATCCCGGCTCTCATGCGCCTCGGCGAGATCTACAACGCGCGGAAGGAAGTTGACAAGGCGATCGGCGTGTATGAACGGGCGCTCGATATTGATCCTGAACTGAAAGAAACATACCTGTTTCTCGGAGTCCTCTATTCTTCCAAGGGAGACAGCAAGAAAGCCCGGACAGTTCTTGAGCGATTGCTCAAAAGGGATCCGGAAAATATCATGGCATATTACTATATGGGATCTCTGCACCTTGAAAAAAAGGAATTCGCGAAAGCGCGCGAATATTTTAAAAAAGGAATTGAGATTAACCCGCAGTTTGATGCGGCCTATGTCAGCCTTGCCATTATCGGCGAACTGACATCCAGCCCGAAGGTCGCTGAAGAGAACTACAAGAAAGCGCTTGCGATTAATCCGCACAACCTTTTCGCGCGTGAGCGGCTGACACAGCTCTATCTTTCGGGCAACGCTTACAAGAAAGCGATTGAAGAGCTCGAGGCGATTCTGAAGGAAGCCCCCAAAAACATCGATCTGCATCTGCGTCTCGGCCTGCTGTACCTGCAGGAGCGCGAATATAACAAAGCGGTCTCGGAGTTGCAGTTGGTTCTTCAGGCGCGGCCGAACGATATCATGCCGCGATTCTACATCGCGATCGCGCTTGACGAACTGAAGCGCTATCCCGAAGCGACGGAGCATCTGAAAAAAATCATCAGCCTCGACCCGAAACATTTTAACTCATTCATGAACCTGGCCTTTCTTTACGCAAAACTTGAACGTATTGACGAGGCGGCGAAGGTGTATGAAGAGGTTCTGACCTTTGAGTCCGGCAAGCCTGAGGTATATTCATATCTGGGCAATGCCTATACGCAGATGAAAGAGTATGAAAAGGCGGAAACTGTTCTTAAGGGCGCGCTGGAGCGCTTCAAGGACAATGATGAGTTGTATTTCACCACGGCGATTCTTTGTGAAAAGACCAAACGGTTCGAGGATATGGTGACCTATCTGCGGAAAACCATAGCGCTGAACCCGAAACATGCCGATGCGCTGAACTATCTCGGCTACAGCTTTGCGGAAAAGGGTATCAATCTTGACGAAGCCCTTGCACTGATTCAGAGGGCTGTGGCCCTGAAACCCGACAGCGGGTACATTCTCGACAGCCTCGGCTGGGTCTATTTCAGGCTGGGGCGTTTTGAAGAGGCATTGATAGAGCTGAAGAAAGCTTTGAAGTACACCAAGGACGATCCGGTGCTTTTTGAACACGTCGGCGACGTGTATGACGCCCTCGGCAAGTCGGATGAGGCGTTTTCTGCCTGGCAGGAATCCCTGAAGTACGAGAAAAAGGAACCCGGTCTGAAGGAACGCGTTGAAGAAAAGTTGAACAGGGTCAAGCCAAAAACCAAACAGTAATAAGGGCGGCTACACTTTTCCCGGGTTGCTCGACAAGCTTAAAGACACAATTGGAAACAAAGCTTGATGTGTTTATATCAAACCGGAAGTACAGACGGAGTTCAAGGCAGAAGCGATCAAACAAATATCAAAGCGTGGCTACAAAGTGCCGTAAGTAAATGAGCGGCTGGGAATATCTTGCCCGGCCCGGCAAATATCTCTGACATCTCTCCGATAGCGTACGTTGAAAAATAAGGATAATTTGTTGGCATGCCGTTTGCTTCTTCATCTGCAGGTAAAACTGTGAACGACGTGAGGTGTCTATGAAAATTATGCCTGCAATTTCTGGCCAGACGGCGCTGCCGATATCATACGCGCGATCACTTGAGCGTCCGTCAGAGTCTTTTTGCCGCATACTCTCCGCAGAATTGTCGCTGGGTCAGACAAAGTCCGATAAGCAGCATAAGCTTGTTTCAGCCAAAATTAGTCAGACCGATATTTACGGACAACTTGAAGCGTCCCTGCAGCGGCATGAACCATTGGCGGACAGGCCAGCAATGCCGTATGAGAAAAAAAAGACAGTCACGACGCAGACTAATGCCGCTGACATTGCCCGCGTGCTCGACTTCATGAAGGAAACGACGAAGGGTCAGCGTGCGCCGAAACAGGACAGCGACGGAACGATAGCGCTGTCAGGTGAGAAAACCGGACTCATTGCGGGTGTCCGCCAGCAGAGCAACGCGGCTTGGGACAAGTATCACATGTCATCATCAGGCGGCAAAAAGGACGTCGGGCTCTTCGTCGGCATCAGAATAGCGATCGGGTAGAGGAAAGACGTGAGCGGCGGTTCTTGAAGCTGATGTTCCGCTGTTCACATTGTGCGATCCTGTTTCAGGCTAATCACCACTTCTGATTTCGCTTGCCGCTTCAGCCTGAGGCATTCCCCTGACTTCGAACTCTATCGAATCAAGAGTGATATGTTCCCTGTTTTTGACCGCAAGCACATACGTTCCCCGTTCCGGCTTCCAGAGCACATGCTGCCCGGAGTCGGCAATTTTCCGGTTGTTCAGATACCAGGCGAAGCCCCCTGCTTTTGATGCCTGAAAAAAAACCGCCTGACTGTCGGCAGGAATGTCGGGATCCAGACCGATAACCGTTCCGTCGGGCGGGTAGACTATCTGCGGTCGGCTGTATTTCTCTTTTGTCGAAACTGATGCCGTTTCGGTGCCGGACAGAAACCACTCCCGGCGGTCACCGTCATTTCCGCCGGTAAACGACACATGTCGGGCGATCACACCTTCCGGTGTTTTTGGCGGATTGCTTGGAGTGTTTTGATGGAGCAGATTCATCAACTCGACCCAGATCGGCGCGGCGCCGCTGACTCCTGAAACATTCCGCATCGGCGCTCCCGAGAAATTCCCGACCCACGCGCCAACCGTGTAGCGCCCGGAATAGCCGAGGCACCAGTTGTCGCGCATGTCCTTGCTGGTGCCGGTCTTGACAGCGGTCCAGAAGCGGGTAGCGAGCGGATTCTCTAGTCCGAAGGTAAGGCTTCTTGCCGTGCGATCAGAAAGAATATCCGATAGTATGAAGACTGCGTTCTTGTCCATTACGCTTCTGGGCGCGGTGTTCTTATCTGCATGGGCAAGTCTGAGCGGACTCCATGATCCCTTGTTGGCAAGCGTCCGGAATGCGTTCACCAGTTCATGCAGACTCACGTCAACGGAGCCAAGCGCCATCGAGTATCCGTAGTAATCGCCTTCATTTATGTCACTGAAGCCCAGTTTTTTGAGGCGCTCCGCGAAAGCGTCTGGTTCTACCAGCATGAGGACGCGCACTGCCGGAATATTCAGCGATGCCGAGAGGCTCGTCCGAACGCTGACCGGTCCCTTGAAATCATTGTCATAGTTTTGCGGAACATAGAGACCGGTTTGTGTAGCTATATTGAGCGGTGAATCATCGAGTATTGACGCAGCGGTCAACAGCCGGCGTTCAATGGCAAGCTCATACAGGAACGGCTTGAGCGTTGAGCCTGCCTGACGTTTTGCCAGGATGCCGTCTACGTGACGGGCGCTGGCATCTGTTCCTGCGCTGGCAACATACGCGAGAATGTCGCCAGTTCGGTTATCCGCAATCAGTATGGCGCCGTCATTCACATTCCGGGATTTGAGCTGGCGAAGCTGATGGCTCAAGATCTCAGATGCGGCGTTTTGCAGTTTGGCGTCTAGTGTTGTCCGAACACGCATATTTTTTTTGCTCAGCATCTGCTGAGCGACATGAGGGGCCAGTGCTGCGCGATGACGGATGGAGTACGTTCTGTTCAGTCGTTCAGCGGCGAGTGCTTTGATTAATTCGCAGGAAACGGCGGCCTTCATGTCTTCTGCAAGGACGCAGGCGCGCCTGGCAGTGGTTTCAAGCGGCGCATTGGGAGATCTGATGAGGGAAGCAAGGAGCATGGATTCGGCATCAGTCAGGCCGTTTGGTTCCTTGCCGAACATCCCGCGGGTTGCCGCAGATATTCCCTGCAGCTCACCGCGGAACGGAACAAGATTCAGGTAGGCCTCAAGTATCTGCTCCTTTGACCATTGTTCTTCAAGGCTGCGGGATGCCCGGATCTGATCCCATTTCTGCTCCATCGACCGCCGCTTCGTGCCTATCGGTTTCAGTTGCCGGTCGAGCATGGCCGCAAGCTGCATCGAAATCGTGCTGGCACCGCGCTGCTGTTTCCAAACGAGATTTTGCATGGCTGCCGCTGCGAGCGCCCGCCAGTCGACACCGCTGTGTTTATGGAAACGGCGATCTTCAGAAAGCAGCACCGCTGCAATCAACGCCGGAGAAATGTCCCGCAGGTGTACCCACTCAAGCCGCCGCCCGGATGGATCGACGCGAAGCTCATGGATGACATCGCCATGACGGTCGAGCAGCACCGCTTCGGAGCTGCGGTGCTGACTTTTCACTTCCTCATAGGATGCGAAATCAGCCGATGCCAGCGCGGTAAACAGAAGGCAACATATCAGCGGCAGAAGACATGAAAGCGCGTAGCAAAGACCATTTCGG
>JBBIQQ010000058.1:0-13984 GCA_037442225.1 Nitrospirota bacterium
CGCTGATTTTCAGAAGTTGCTTCGAACCATGACTGATGCTGGATGCGCCTATGTGGTAAGCGAAATATCGTCGCATGCGCTGGCGCAGCGTCGCGTTGATAGTACACAATTCCGCGCGGCGGTGTTTACCAATCTGACGCGTGACCATCTTGATTTTCATCTCACTATGGATAACTATTTCCAGACAAAGGCAAGGCTATTTCTGGAACTGTTGGTCCCCGGCGGCATCGCCGCCGTAAACATTGATGACGCATACGGCATGAAGCTGGTGAAACTGATTCAAGCGGAAAATGCCCGCGGCAAAGCTATCAGGATTCTGACGTATGCAATCCGGAACGAGGAGGCAGACGTGTACGCAAACCGCTTTGATCCCGGATTCGAACATACGTCATGCACAATCCGCATCAAAACAACTGAAGGCGAGCGAACTCTCGATCTGGAATCGCCGCTGGTCGGCACGACGAATGTGGCAAATATTCTTTCCGCAGTTACCGTTGCGGTCGGGCTGGGCGTGCCTGATGCAGCCGTGCAGTCGGGCATCAAGTCCACAGAGGCAATCAGGGGTCGCTTTGAGCGTGTTTCAGCCGGACAGCGTTACCTTGCAATTGTTGACTATGCGCACACCGAGGATGCCCTTGAACGGCTGTTGAAAAATGCTCGGGCACTCTTGGATCTTTCTGCTGCCGGACGACGTCCTGCAAGAGGGAAGAAGCGTGATGATCAGCTTTTTCTGGAACTTACAAACGGACAGGGGCGCATTATTACGGTGTTCGGCTGCGGCGGAAACCGCGACCGGGGCAAAAGGCCGGGCATGGGAGAAATTGCAACACGCCTGAGCTATTTTGCGATCCTGACGTCGGACAACCCGCGCTTTGAAGATTCGAAGGCTATTATCCGGGAAATAGAGAGCGGTATTCAGAAAGACAACTACATTGTCATTCATGATCGCCGGGCTGCGATCGCCATGGCAGTCGAACTCGCATCGCCGGGCGATATCATTGTAGTTGCCGGTAAGGGGCACGAGGACTATCAGGAGATAAAAGGAGAACGTCACCACTTCAGCGATCGGGAGGTTCTGGAAGAGGCGATCCGACGTTCCATGGAGCGTCACGCACGACGCGGACACCGGTCTAAGCGCTCCAGCCGCGCCCGTACATGCTGAGCCTGCAGGACCTCATCGTTTCTGCCGGCGGCGAAGTCATTGTCTGCGCGCTGGAGGAGTTTTCAGGAGTTTCGATTGATTCGCGCACTATCAGCAGCGGCGAACTCTTTTTCGCGCTCAGGGGGGAGCGGTATGACGGTCACAGTTATCTTCCGGATGTGCTGCAGAAGGGCAGCGGCGCAGTCATCGCGCGCAGCTTCGATCTTTCTTCGCTCCCGCATCTGACGACGGATAAAACCGTTGTCGCCGTCGATGACCCGCTGATCGCACTGCAAGCCTGGGCGCGAGCACTTCGTTTCCGGTTCCCGCATGAAGTCATCGGTGTGGTCGGCAGTAATGGAAAGACGACAACCAAAGAGCTCATCGCGTCCGTGCTTGCCGTGCGCTTTGTGGCACATAAGACTGCAGGGAATCTGAACAATCATATCGGGTTGCCGCTTTCGATGCTGCAGAAGCCCGATGCTGCGCAGATAATGGTTTTGGAGATGGGAACAAACCGGCCGGGCGACGTTCGTGAATTATGTGAAATCGCCAGGCCGTCTATTGGCGTTGTCACGAATATCGGGATGGAACACCTTGCCGGATTCGGTTCTCTTGAGCGTGTGCGCGAGGCGGAGCTGGAAATCCTTCCCTATGTGCATACCGCCATTGTGAATGCCGACGACCGTTTTCTTATGGATGGCGTAAAGAGTTCTTTTCACGGTAAACTAATCAGCTTTGGCATAGATAATCCCGAGGCCGACATACGGGCATCCTGCGTCGAACCGACTGATTCTGGAACGCGATTTATGCTACACATTGGGACGGAATCAGCGACAGTCGATCTGCAACTCTGTGGAAGATTCAATGTGGCGAATGCCCTAGCAGCTTCGGCAGCGGGGGCATCAGCCGGCTTGATGCTGCAAGAGATTCGCGCCGGACTGGAGTCGTTTGCGGGTGTGTACATGCGGTTTTCGGTGGTCTGCCATGAGGGCATCACCATACTGTCTGACGTGTATAATGCGAATCCTTCATCGATGGATGCAGCTGTCGATGAGTTGGTTCGGCGTTGCCGGGATGTATCAGGTTCAGGACTGTGTCGCATGGTGGCGGTACTCGGGAGTATGCTGGAGCTTGGAGAATGCGAAACTGAGTTGCATGCGAATCTTGGCAGAAGGCTGAAGGCAAAGGGAGTAGACATTTTTATCGGGGTTGGAAGCCTTATGCGTCATGCTGTGGAGGCATTCGGAACGCACGCAGAGGCAGTTCAAGACGCTCAGGCTGCAGCGATAACGTTGAGACCGCGCTTGAGGCCGGGTGATTGCCTGCTGGTGAAGGGATCTCGCGGGATGCGCATGGAAAAGTTCTGCGAGGCGATGGGGATAGAGGCAAGTAAAGAGTAAAAAAGCAAAACATTCGCAATGGCGACAATTTTTCATGCCTGCGTTTGTACGGGAGTTATGGGGGAATAGTGCTGTACGAATTGCTTTATGGTTTGACCGATATAAGTTCAGTTTTTAACGTCTTCCGGTATATTACTTTCCGAACGTCGCTTGCCGCGCTGACCGCGCTTGTCGTGACCTTCATGACCGCTCCGGCTATCATCGCCTGGCTGAAGAAAATCAGCATGACTCAGCAGATTCGTGATGACGGGCCGGAAACACACCTGATGAAAGCTGGAACGCCGACCATGGGCGGCATCATCATACTGCTGTCGATTACTGTCGCGATGGCGTTTTGGGGGAATTTCCGCAATATTTACACATGTGTCATCATGGTCGCACTGCTCGGGTTCGGCGCAATCGGATTTCTGGATGACTACCTGAAGGCGGTCAAAAAAAATCCGAAAGGGCTTCGGGCACTCTACAAATTCGGAGCCCAGATGGTGCTGGCACTGATTATCGGCATATTTCTGTATGCGAATCCGTATGATCCGTATACGAGTATACTCAGTGTGCCGTTTTTCAAAAAGTGGCTGTTTGACATGGGTATCTTTTATATTCCTTTTTCGGTACTCGTGATTGTCGGATCGTCCAATGCTGTAAACCTGACCGATGGTATTGACGGCCTCGCAATCGGTCTTGTTGCAATTGCTACCATTGCGAACGGAGCATTGACATACCTGTCAGGACACGCGCAGTTTGCCAAATATCTGCAGGTGCTCTATCTTCCTGGGATCGGCGAACTTACGGTTTTCTGCGGCGCGTTGCTCGGTGCCTCGCTTGGATTTCTCTGGTACAATGCCTATCCGGCGGAGGTTTTTATGGGTGATGTCGGATCGCTTTCGCTCGGCGGAGCGCTCGGCACGCTCGCTGTCATCACAAAACATGAGATAGTGCTTGCGATTGTCGGAGGCATTTTTGTGCTGGAGACCATTTCAGTTGTGCTTCAGGTCGCTTCATTCAGGCTCACCGGAAAAAGAATGTTCAGAATGGCGCCGATACATCATCACTTTGAACTGAAGGGATGGTCAGAACCCAAGGTCATCGTCAGGTTCTGGATAGCAGGAATAATACTTGCGCTCTTTAGTTTGGCGACTTTAAAATTACGGTAAGGGAGGATTCGTGAATGCTGAAAAGAATATATGGAATATTGGGCATTGCGGTCCTGATGTTTCAGGCTGCCTTTCTGGGAATCCTGCCGGCCGGCAAGTCATTTGCGGAAGAGGTCGCGGCAACCGCCGCTGTCGTTATAGAGGCCTCATCAGAACGGATTCTCTATGCGAAAAATCCGAATCTGAAGCTGCGTCCGGCGAGCACGACAAAGCTGATGACCGCCATAGTCGCCCTCGACCATCTTCATCCCGATGCGATGGTGAAAATCAGCGAGCGCGCGGCGGCGACCCCGACCGTGTCGCCGAGGCTGCGGGCCGGTGAACAATTCAGCGTCCGGAGCCTTCTGTCGCTTTCCCTTATGCGATCGGTCAATAGTGCGGCAGTGGCGCTTGCCGAAGCTACGGCAGGTTCTGAGGAGAGATTCGCCGACCTGATGAACAGGAAGGCGGCAGAAATCGGTGCTGATAATGCGAGGTTCATCAATGCTTCGGGTCTTCCCGGCCCGGATCAGTATGTCACAGCATTTGACCTTGCGAAAATTATGAAAGAAACGTTGAAATATCCTCTTGTCGCCGACACGATCAATACAAAGACGCAGGTCGTCCATTCATCCGGAGGACGCAGGCTGCTGGTGAAAAACACCAATGAACTTCTCTGGATCGATGACGATGCGCTCGGCGGCAAGACCGGCTATACGCGCGAGGCCCGTCACTGTTTTGTCGGCGCAGCCCGCAAGGGAAACAATGTGCTTATCTCCGCGGTGCTTGGAGAGGCTCAGCGGGAGAATCTCTGGAACGACACCGAAAAACTGATCGCGCGTGGAGACAATGTCATGCATCGCCGCGCGGAGCCGATGATCACCTACAGCAGCCAGAGCGAAAGCCCGATAGTTTTTGCTACATACCGCTCGGATGGTTCTGCGAAACCGGGCAGGAAGGCCACGATCGCAAAAGGCAAAAAGAAAGGCAACGGCATCACCGCGGAACAGGCAAAAAAATCGAAGAAGCAGAAAACCGCTCAAAAGAAGCTCAAAAAAAAGCCGTCATCGAAAGAGACTGCTGAAGGACAACGTCCGGCACGCCGGTCATAAAGGTACTCCGGCAATGGTGCGGCAACTGAACGGCAAACGTGTCCTAGTGCTGGGACTGGCTCGGAGCGGTGTCGGTGCAGCAAACCTGCTCGCCCGTCTTGGCGCTCTCGTTACAGTCAACGATGCAAAATCTGCAGATGTCCTTGCTCCTGCACTCCAGCGCCTTGACCCTGCGGTGCGGGTCGTACTCGGCAGCCATCCCCAGGATCTTTTTCTCTCAAGCGATCTGATTGTCATCAGTCCTGGCGTTCCGCATGACATGCATCTGATCCGCTCGGCTGCTGGTCAGGGAATTCCGGTCATCGGCGAACTGGAACTCGCTTATGCAGTGGCAACTCAGGCTGCTGTTCGTCGGCAGCGGGTTCCCGGCTTTCTCGCAATTACCGGAACGAACGGGAAATCGACAACAACGACGCTCCTGTATGAAATGATGAGGCAGGCCGGTTATCGGGCTGAACTCTGCGGCAATATCGGAACAGCCGTTTCTGAAACCCTGCTTGCCGGCGGACTTCTTGCGCCTGATACGGTGATGGAGTGCGCGCTCGATTTTTTCGTGGTCGAGGTGTCGAGTTTCCAGCTCGATACAATAGATTCGTTCCGGCCATCCGGGGCTGCAGTCCTGAATATCACGCCGGATCATCTTGACCGATATCACGGCATGGACGCGTATGTTGCTGCAAAAAGCAGGATTTTTGAAAACCAGGGAGGACGTGATATCCTTGTCCTGAATGCTGATGATCCCTATACTCCTCAGCTTGATAGCAAATGGCAGGCGCTTTCTGTGCCGCCGGATGTTTATTATTTCAGCAGAAAGCAGAAGGTCCGCGGCGCATATATTCTGGACGGATGGGTCGTATTTTCGTTCAACGGCAGCGAATATTCAATCGATCCAGCGACATTTGGCATCAAGGGTGTGCATAATGTCGAGAATGCCATGGCGGCTGCTCTGCTGGCATTGACTGCCGGCTGCGGCATGGATGCCGTAACCGAGGCCCTCTCCAGATTCGGAGGTCTTGAGCACCGCCTGGAGACAGTGCGCGAGCTCAATGGCGTTCAATACCTCAATGATTCCAAAGGCACCAATGTCGGCGCTGTTCTGAAGTCGCTCGAAAGCTTTACTTCGCCTGTGGTGCTGATAGCGGGTGGTCGTGACAAGGACGGTGATTTCCGTCAGCTGCGCGACCTTGTTCGTGACAAGGTGAAGGCACTGGTGTTAATCGGGGAAGCTGCCGTGAAAATAGGCGGCGCCGTCGGCGATCTTGTACAGACTTACTACGAACCTGACCTCAAAGCTGCTGTTCATCGTTGTCATGCCTGTGCTGAAGCGGGAGATGTTGTCCTGCTTTCGCCTGCCTGCGCGAGTTTCGATATGTTCCGAGATTATGAAGATCGGGGCAGACAGTTCAAAGCACTGGTGCGGGAGTTATGATACAGCGGTATGACCGCGTCCTGATCGTTCTCGTCGCGATTCTCATTCTTATCGGACTCACTGCCGTTTACAGTTCAACCTCGGTTATATCGCCTGCTGTTGCTGAAAAACAGAAGGGCAAGGGAGTTGAAGTGAGCCAGTTCAGCTTTATCAAAAAGCAGGTGCTTACGGTGATCATCGGACTGGCCGTTCTGCTCGTCGCCTGCAAGGTTCCTCTGGAGCATCTCCGCAAGGCCGCGATCCCGCTGCTTATTTTGTCCCTGATTTTTCTTGTTCTTGTTTTTTCGCCGCTCGGCATGAGCGCGGGGGGCGCCCGGCGATGGCTACGCCTGTGGCCTTCTACTTTTCAACCGTCGGAACTGGTAAAGCTCGCAATGGTGCTTTTCATGGCATGGTATATGAGCCGGCCCGGATACCGGAAAGAACAATTCGTTTCTTTCCTTGTTCCTATCGTTATTATGGGAGTTTTTCAGGTGATAATATTGAAGCAGCCGGATTTCGGGGCTGCCGTGAGTCTTGCGATTCTGACACTCTCCATGCTCTTTCTCGGCGGGGTGCGTCTTCGCTATCTCGCATTGCTCGGGCTTCTCAGCGCTCCGCTTGTTATCAAGCTCATTTCGGAACCCTATCGATGGAAGCGCATTGTTGCGTTTCTTGACCCGTGGGGAGACCCTCAGGGGAGCGGATTTCAGCTGGTGCAGTCGTTCATTGCCCTCGGCAGCGGCGGGCTTCAGGGTGTCGGGCTCGGGGAGAGCAGGCAGAAACTCGCTTTTCTTCCGGAAGTGCATACTGATTTCATCTTTTCTCTGATAGGCGAAGAATTGGGATTTTTCGGCGCGACGGTCGTTGTGGCGATCTTCTTTATCTTTTTTCTGCGGGCGGTCAATATCGCCCGCAGGCGGGAAGATCCGTTCGCGCACTATCTTACATTCGGCATAGCAATCATGATAGCGGTTCAGGCGGTCATCAATTTCGCGGTGGTCACTGGAATGATACCCACAAAGGGCCTGCCGTTGCCGTTTATCAGCTACGGCGGTTCATCGCTAGTTATCAATATGCTCGCGGTCGGCATGCTGCTGAATGTGTCGAAGCATTCCCCGGTTTCCGATGGCAGGGGGGGGGTGGCCGGGGATGCCGGCGCTCATCATGCCTTGGTCGGCCGTGAATCCCGCTGGCGCCTCGGGTTCGGCTATGCAAAATACAGCCGTACCAATAGACGTGATATGAGTGCACGGGAGGATATCTGATGCGGGTGCTTATCGCCGGAGGAGGCACCGGAGGACATGTATTTCCGGGCATAGCTATTGCTAAGGAGCTTTTGCGGCAGGGCATTGCTGATGAGGTTGTCTTTGCCGGGACTGAGCATGGACTTGAGGCTAAGATTGTGCCGCGGGAGGGGTTCCACCTGCACTTTCTCAAGGCAGAGGGTTTTGTCGGCAGGTCTCTGCTGAAGAAGATTCGTGCCCTTGCGTTTTTTTTGGTTTCGCTCGCGCAGTCTCGCTCGTTGCTGCAGCGGCTGCGTCCGCGCCTCGTTATCGGCGTCGGAGGCTATGCGTCGGTCAGCATGGTTCTGGCCGCGCATGTGCGGGGGATCCCGACTTTGATTCATGAGCAGAATGCTGTGCCGGGCCTTGCAAACCGTTCGTTGGGGCGCTTTGCGGACGCGGTAGCGGTCACCTATCAGGAGAGCCTCGACCATTTCTCAAAAGAGAAAACCTGGCTGACCGGCAATCCGGTGCGTAAGGAAATACTCCAGTGTGATGAGCGTGCGGCGCGTGGGGCGTTTCCTCTGGATCCGGCGCGCTTTACCATCTTTGTCTTCGGCGGCAGCAGCGGAGCGCATCGCATCAACCGGTCTGTTGTCGAGGCTCTGCCTCTTCTGACTGATGTTCGAGATTCTCTGCAATTCATACACCAAACGGGCGAAACGGACCACCAGTATGTTTCGGACTCATATGTAAAGGCAGGATTCGCCGGCATCATCGTGCCGTTCGTGTACCGCATGGCGGAGGCATATACACTCGCCGATCTTGTCCTGTGCCGTGCGGGGGCAACGACGCTTGCTGAGATTACCGCAATCGGCAAGCCTGCGGTGCTGGTGCCTTATCCGTTTGCAGCGGCGAATCATCAGGAACTCAATGCGAAGAAGCTTGAAGATATGGGCGCCGCCCGAGTCATTTTCGACAAAGATTTGTCCGGCGAAAGGGTTGCCGAGACTTTCAGGACGCTGTATCTTGATGAGCGGCTCCGCGCCGAAATGAAGCGCTCCGCGGCGTCGTTTGGCCGTGTCGACGCGGCCGACAGAATAGTGAAGATGGCGCAAAGCCTCATGCGGAAAGGATAGGAATATGTTTGCCCATTATCGCGCATTGCATTTTGTGGGAATCGGTGGAGTCGGCATGAGCGGTATCGCCGAAGTACTCCACAACCTCGGTTATGATGTCACCGGATCAGACATGAAGGAATCCGAAACAACGGTGCGTCTTCGCGATCTCGGCGTCCGAATCTTTATCGGGCATCATTCGTCCAATATCGGACGCTCGCATGTTGTGGTCGTATCTTCCGCGGTGAAAGCCGACAACCCGGAAGTCGTTGCCGCAAGAAGCAAATCCATCCCGGTCATACCGCGCGCCGAGATGCTCTCTGAACTCGGAAGGCTGAAATACGGGGTGCTGGTCGCCGGCGCTCACGGCAAGACAACCACCACATCGCTTATTGCAACAATCGCTGGGGAGGGCGGACTCGATCCGACTGTGGTTATCGGCGGCAAACTGAAGGCAATAGGGAGCAATGCAAAACTGGGGCAGGGCGAATTCCTTGTTGCGGAAGCTGATGAGAGCGACGGATCGTTTCTTAAACTATCGCCGACCATTGCGGTCATTACGAACATTGACAAGGAGCATATGGACTTTTTCCGCGATATGGAGTCGTTGAAGAGCGCCTTTCTGTCTTTTATCAATAAGGTGCCTTTTTACGGCATAGCAATCGTCTGCATCGAGAATGCTTATGTCCGGGAGATTCTCCCGCAGATTAGCCGGCGCTTTATTACCTATGGTCTTACCGGGGAAGCGGACATCTACGCGAAAAACATATCGAATACCGGGCCGCGCATGCAGTATGATGTGATGTTTCGCGGCGAATTGCTCGGAACGTTCATGTTGCCGATGCCCGGAATCCATAACGTATTGAACAGCCTGAGTGCGATAGCGGCCGCCATGGAGATGCGGATTCCGGTCGAAATTATCCGGCGGGCTCTTGCCGGCTTCGGTGGAATCCACCGCCGGTTTGAGTGCAAGGGGGCGGCGGCGGGGATTCTTGTCTATGACGACTACGGCCATCACCCGGCCGAGGTGCGGGCGGTTCTCAGCGCTGCACGCCGGTGCTTTGGCGATAGTCGCATTGTTGTGGCGTTCCAGCCGCACCGGTATTCCCGCACGCAGGATCAGATGGATGCGTTCGCAGAGTGTTTCGGAGATGCCGACAGGTTATATCTGCTGGACATTTATCCGGCTGGTGAAAAGCCGATTGAAGGTGTTTCGTCGGCAGCGCTCTGCCGTAAAATTACAGAAAACGGGTTCCCTGCGCCATATCATCTTCCGGACAAGGAACAGGCGGCTTCCGATATCTGTGCGGATCTCAGGCCTGGAGATGTATTTTTCACCCTCGGCGCGGGTGATGTCTATAAATTGGGCGAACGCATACTCCTGCTGCAGTCCTCGGATGCGGCGTCGCAGGCATGAGCAACGCGGTCTATGCGTTGTGAAGAGCTGATAGCATGGTGCCGCGAGCGGGGCATCGCGTATTGCGCCGATGAGCCGCTCAGTCGCCGCACCTATATGGCAATCGGCGGGCCTGCGGATGTCGCGCTTTTTCCGGATCAGATTCAGATTCCCGCCCTGGTTCGGCTGCTCCGATCTCTCTCCATGCCATATCTGGTGTTCGGCAAGGGTTCTAATCTGCTTGTCAGTGACCGCGGCGTGCGCGGAGCCGTCCTTTTTACTCAGCGGTTGCGCGGCGGTGAGCTGAATATTCAGGAAGACTGCATCACGGTCTCCGCAGGCGTTCCGCTTCAGCAAGTCCTCCGCTTGACCGCTGATGCCGGAATGTCAGGGCTGGAAGGACTGGCTGGCGTGCCCGGGACAATCGGAGGAGCGGTTGCAGGAAACGCCGGATCTTTCGGGGTCGAAATGAAAGATGTTGTCACACAAGCAACCGTTCTCTTGCCTGATGGCACAGCGCGGGAATATCCGGCATCGGAGCTGGACTTTCATTATCGCACCGCAGTCGTTCCTGAACAGGGGATTATTATTGATGTCCGGCTCCGGCTGCGCCCTGACTCGCCCCGGGCAATCCATGCGCGAATCGCCGAATATCGCGCGCAAAAGCGGCTGACCCAGCCGGTTGCCTCCCGCTCCGCCGGATGCACGTTCAAAAACCCGTCAGGACTGTCTGCGGGCCGACTGATAGATGAATCCGGCTGTAAAAGCATGCGAGCCGGCGCCATAGAGGTGAGTTTTCTGCATGCCAATTTTCTGGTCAACCTTGGCGGCGGCAGAGCTGAAGACTACCGGGTGTTGATGGATCGCGTAATGGCAAGGGTTTATGAACGATTTGGCGTTATGCTCGAACCCGAGATCCGGATAGTCGGCGAGTGGCAATCCTGATGATTTCCGGGGCCCGTAACTGGTCTGATATACTATGCAATTAGGCATGGGAGGCGGTATGGTTACAGACAGGAAGGTGGGCGTTCTTGCCGGGGGAACATCAGCTGAACGCGAAGTGTCGCTGCGGAGCGGAGCGGCGGTGTATCGTGCGCTTGCAGCGCGCGGATATAATGTCGTTTTGATGGATCAGGACCGCACGGTTGCGGCAGCACTTGAGAAGCAGAAAATAGAGGTTGTTTTTATCGCGCTGCACGGAGGGCACGGAGAGAACGGAGCCCTGCAGGGGCTGCTCGAAGTGATGGGCATTCCGTATACAGGGTCCGGCGTTCTCGCATCCGCCCTTGCGATGGATAAGGAAATGTCCAAACTGCTGTTCCATGAGCATGCGCTTCCGATTGCTCCGTATCGCCTGTTTGCGAAAAATGATGGTTGTCCGATCACGCTTCCCTTTGCGTATCCGTGGGTAGTGAAGCCGGTCGCCGAAGGGTCCAGCATCGGCGTCACTATCGTAAGGAGTGATGAATTTCTTCCCGCCGCTCTTGATGAAGCTTTCCGCTATGGTAACAAAATCATTATAGAACAGTATATCACCGGCAAAGAGGTGCAGATCGGCATTCTTGGGGATCGAGTTCTTGGCGGAGTGGAAGTCCGGCCTTCGAAGGAGTTTTACAGCTATGAGGCGAAGTATACTGCCGGAATGACGAAGTATGTTTTGCCGCCCGATCTCGATGCTGACGCATATGACGCCGCGCAGGCAGCCGGACTCCGGGCGCATCAGGCTCTGGGATGCAGCGGAGCCACCCGTGTTGATCTTATTGTAGCGGATGACGGCACTCCGTACGTTCTTGAGGTGAATACGGTGCCAGGCATGACCGAGACGAGTCTCCTGCCGAAGATTGCAGAGCTGTCGGGCCTCTCATTTGAGGATCTTGCTGAAGAAATGCTGAGACTGGCAGTCTGGAGCTGAGCGGGCAAAGGTGATGCTTCGCAACCAGAGATCTCTTGAGCACAAGAAAGGCGTAAAGAAGCTCCATGCCGGCATTGCGCTTGCGCTCCTGCTGTTGGCGTCATTTGCCGGGGCGTTTTATCTTGCGAAGAAGCTTGTTGTCGTTTCCGATGTCATAATTGCGGGAAATCAGCATTTGAAGACTGAGGAGCTGCTTGTGCTGATGCGCGTGCGGAAAGGCGATGAGCTGTTCGGCGTGACGAGCAGGGAATTGCAGATGCGGCTGATGAAATCGCCTTGGGTAAAGGATGCCGTAGTGCGCAAGGATCTGACCGGACAAGTGGCTGTGCGCATCATGGAAGCTGTTCCGCGCGCCGTGCTGGCGTTTGAAACTCGTTCGTATCTCGTGGATCGGGATGGCGTCATTCTTGAAGAGCTGAAGGATGCCCCGACAATTTTTCTGCCGGTCATCCGGGGGATAGCCCCCGGACAGATGCGAGAAGCATATCGCGAAGCACTGGCGTTTATCGAGGTGATTCACGCCAAACGCGGGGGACTTTCGGCAAGCGGCACTTTTTATGTGACCGGGACGCGCCCCGAAGATATTACGCTGAATATGGAAAACATTGAGATTAAAGTGGGCACAGGCGACTTTGAACGCAAACTTGATGATCTGCGGTTTGTGACGGAAGAAATCGCGAAACGGAATATCCGTGTGGAGTATGTTGATCTCCGTTTCGCGAATCGCATCGTCGTGAAGCCGGCAAATCAGGATGCACATGAATCAGACGGCATGCAGGAGAAGAGACGTTCACGTGACAAGAAGAAGGGGCATTAGCAATACATTGATCGGTCTCGATGTCGGGACAACGAAAGTCTGCGTTGTTACCGGAGAAAAGAATGAGCAGGGCCTGGCAATAACCTCAGCCCGTTCTTTTCCTTCGAGCGGGCTGAGAAAAGGCGTCGTGGTCGATGCCGATGCTGCTGCCGAGTCTGTTCGCCGGGCTGTACAGGAGACCGTTCAGTCAAAGGACCGGACGTTGTCGGTCTGCGTCGGCATTGCCGGTAGCCATATCAGAAGTTTCAGCAGTGAAGGCAGTGCCAGCATAAAAGGGAAAAAGGTTTCGCCGCAAGATGTCGCAATCGCTATTGATGGCGCCAGTGCCGCATCTGTGCCGCTTGACCGTGAAATCCTGCATGTGCTGCCGACTGATTTCGTGCTGGACGGGCAGCGCGGCATCAAGGATCCCGTGGGGCTCACCGGACGACGGCTTGAGGTAAAAGTGACGATTGTTACAGGAGCGGTCGCGGCGGTGCAAAGTTTGCTCCGTGCCTGTGAGTCTTCCGGAGTTGTGGTGGCCGATATTGTGCTCCAGCCAATCGCATCGTCAGAAGCGACAATCACCCCGCGTGAGCGGGAACGCGGGGTAGCTCTTGTGGATATCGGAGGCGGAACGACCGATATCGCGGTCTATCAGGGCGGCTGGCTTGTGCGGACGGCAGTACTCGGCATCGGCGGCAACCACTTCACCAATGACCTTGCAATCGGGCTTGAGGTTTCGTTCCCTGAGGCGGAGCGTATCAAGAAACTGTTCGGATCGATTGTATGCGATGAGCGCCAGGGAAAGCGTCCCATTAAGGTGGCGCTCGCCAACGGCCATGTAAAGACAATATCAGCGCATGATATTGCCGCCATCATTCAGCCGCGCGCTGAGGAGACTCTTGAATTGATCAGAAAGGAGCTGGATGAAGGAAAACGGCTCGGTGCCGCTATTCCAAGCACAGTCCTCACTGGCGGATGCTCGCTGCTTTCTGGGCTGGAGCCCTATGCCGGCACACTGCTCGGCACCCCGGTCAGAATCGGGTATCCTGAAGTAAATCTGTCCGAATCGTCTGAGCGCGCGGGGCGGCATGCCGCGCGGGCCGGATCGTATGAATACCAGGCTGAGTTCAGCAATCCCATGTATGCGACCGGAATCGGGCTGGTCATGTATGCAGCGCAGGCCGGAGAATCACAGTCAGGACTCGGTGATTCAGCACAGATGTTTCAGCGGATTATTGCCACCATGACCGGGTGGTTCAACCATATTGTCGGGAAAAAGTAGAGGAGGGCATCATGTTTGAGCTGCAGGAAGTAGAAAGACCAATCGCAAAGCTGA
>JBBIQQ010000059.1:0-13870 GCA_037442225.1 Nitrospirota bacterium
GTTGAACCGGTAAAAGGACACCGCGTACAGGGACTCAAGAATATGGAGGAAGCTATTGTCCCGCAGATATTCGAACCCGGGGAGCTGGATGAGCGTATCATTGTAAATGACGAAGAGGCTTTTGACACGACGCGAAAACTTGCGCTGCAGGAAGGCATCTTCGTCGGCATGTCCAGCGGTGCTGCCATGCATGCCGCGTTGCGCAAATCAAGCGAGTTGAAGGAGGGGGCAATTGTCGCGATTTTTCCGGACCGCGGCGACCGGTATCTGTCAACTGCCCTGTTTACCTCGGTTTGCGGCAAATGCCCTCCGTAAAGAAACAGCAGGCGGCATGTAAAGGCAATCAATAAAGACGGGAGTTGCGCTGGAATCCTATGAACCCAAAGAGTCCAATGAAAACCATCTATCTCGACAACAATGCCACGTCCGCAATAGCTCCGGAAGTCATCGAGGCGATGCAGCCCTATCTCCGGGAGCATTTCGGCAACCCGTCCAGCATGTATGCCATATCTCGGTGCGTACGTCGCGCGATAGAAGATGCCCGCGGGCAGATCGCAAACCTTCTCGGTGCAGCGGCCGATGAAATCATTTTTACCAGTTGCGGCACGGAGAGCGACAACGCAGCGCTGAACAGCGCGCTGGAAGGGCTTCCGGACCGGCGGCATGTCATAACTACTGCTGTGGAACACCCTGCAGTCCTGAATTTTGTCCGTCGGCTGCAGAGCAAGGGCTACCGCGCGACCTTTCTCCCGGTCAATCCATCGGGGCAACTTGACATTGATCAGCTCAGAACTAAGATTGATTCCGATACGGCCGTTGTTTCGGTAATGCATTCAAATAACGAGACCGGAATCATCTTTCCGATTGCCGAGATCGGCGCGCTCTGTCATGAGCGGGGGGTTTTTTTCCATACGGATGCGGTTCAGTCGATCGGCAAGGTGCCGATTAATCTGCAAGAGCTTCCAGTTGATATGCTCTCGCTTTCGGGTCATAAGTTGCATGCGCCTAAAGGAATAGGGGTTCTCTATGTCAGGAAGGGCGTGCCGTTTGCGCCGTATGTCATCGGAGGGCACCAGGAGAATGGACACCGCGCCGGAACAGAAAATGTCCCCTACATCGTCGGCCTTGGCCGGGCATGCTCGCTTGCGGCAGAGCACCTTACTGAAGAGCAGACCATGGTGACTGCTCTGAGGGATCGCCTCGAATACGGACTGCTTGCGGCTTGTTCCGATTCTCGAGTGAACGGGGACCGAGGCCGGCGGCTCCCGAATACGACAAATATCAGCTTTGGATACGTTGAAGGAGAGGCTATACTGATGAAGCTTGATGCAGCCGGAATATGCGCTTCATCAGGGTCGGCGTGTTCTTCGGGTGAAGACGGTCCGAGCCATGTGCTTCGCGCAATGGCGGTCCCGCCGGAGCATATCCGGGGATCAATCCGCTTTTCTCTCAGCCGGTATACGACCGCTGATGAGATTGATCAGGCGCTCGCGATTATCCCCGGCATTATAGCGGCACTCCGGGCGGTCTCGCCATGGACCCCGGATCGCGGGAGCGACTGCTTAGGGAAGTCAGCGGACTGACTTATCTCCTGGAGCGGCGAGCATCAAGATGGTATACTAGAGGCGGATAAAGCGATCTCGGCATCCCGAAATCGTGGCATGAAAAATTTGCGATACAGGGACTGATGCCGGGAGATGAGGAGGCATGACTTTCATGCAGACTATCTGGCGCGCTGTTCTTGCCGCAACACTTGCCATGCTGGTGTTTGCTGTACCGGCATTCGCCAAGGTCGATCAGGCGGATCGTATTGTCGTTATTAAAAGCAAGCGCGTTCTGATGCTGATGCAGAACGACGAAATTCTCAAATCGTACCGCATCGCGCTTGGCGGAAATCCTACCGGGCATAAAGTCAAGGCGGGCGACAAGCGGACGCCTGAAGGGAATTATATCATCGACACCCGCAATCCGAACAGCTCTTTTCACCTTTCTTTGCGCATCTCCTATCCAGGTCCGGGAGATGTTGAAAGTGCGGAACGGCTCGGGGTATCGCCCGGCGGCAGCATCATGATCCATGGACTTAAGCCGCAGCATGCCCATCTCGACAAGATGCATCGCATGCAAGACTGGACTGAAGGCTGTATAGCGGTTACCAATCGCGAAATTGAAGAAATCTGGCGTCTGGTGCCTGATGGAACTCCCGTAATGATAAAGCCGTAAAGACAAGAAGCAGGAGCCAAAGCAAGGCGCACTCAATGAGCCAATATAGTATTAAGGATCGGAAGCGTTCCAGCATAAAGAAACAGACCTGACTCCGCGCAGCGTTTGTAAACTCTGTAAAGAATCCCACTCTCTCTGTTCATGAGTGACTTTTTCGTGCCTCTTAATTGAGCAGATCAAAAAGACTGCGGGCGCGTTCGGAGTCGATTGCGTTAAGGTGGAGATACTCAGTCATTGCGGCGCTTTTGTCGCCGTTCAGAAAGTGGGCGACGCCGAGATTAGCGTGTCTGGGGATTTTTCGGCTCAAGATCCACCGCTTTTTTCAGCATGAAAACCGCCTGCGAATACTCCCCGAGGATAAGATAGGTTGCGCCAAGTTTTATG
Source organism: Nitrospirota bacterium (assembly GCA_037442225.1). GTDB lineage: Bacteria > Nitrospirota > Thermodesulfovibrionia > Thermodesulfovibrionales > Dissulfurispiraceae > JAAYUK01. The sequence goes on from JBBIQQ010000059.1 coordinate 2,605, forward strand.
AGTACTGCTACTGAGTGCGGCTGAATCTGGAGCGCGCTTTCATAGGCATTCGCAGCATCCCGGTTCCGTCCCGCCCGAGATGACGCAAGGCCAAGGTTTATATGTCCTTCCAGGCTGCCCGGATCGAGTCGCACCACAGTGCGGTATCCATCAATGGCACAATCAAAGAGCCTCGCAGCATTGCACGCCCTTCCGAGCGACAAGTGTGCTTCAGTGCATGCAGGATGTGCCTCGACCTGTTTTTTTGCTTGCGTGACCTCCGCGGGTAGCGATTCTTCACCCGAACGAATACCTTCTCTCATCCGCTCCGGCAATGCGATCTGACTCCGCTTCTTCTGGAGCTTTTGGTATTGCCCGTACATGTCAAAAAGCGCATCAATCGGAACAATCATTGTCGTCCTGGACGTTCGGTCAAGAGTTGCAATGCCCAAAGCGGCTCCCCGCTCATTTAGGACCGGGCCGCCCGCAAGGGACTCTGAAACAGGGGTCGAGCTTGTAATCGTCAGAGACTTCTTTTTGGGGGGAATGAGCAAAAGGGCTGTCTTCCTAACGTCCCGGGACGAAAGCCGGCTGAGCAGCACAGCGCTTTTCGAAGGCTCTTTCCGCTTCAGGGCAATAACGGCGCTCAGACCTTCCGCCGGTATGCGGATAAGGGCTGCGTTCGTCTTTCTGTCGCAAGACAGCACATCTATCACCGGCATGTCTGTGCCGTCACTGGCGACGATTCTCAGGGAGTGGCGGGTTCCGAGCAACCATTGGGTAATGACAGAGCAGGTTGTAGCGACCAGGCCATCACTGCGGAGGACGGTTCCGCTTGCGGTTGCGGCAGGCAATCCGCCGGCATCCTTTACCGTAATCACTACCACAGAAGAGTCGTTCGAAAAAGCTGCCGTTGCAGAGACGCCGGACACGTCCGCAGCCAGCAGAGACGCAGGCAGACCGACAAAAAACCAGGCGCTTGCGCGAAGTAATCGCCTGGACAGGGGAGCCTTCGAAGTGAATGAATTTCGCATAACTTTGTATTATAAAACGTGCAGAAGGTGAATTGCACTTACGGAGGTTGCATGCCACTGGAGAATAAAAGCCCGTGATGCTCATCAGAAAAGTCGTCAAAGCAATGCTGATTTTCTTCATATGCCTCGGATTTCTTGTGCTCGGCTGCATCGTGCAGATAGGATGTCTGCCGCTGCTGCAGTTCCGCTCCCGGTTGCGCGCCCGCTGCATGCGTCTCTGGGCAATGCTTGTCTGCATGGTTCTCAACGTACGGATTGTGCTGGCAGGAGGGTTGCAACAGACGGTGCCGCGCGGTGATTTCTTTATTGTCAGCAACCATATCAGCTATGTCGACATAATCGTTCTTGCCCGCGTGCTGACGGTCTCCTTTCTCTCCAAGCATGAGGTGAAAAGGTGGCCGATATTCGGCTGGCTCGCGTATTTTGCGGGTTCAGTCTTCGTCAACCGCGAATCGCGCAACTCTGTCATTCCGGCTCTGAGGGAGATCGCGGAGCGCATGGCGCATGGAGTAAACGTGGCGGTTTTTCCGGAGGGAACGACTTCTGACGGCCTCCGCCTGCTTGAGTTCAAAAGCACTTTTTTTGAACTGCCGGTTAAGGCGGGTCGGCCGGTGCTCCCGATTGCGATACGATATCTGAGCGCTGACGGACGTCGGATTCCTGTTGACGAGAGTCCTCCAGTCGCGTGGTTCGGCGCTGCCGCGATTGCTCCCAATGTTTGGCGGTTGCTCGGCATGCGCGAACTTGTGGTCCGTGTTGGTGCCGCAGAGCCGCTCTGTTTTGCAGAATCTGCCGGAGTCAATCGCAAGCTGCTCGCGCATAAGGCTCGGGCGCGGGTTGCCGAGGTTTACTGGATGCCCGGAGACGGATGATTGTTTGAATGCATTTTTTTCAGGTATTCTTAAGTCACTATGCGCCCATATCGCTTTCTGACAGAATGGTGTATCAACTGTTCATTTCTGCGTAATGTTCTGTTCGCAACGCTCCTGTTCATGCTGAGCAGCGCGAGCCCCGCTCTTTCCTCCGAGATTCAACCTAAGGCGGTCAAGAAAAAGCAGGTTCTTGTATTGAACTCCTACCATAAAGGACTGAGTTGGACCGATAATATCGTGCGTGGTATCGAAACGATCTTTCCGGTTGAAGGACGTGATGTCGAAATCGACTTCGAATATATGGATACCAAGCGCCATTTCGACCCGATCTATCTATCGCAATTGTCAAGAACCTTCAGACTCAAATATCAGAAAGACATGTTTCATGTCATTATCGCGGCGGACAACGACGCGTTGAATTTTGCCCTGCGCCACCGGAACGAGCTTTTTCCCGATGTGCCGATAATTTTTACCGGCATCAATGACTTTACCGATGCGATGATTGCGGGACACGACAAAATAACCGGAGTAGTCGAGGAGACTGATATCCCGAGCACTATTGAGATTGCTTTGAAACTGCATCCGTATACCCGTGAATTCATAGTGATCAACGACAGGACAACAACCGGCGAAGCCATGAAAAATCAGCTTTTGAAAGTCGCGCCGGCTTTTCAGGATCGGGTGAGGTTTGTGTTTTATGATGACTTTGATATTTCAGAATTGCCGGCAAGGGTTCGCCAAATCCCTCATGACAGTCTTATTCTCCTTTTGGTGGTGAACCGGGATCGTACCGGAAACTTTTTTGCCTATGAAGAAAGCCTGGCTTATATCTATCAGGCGGCAACCGTGCCAATTTACAGCGTGTGGGACTTCTATCTTGGCCGGGGTGTTGTGGGCGGCATGCTTACCAGCGGATATCTTCAGGGCAAGACTGCCGCGGAACTTGCACTGCGTATTCTCCAGGGCGAGGATGTCCGCGCAATTCCCATTGTGCGCAAGAGTCCCAATCAATACATGTTCGATTACAAAGAACTCCAGCGATTCCGCGTGCGACAGGCAATGCTACCGAAGGAAAGCATCGTTATCAATTCACCTGACACATTTTACGCAAAAAACAAAAAACTCATCTGGAGCATTTCAGCCACAATAAGTTTGTTGTCGGTGATTATCTTCGTCCTCATGATGAATATCATCAAGCGCCGCAAGATGGAGGAAGCGCTGCGGGTATCCGAGGAGAAATATCGCGATCTCTACGACAATGCTCCGGACATGTATCATTCGGTGGATGCCAACGGCATCATTATCGATTGCAACGATACCGAAGTGCGTATGCTTGGTTATGCGCGGGAGGAGCTGATCGGTCGTCCGATTTCAGAAATATTCTCAACCGAAAGCCGGGCCGTTCACGAACGCGACTTCCCGATGATCAAACAGCAGCGTTCCGTTATCGGCCTTGAGCGTGAAGTGGTCCGCAAGGATGGAACGATCTTTCCTGCGAGTCTGAACGTGTTTAATGAGATTGGCAAGGACGGCACAATGGTCAAGACGCGCACCATCATGCGTGACATGACAGAGCGGAACCGGGTTGAGGAGCAGCTGCGTAATTCACGTGAACTCCTGCGCAATCTGTCCGCGCACCTCCAGTCGGCTCGCGAGGAGGAGCGGCGTCATATCGCCACCGAGATTCATGATGAACTCGGACAGATTCTGACAGCGCTGAAGCTGGACATTTCGTGGCTGAAGCGCCGGCTCGCCCGGCAAGAGAGCGATCTTGTATCAAGTGTTCAGGCGATGACCAGCCTTGTGGATAAAACCATCGAGGTGGTCCAGCGCATCTCATCTGAGCTGCGCCCGGGAGTGCTCGACTATCTTGGGCTGATAGCAGCAATCGAGTGGCAGATCGAGGAGTTCCGCAAACGGTCGGGAATAGCGTGTATTCTTGTGGTCGATGCAGATGAACTCCCGTTGGATCAGAACCGCTCGACAGCGATGTTTCGCATTTTTCAGGAGACGCTTACAAATGTAATTCGTCATTCCGAGGCGACCAGAGTTGACGTGCATGTGGAGATGCAGTGCAATAGTGTTGTCATGCAGATTCAGGACAATGGCAAAGGAATAACAGAAGCTGAACTTACCAGTCCGACCTCATTCGGAATTATCGGGATTCGTGAGCGCGTAAGGTTTCTGGGCGGCGAGGTCATGATGCGAGGCATGCCCGGAATCGGAACGACCGTGATTGTAAACATTCCGTTGAAACAGGAAGAGGTGGATCGTTCATGAAAAGAATTCTGATTGCTGATGACCACGCTATATTCCGGCACGGGCTGCGACAGATTCTTGAAGAAAATCCGGAGCTGTCGGTGATTGGCGAAGCTGGCAGCGGCCAGGAGGTGATCGATCAGGTCTGGAAGCTGGAATGCGATCTGCTGCTGCTTGATATCTCCATGCCCGGAATGAATGGCCTGGAGGTTTTGAAGCAGCTTAAGTCGCAAAAGCCGAAACTCAAGGTTCTTGTCCTCAGCATGTACCCCGAAGAGCAGTATGCTATCCGGGCTCTCAAGGCGGGCGCGTCCGGATACATTACCAAGGTGAGCGCATCGGAAGAACTTATGGAGGCTATCCGCAAGGTCTCGATGGGAGGGAAGTATGTGAGCGCGTCTCTGGCGGAAAAGCTTCTGCTGGATCTCGAGAGCGACGCTGATCGTCCGCCTCATGAAGCGCTTTCGGATCGGGAATATCAGGTGCTCTGTATGATTGCGTCAGGCAAGACGGTCAGTGACATCGCCGAGGAGCTCAGCCTGAGCGTCAAGACTGTCAGCACGCATCGCGTCCGAATTCTCGAAAAGATGAAGATGAAGAACAACGCGGAACTGACAAACTACACAATAAAGCATAAGCTCATTGATTTGACTGATTAGCCCTGCCGATGCTCATTAACCGTTCAATGCGTTGCCTGATCGGTGGATGTGTCGCAAACCAGTTTGTTTCCGCAGCTTCTCCCAGATCTGCCGCGGCGGGAGATGCGATGCAGAGATGGGCGCTAGCAGGTTTGACCGCTGCGGTCGGTCCGCTGGCGCGTGCAATCTTTTCCAGCGCCCGTGCAAGCCCCTCCGGATTGCGTGTGAACTGGGCAGAAGAAGCATCCGCCAGATATTCCCGTTCCCTGCTGACCATCAGAGCCATGAGTCTGGTGGCGAGCGGCGCGAAAAGGGCGGAGACAACCCAGAGCAGAAAAATGATCATTCCGATTCTTGAGTCCCTGTTGTCACTGTCGTCCCAGTTGAGCCTCAAGCGAGTTCGGGCGACAAATTCTGAAATCAGCGCGGCGAGTCCGACGAGTACGGTCAATACCGTCATAAGTCTGGTATCTTGGTTTTTCAGATGTGCAATTTCGTGCGCAACAACAGCCTGCAGTTCGTCCCGCGTCAGAACATTCAGCAGTCCTGTTGTAACAGCAATATGATAGTCTCCATCCCGCATGCCGACGGCGAGGGCATTCGGGTCCGGATCGGGAATAATCCAGGCATCGGGAGGCGTTACTGAAGAAGCGATGCTCATTTCCTCAACGACATTAATGAGCGTCAGTTCCCGTTGCGAACGTGTTTTGTCGGCGGGGCGCGCAACCATTGCCTTCAGAACAGTGTTCGCGGCATGCGACATATTCCACCACGCCAGTCCGACTCCCGTCAGTCCCGCGATAAGAGTGAACAGCGGATAAAAATGCTTCGGCGGCTTTGTCCGGGTGCTGTATGCAGAAGGTGACCCATCCGGAGTTCCTTCGAGAAAATAAAGCGTCAGATCCAGTCCAAGACCAAGCCAGATGAAGAAGAGGACAAAGCATACTATCACTGTTTTCGTTTTTCTACGGTTCTGCGCCTGCAGGTCGAAAAATGTTGCCATGAGTTTTTTTGAGAACTATTTTTTCATCGAGAGGTCAACCGTCGGCACTGCTCTGTCTGCTTCTTCAGCAATTTCCCAGAGCTGTGCCGGAGCAGCACCGGCAATGCCCGCAAAGAGCAGGATTGGAAACTGTTGTTGCGTTATATTGTAATCTGTGGCCGTATCGTTATATGCCTGCCGCGCAAATGCAACCCTGTTTTCGGTCGAAGCAAGTTCTTCCTGTAGCTGACCGATATTGCCGGTTGCTTTCAGATCCGGGTATGCCTCGACAATGGCCATGAACTTTGTAAGCGCAGCTGTCAGAACCCCTTCAGCCGCGGCTACCTGCCCGGCGGTTGCGGGCGTCGCAGCTGCCGCCGCGGTCATTGCCGCGCTCCTGGCGGTAATGACCGCTTCAAGTGTTTCCCGTTCAAACTGCATGGCACTCTTTACTGCGTTGATCAAGTTTGGAATCAGGTCATGGCGGCGCTTAAGCTGAACATCGATCTGCTTCCACGCGTTTTCGGTCTGGCCTTTTAACGCAATCAGGCGGTTATATGCCAGAATTCCGACCGCGACAACGGCGCCGATGAGAATAAGAAGAACTATCACCGCTATCGACATGAACAGCCTCCCTGAATGAAATTTATGACTTATAGTACGCAATAAAAACGTTCCGGTGCAACGGATGCAGGCGACGCGTTTTCCGCTATGATGATGCTCAGCGTCTTTGCCGCCGCACGTGTTTCCAGCAAAGCTAAAAACGGCGCAGCCTTTATAGGCTGTGCCATTTGCACAACCAACAGCCAGCCTTTTTCGAAGATTTATCGCTTCAGGTCAGCGATAATCTGATCGGCTAGTCTGAACCCATTTCCAATGCAGTCGTTTACCGCCACCCCGCGGAATGCATTTCCGCCGAGATACAGACCTTTATGCTTTGTTAAAGCTGCTTCTATCATTTCGACTCTCTTATAATGATTGACGTGGTATTGTGGTATGGCTTTCTCCCATCGATATATTTTGACCAGTTCGGGATCCGCCTTCACATGTGCAATGACCGCGAGCTCCGACTGAGCAATGCTGACAAGCTCGTTGTCGGGAAGCATGGCGAGTGATTGAGCTCGCGCTCCTCCTATCATTACCCTGAGCAAAACATGGTCCGGAGCTGCCCGGTTGGAAAAGATGCTTGTGTCAAAGAGCACGCCGAGAATTTTCCGTTTCTCCTTTGCCGGGATCAGGAAGCCGAACAGATTGAGGTCGCGGGTCAGATATTCCTTACGGAAACCAAAAGCCACAACAGACAGCGCGGGATAGTGGATATTGTTCAACTGCAGGGCAATGCCGCCGTCAATGCCCCTGATTGCAGCAGCACTGTCGTGCGCGGGAGATGTGAGGACAACGCAGTCCGCTTCAGCTTGCGAATCATCGGCAAAATTGAGCGTATATCCACGCGCGGTCTTTTCGGTATCAATGAGCCTTTTGCCGGTCACCAGCCGTTGTCCCAGAAAATCGGCAAGCGCCTGAATCAAGCTGTACATGCCGTTTTCAAACGACATGAGGGTTCCTCCCGGACCGGCTTCGACCGTGGCGTCCGCACCGGATTTTTTCTTTTCCCTGGCAACGGCCATGAAGCCTTTGATAAGTCCCCCATGCTTCTGCTCAAGGTCATAGACTTTTCCAAAACAGCTCCTGACGCTCATCTTTTCGGGGTCGCCCGCATAGATGCCGGAAGCCATAGGGTCGAGCAGCTTCTCATAAAATTCGGCGCCGACACGCCGCACAGCAAAGTCCTTCAGGGATTCATCGTCATAGACTTTTTTTGGCACGAAGTATTCGCTTAACATCCGCAACCTCCCGCCGAGGCTCAGAAAGTCCGACAGCAAAAATTTTGCGGGGTCGGGCGGTATCATGCGCAGGGCGCTGTCGAAATAAATATAGCGCTTCCGGGCATTGTCATTGCTTTTGACCGGTGGAAGCCCGAGCTTCTTCGCAAGTTCGAGCGTCGCGGGTTTGTTGTCAAGAAAGCCGTTCACACCGGCTTCGCAAATGTAGCCGTTGATTCGTTCAGTGTAGACCTTGCCGCCAGGGCGGCTGTCAGCTTCGTACACGGTCACGTTGAGCGACGGGTTTTTATCGAGCAGGGCGTAAGCGAGAGAGAGTCCGGAGATGCCGCCTCCGGCGATCGCGATGCGTGAACTCATGTTGAATTTACTCCTTTTTGTTTGAGATGCCTGTTGCTATGTATAGATCATTTTTCTGGTCATGCCGCCGTCAACGACGATATTGGCTCCCGTAATAAAACCGCTCTCGTCCGAAGCAAGATAGCAGACGAGCGAAGCAATATCCTCCGGCGTTCCGACCCGGCCGACCGGATGCTGGAGACTGTCAGCCTCGGTTATGCCGGGCATTTTGCGAAACTTTTTCTTCTTCCACGGACTCACTTCGATCCAGCCGGGACTGATGCAATTGACGCGCACATTTGGACCAAGACTGATCGCAAGCGCATGCGTGAGTGCAACAATTCCGCCTTTCGATGCCGAGTATGCCTCGGTGTACGGCTCCGACATCAGCGTGCGGGTTGAGCCCATATTGATGATAGCTCCTTTCTGCTTTGCCAGATAGGGTGCCGCATGTTTTGAACAGAGGAAGGTGCCGGTCAGGTTGATGGCGATTACGTTGTTCCATGCCTGAAGCGAGAGATCCGCAATCGGTCGATTGGCAGAAATGCCCGCGTTGTTCATGAGAATGTCTATTCGGCCAAACCGTCTGAACGTCTCTTCCATCATCGCTTTGATAGAAGCTTCATTCGTAACGTCCGCAGGGACGAAGCAAACCGTGCCGAGGTCGGCATACTCCTGTTCGACTTCACGCGCGGCCTCTTCGTCAATCTCCGCGATAACCACGGATGCTCCGGATTCAAGCATTCGTTTCGCAACGGCCTTGCCTATTCCCTGTCCGCCTCCGGTGATGATGGCAGTACGACCTTCAAATCCACTCATAGCCAGTTCCGCTCCTTTGCTGTGGTGAGCACAATATCTGCAAGCGCTTCAATGAACAGCGGTGCAGTGTTTAACGAGGGCATCCGCTTCATGATCATGCCGGAGCGGCGCGCAATTTCTTGATACTCAATGTCGATTTCATACAATGTTTCAATATGATCGGAGACAAAGCTGATCGGCACGACAAGGATGTTGCGCACGCCCTCTCGTGCGAGGGTCTGCAGTATCTGCCCCGTGGATGGTTCCAGCCACTTTACCGGCCCGCTCCGCGACTGAAACGAAAGCCGCGAATCCAGCGAAAGTCGCGAGGCAAGCGCCTGAACGGTCTCCTGTGTCTGCGCAAGATACGGGTCTCCGGCATCGATAAATGACTGAGGCAGGCTGTGCGCGCTGAAAAGCACAACAGGTTGTTCAGCGAAGCCGCTCATTGATGTCTGAATGCTGAACGCAAGTGCGTCAAGGTATTTCGGATGCAGATGCCACGATTCTGTTTCAGCCACAAAACAATCCCCGAGTGACGACAACGCCTGCTTAAGCGCTTTCAGGGAAGAACCCGAGGTTGCAACCGAATACTGCGGATACAGACTCAGTCCAATAAATCTGCGCACCCCGCGGCCATACATGCAGCCGACCGTATCGGCGATAAAAGGATGCCAATAGCGCATGCCGACATCTATTGCAAAAGTGGTCCCCGGAGTGTCTCTTTTCAACTGACCGGCCAGAGCTTCTGCCTGAGCTTTTGTAATGGGTAGTATGGGAGAACCTCCGCCAATCTTCCGATACATCGCCGTTGTCTTTGGCGCGCGCATATGAGCAATCAGCGCGGCAATTGGTTTTTGCAGCGGTCCGGGGCCCAGTTTGATAATGTCCCGATCCGAAAAGAGATTGTAAAGGAACGGCTTGACGGCTGCGGGAGCATCAGGCCCGCCGAGGTTCAGCAGGATGACGCCGATCATGCCTTTAAGCATACCGGAACGGATCGAAACGATGCAAGAAATGCGGAATGAGCGGAACGAAAAAGAGGGAGAAACGGCATAGGAAAAAGGATAGAGAAACTTCTGTTTCTTTAGCCTGTGAATGCCGAGGGTTATGTCTTCTGCTGAGACCTCATTTTTTTCATGATGCGTTCATACTTTTCCAGCCCGACGCACTGTCGTGCCGACTGACACCATTCAATGCATGACGGTAGCATATCCCGCGTGATGATCCTGCCGCAGCTTTTGCAGCCCATATCGGGTTCATCGCTCCAAATCTCATTTTTGTATTGACAAAAAGGACAGAATAGTTCTTCAGGCCATGGGGTGCGGATTTCACTGCTGCCTGGGCAACTTTCACGCATTGCTGCCGTCTCTTGATTCTTTCACCGGGATGCTGAATCCTGAAGCGCGGCTCCGGTTGAGCCACCCCAGCGCTTGAACAAATCATGGTCTATTCCCATAGCGTCGAGCATCTTTCCGATCAGGAAATCAACCATCTGATCCAGTGACTGCGGGCACTGATAGAAGGCTGGCACCGGTGGAGCAATCCTCACGCCGATGCGCGCAAGCTTGAGCATATTCTCAAGATGAATCGCGCTGAAGGGCATTTCCCGGGGCGCGAGCAGAAGAGGACGCCCTTCCTTAATCGTCACGTCGGCAGCGCGTTCAATGAGGTTATTCGCATATCCGCAGGCGATGCCGGCAAGGGTTTTCATGGAGCAGGGGACGACAAACATGCCGTCGGTTTTGAAGGATCCGCTTGCAACTGGTGCATGCATCCGGCTGTCGTCGAAGAAATAAAGCATGTCCGTCCTGAACTGGCGGCGGATTGTCTGCTCGGTCATGTCTGTCCAATCGATCCCGGTTTCATCTTTGATGATCGAAAATGTGTTCCATGAGATAAGCAGATGCACTTCCGCGTGCCTGAGCAACTCTTCAAGCAGGCGGACGCCGAGCACAGCGCCGCTCGCGCCGGTGATGGCAAGGACAAAACGTTTCATAGCACTATTATTCCATTTCCAGGGCAAAAGAGAAAAGCTCAAAAGAACTGCGACTGCCTCCTAATCCAAAGGCGGGCTTTTGGAACTCTGAAAAAGAGAAATAATATTTTGGCATGTTTCCACAATTTCGAAAAAGCCATCACGCAAGGATTATTCAGAGACAGTGTTCACCCCGAACCATACTGGAAAGAGGAAAGGAACTTACCGCCGCTTCTTTTTCCACTCCGGCTCCCAGGTCTCTACCAAATCTCGATAAGAGATGCCTAGTGCTTCACGAAATGCCAGATCGGGGTCGCCCGTCTTTCCGAGGTTCCGCAGGAGTTGCATGACACGGTCGATACCGTAACGGTCAATCAGGTACGCAACGGCGGAATAACTTTCCCAGTATGCCAGTCCGACCAGACGGATATCTCCCAGTCGTCCGAAAGATCCTTTGTCGTGCAGCGCGGTAAGCGGAATATGCTGCCCGGTTCTCTGCGGCCATCCGCCCGACAAATACTCGGCCAGCCCTTCATTCAGCCATAG
>JBBIQQ010000060.1:0-13849 GCA_037442225.1 Nitrospirota bacterium
GGCTCCTCTTTTTCAAGCCCCCTCGACTCTTACACCACTCCCTTGGACTCTAACCCATGAAAAAGACACCGAAGTATTCTCCAGAAGTTCGGGACCGGGCAGTGAGAATAGTATTTGAGCAGCAGACGGTCAAAGAACTGCTTGGACACTCAGACATCAAGATGACGTTGCGGTATGCACATCTCGCCAAGGGGCATAAATCGAAGGCGGTGGAACTCCTGGATGAGAAAATGAACAAAAGAAAGCCCGACTCTGGGGAGCAGAATCGGGCGACTGTAGGGAGCTGATCATGAGAAATTATCATAATTTTATCATAATCAGCTTTTTCGAACAGAACTTGAATTTGCAACTTATTGATTTTAATGGTGGACGGTAAGGGATTCGAACCCTCGGCCCCCACGTTGCGAACGTGATGCTCTCCCAGCTGAGCTAACCGCCCGTCACCATCAAGAAGTTAAAGTAGTATACCATGTTAGTCTGGCCGCTGTTGCCGGGAAGCACCCTGCATTTTCTTTATCCGCATAGCCGGCCGCCACTGAATGCATTATAATAAGGCATGTCACTGAGCAGCCAGAGACCATTTCAGATTACATCTCCCCTCATTGCCGGGGTTCTCAACGATGATGATGTCGGCAAGCTGAGCGCCGAATCGCTGGCACCGATCGATATCATAGAGCTGCGGATTGACCTCTGCGTCGGAACCGTCGATGCAAAAAGCGTCGCAACGCTAGCCCGTGAGACGCGTGAACGGTTCGGCAAGCCGATATTGGCGACGGTCCGCCATCCGTCCGAGGGCGGTCAGAATAACTTCGATAATCGGGTCGCGCTTTACGAGGCTATGGCTTCGCATGTCGAGGCGGTGGATATCGAGATCTGCGCCGCGGGGGAACTGAAACAGGTGCGGGACATTTGCTCTAGGACAAAGACGATTGTAATCGCGTCCTACCATAATTTCCTGATGACGCCGGATGACAACGCTCTTGAGGTGATTCATACGACCGGGCGTTCTCTCGGGGCGGATATTGTGAAGCTGGCATTGATGCCGCAAAGCCGGGAGGACATCTTCCGCATCGTTGCCTTCACCATGCTCCACCGCGCCGAGAAGATCATCACCATCGGCATGGGGAAGCTCGGGGCATCGACACGGCTTTTCACCCCGCTGATAGGTTCGCTCATAACCTATGGAACGATAGCCCGGACAACGGCGCCCGGTCAGCTTTCCGCCGGTGAGCTTGCCGACTTATTTCGGCGCCTGAGCATCCGGTAGGCTCATTTCCGATTCTTTCCCGATAACCACCAAAATTGCCCGGTCGGGACGAAGATAGCGTTTTGACATCTCAAAGACATCTTCTTTAGTAATGCTGTTGATAAAAGACGGGTAGTTCCGCACATAATCAGCGCCGAGTCCGTAAAAGTCGGCAACAACAAGAAAGTCTACAAGCTTTTTGCTCGTCTCAAGCCGCCGCGGGAAGCTTCCGGTCAGATACGCCTTGGCGTCGCTCAACTCTCCGTCGGATATAAGTTCTGTGCGCATCCTGTTCATCTGACGCTTGATCTCTGACACCACGGTCGAGACGGACGCATTTTTTGTCTGCACTTCAACACTGAATGAGCCGGTCAGTTCATTGGCAGCGAACAAGCTGTGGATGGAATAGGCCAGGCCCATTTCATCACGCACCGTCTGCATCAGCCGCGACGCAAACCCGCCGCCCCCGAGCACGTAGTTCATCACTTGCACCGCGTAGTAGTCACAGACTGCGCGGGAAATGCCTCTGTGCCCAAATATGATAGACGCCTGTGTAAGATCGCGGTTCACGATTACCCGCTTCGCTTGGGACTGCTCCACGGACGGAATCATCACGGTTGCCGGACTTTCAGTCAGTGGAGTCCATCCTCCGAAAAAGCGTTCCAGCAACTGCCAGGCTTCCTGGGCCGACAGAGCGCCGACGAGAGCAATGACCGTGGCATCAGGCCGGTATGAGCGCGAGTAGAATGTCCAAATGTCGGAACGGGAGACTGCGTCAATCGTGGAAGGTTCACCTTCCGCCTCGCGTCCGTAAGGGTGCTTGCCGAACAGCTCTTTCAGAAATCTTCTCTTCGCGGCATACTGCGGATCTTCCTCCCTCTGCTGCAACATTCCTTTGGTAATCGCCTTTTTTCGCTCAACTTCATCCTCGGGAAAGACCGGATTCAGAAGAATATCACTCACCAGTTCCAGTCCGGAAGCAGTGTCTTTCTTCAGCGAGGAATACGAAAGCAGCGTGAAATCGGCGGTAATATTTGCAGCAAGCGATGCGCCGAGAAACTCTATGGCTTCGCTGATTTCCGGGCCTTTTCTCGTGGTTGTGCCATCCGCCAGAAGTTTCGCCGTCAGATAAGCGAGCCCGGCCCGGCTTGGCTCTTCGTCACGCGGGGATGCCTTAACCAGAATGCTCATTGTCACGACCGGCAGGTTCTGACGCTCGACATGAAGCACCTTTATGCCGTTTGCAAGGCGGAACTCATTGATGATCGGCGATGCCGCCGATGCCGGCAATGCCGCGCACGCCAAAGCGATGAACGTGATCGCATAAAGCCGAAACATTATTCTTTTCATTCTCTTCGTCCTTGTTTTTTGACTTCCTGCTTCTTATTTCTCTCTGTTTTTATCCAGAGGAACAAGCGTTCCAACAGAGCTTCTGTCCATAACAAGATATTTTTTTGCGACGTTCTGCACCATCTCCGGGGTTACCGCACGTACTCCCTCAAGATAGCGGTCAAGCAGCCTCCAGCCGCCGACAATCTCGAACATGCCGAGATAGAGCGACTTGGAATAGACTGAATCCTGCGCGAAGACAATCGACGATTCAATCCGATTCTTCACCTTTTCAATCTCCCGCGAGGACGGGGCCTCTCGCTGTATCCGCTCTATCTCGGCAAACAGCGCGACCTCCACCGCGGTGCCGTTTTTGCCCGGCGCCGCAACAGCATCGAACAGAAAAAGATATGGATAGCGGTGCAGACCGCTGTAATCCGCCGATGCCTCAATGGCAACGCGCTGTTCATACACAAGACTGCGATACAGCCGGCTGCTTTTGCCGCCGGAGAGTATCGACGAGAGCACGTCGAGCGCATAGCTGTCTTCATGCGGCAAGCTCGGCACCGGAAACGCGATTATGACATAGGGCAGCTCAGCCTCTTTTTTCAGCACGACTCTGCGCTGCCCCGACTGGGCTGGTTCTTCGGTAATCGTCTTAGCAGGACGCTTGCCGTATGCCGGTATAGGTCCGAACTCCCGGCGTATCTCTTCCATGACTTTTTTCGGGTTGACATCGCCGGATACGAAGATAAATGCGTTGTCAGGCGCGTAGTGACTTCGGTAATGCATAGCGAGGTCATCACGGGAAATGCGCTCGATATCGCTCATCCAGCCGATGACCGGGTTGCGGTACGGATGCGCTTTAAACGCCAGGGCGATCAAATCCTCATAGAGCTGGCTCTGCGGCTCATTGTCGTACCGCATCCGGCGTTCTTCCATGACCACGGCGCGCTCTGAAACGGTCTCTTTGGGGTCCAGCAGCAGGTTCTTCATGCGGTCGGCTTCAAGCGCAATCGGGATGCCGATCCGATCGGACGCTATTGTCTGAAAATACATGGTATAGTCTTTTGTCGTGAAGGCATTGTCAGTGCCGCCGTTGCGCTGGACAGTATTGGAAAAGACCTTGGAGCCATACTTCGGCGTACCCTTGAACATCATATGTTCCAGCAGATGGCTCACGCCGCTTTTGCCGGCAGGTTCGTCCACCGAGCCCACGCGATACCATACCTGGAACGTTGCAAGCGGCGCCTTGTGGTCTTCAATAATGAATACTTTCAGGCCATTCGGCAATGAGAACTCCTGAACCGGTTCTGCGGTATGTGCTCCCAAACTGACCGGCAGACACGCAATGAACAGAACAAGCAAAGATAGAAATAGTTTCATTTTCATGGAAACGCCTTTCAGATGATACTATCGGTTGAATGAAAGCGGTCAGCAGCAGACCATCTTATTCTGTCCGCCATGCTTCCGGGAAACCCCTTTTATTATTATACCAAATGCCTGCTCCGCCCCACTCTTCTGCTCTTGGAGTATAATGAATACAGGAGTCGGCCCTCTGGCTTTCTCTTTTCTGACCGCTTGTTGGATACTGCTCATTAATTACAGTCTTGCAAAGGAGTCCTCCATGAAGCGAAGAGCCTTCCTCAAACTGACCGCGTTGACGAGTCTTTCGATTGCAACCGGGTTTGACACATGGTCGCAGACCGCCTTCGGTGCCGCGCCTGCCTATGATCTCGCTGTTGCGGTCGGAGCGTCGCCGGCAAAAATCACTGCGGCTGCCATCGACGCGCTCGGCGGGATGAAAAGCTTCATCAAGCGGGGAGACATCGTCGTGGTGAAGCCGAACATCGGGTGGGATCGCACACCGGAATATGCGGCGAACACCAACCCGGAAGTCGTCGCCGCTCTCGTCAGTCTCTGCTTCGACGCTGGGGCTAAGAAGGTGAAGGTTTTCGACCGTCCGGTCAATGATCCGCGACGCTGCTACGTCCAGAGCGGGATTGCCGATGCGGTCAAAAAGTCGGGCGGCGAGCTGAGCTATATTGATGACCGGAAATTCCGCGATGTGAAAATAAACGGGAGCGTTCTGAAGTCATGGCCGCTGTATACCGAGCTGATGGAGGCCGACAAGATCATCAATGTGCCGATTGCGAAGCACCACGGACTTTCAAAGCTCACGCTCGGCATGAAGAACTGGATGGGCGTCATGGGCGGCTCCCGCTGGTCAATCCACCAGAAAATTGATGAAAGCCTTGTCGACCTTGCGATGGCCATCAAGCCAACATTGGTCGTGCTTGACGCTGTGCGGATTCTCACGGCCAACGGACCGCATGGCGGGAATCTGAAAGACGTGAAGAAGCTCGACACCGTGGTCGCCGGCGTGAATCAGGTGGCAGTGGACGCATACGGTGCGACGCTTTTCGGCATGAACAGCCCAGATCTCGGCTATGTCCGGCTCGCTTCCCAGCGGGGATTCGGCCCCATGGATGTGGCAAAGATGAAGATTAGGAAAGTCAGCGTCTGATGAACCCGCGCAGGATTCGGATTGCTGTGCAGGCTGCACTTCTCGTCCTCTTCGTCTTTCTTTTTCTCCAGACCGAGTCAAAGGGCAACGACGATCTTGGCTATCCGGTAAAACTGTTCCTCGACTTCGATCCGCTCATACTGCTGACAACGCTGCTCTCGGCGCATGCCGTCGCGGCCGGATTTCTTCTCTCCCTCATCGTGATTGCACTCACGCTCCTCCTCGGGCGCGTCTTTTGCGGATGGGTCTGCCCGATGGGAACTCTGAACACCATGATTGGTTCGATGAGGAAACATGCTCCGCGCCTTGCCCCGCAATGGCGGAGCATCAAGTATTTTCTGTTGATTTTTCTTGTGGCCACCTCGCTCTTCGGCATGCAGCTCGCGGGCATCTTCGACCCGCTCTCTCTCCTGATTCGTTCCTTTTCGCTTGCCGTCTACCCTGCCCTGAGTTCGGCAACCAATGCCGGCCTCGATCTGCTCTACGGACCGCAGAGTTCGGCTACCAGCCCTCTTGGCGAAGTGGTCGCCAAGGCGGTCAGGAAGCTGTATCTTCCCTTTCAGCAGCCTTTTTACGAGCAGGGATGGTTCATCGGGCTGATCTTTGTCGCGATTATCGGATTGAACCTCTTTGAGCGGCGCTTCTGGTGCCGCTACATATGTCCGCTCGGCGCGCTGTTGGGGCTATTCTCCCGATGGTCTTTGCTGAAACGCTCCGTGAGCGAGGCCTGCAACGAGTGCGGATCCTGCAATCGGGTATGTGTTGGCAATGCGACGCCGCATGAAAAAAACAACTGGAAGCCGACCGAATGCCTGTATTGCTGGAATTGCGACGATATCTGTCCGCAGAATGCGGTCAGCTTCGGCTTCGGCGGCAAGGCGAAGACCGGTTCCCTCGATCTTGGCAGGCGTCGCGTTCTGGCCTCAGCCCTTTTCGGCGCAGTGGCAGTGCCGCTGCTTCGCACCACTCCCCTGGCGAAACAGGGCTTTCACAACCCCGCCCTCATCCGTCCGCCGGGGGCGCTCGACGAACGAGCGTTTCTGCAGCGGTGCGTGAAATGCGGCGAGTGCATGAAAGTCTGCATCACCGGCGGTCTGCAGCCGACGCTTATGGAGGCAGGGCTTGAGGGCATCTGGTCACCGGTGCTGGTATCGAAGATCGGCTATTGCGAATATCGCTGCACACTCTGCGGGCAGGTCTGCCCGACTGGCGCGATTCGGCGGCTTACGATTGAAGAAAAGGCGAAGGTCAGCATTGGAACCGCGATGATAGACAAGGGCCGCTGCCTTCCGTATTCTCACAGCACGCCCTGCATTGTCTGCGAAGAAGTCTGTCCGACCGGCAAGAAAGCCATCTGGCTCGAAGAAGTGAAGGTGAAAGATGCTGATGGGAAGATGATAGTCGTCAAACAGCCGCATGTCGATCTGAAGACCTGTATCGGCTGCGGCATCTGCGAGACAAAATGTCCGGTTCTTGATAAACCCGCTATCTATATAACCAGCATCGGCGAATCGAGAACAAAGACAAACAAACTGCTTCTGTAACAGAGGAGGTTTCTGTGCGTCTGATACCGATACTGCTGATCAGCATCCTGCTGTCCGCCTCGACAGCCTTTGCCACCGCCCAGTTTTCGGAACTGATCGACTGCAACGGAACGACCGAAAAGATGTTTTCGGTACCGCTGGAAAGCTATTTTTCGCATGAGAACCCGAAGCCGGAAACCTTCACCAAAAATCTGTGTACCGCCTGCTGGCGGGGATATGTTGGCAAGTGGAAGATCGAGGACGGCTATCTCTATCTGGTTTCACTGCATGAATGCTGTGCGCAGAATCCGAAGGGGTTCCCTCTGGACCGGATAAATCCTGAATGGAAGGCGCCGGTCAGGGCGACATGGTACACCGGTACGCTCCGCATCGTACAGGGAAGGATTATAAAATATACCCATATGGGATTTCAGTCGAAATACGAGCGCGACCTGTATATTCAAATCGAAGACGGGAAGGTTGCCGGCGAGAAAGTCATAGACAATACGCTGAAGAAAAGCGAACAAAACAGCCGGTAGCCGCTCAGCCTCAACCCTGCGGTTTATGCGGTCGCCTTGGTTTGTTCTTAATGGTGAGCCGTTCCCTGCCGATTCCCGCCAAACCTCAATCGCGCTGTATCCATACGTTGTCCTTGCTGCTCCTGTTCAGGCCTCTCTGCTTGAAAATTCATTCCGAAGAGGGGAAAGAAGCTGTAATCTTATTGATCACAATGTCACACCTTCTGTTCTTTTAAGAGCTCCCGGGCATGCCGGAGCGCGCCTTCCGTCATCCGGCCGCTCAGCATGCGGGCAAGTTCTTCCTGTCGTTCCCTGCCGTCAAGCACCGCAACTATCACTCTGACCGAGTCAGCCTTGATCTGTTTGTCTACTTTGAGGTGTGTATCCGCCAGCGCCGCGATCTGCGGCAAATGGGTAATACAGAAAACCTGGTAGGTCTTCGCAAGTTCTTTCAGACGCTGAGCGACATGATGTGCGGTTGCCCCGCCGATGCCGGCGTCTACTTCATCAAAGATCAGTGTGCAGCGCAGATGCGGCTTCTTCATGCCCGCGGCTCCGGAAAGCATGAGGCTCTTCAGTGCAAGCATTATGCGGGAAAGCTCTCCTCCTGAAGCGACTTTCCCGAGCGGCTTCGGCGGTTCACCCGGATTGGCGGAGAACAGGAACTCGACATCATCAAGCCCGTTCTGCATCACCTGTTCAGTGCTGCGAATGGCAACGGAAAACTCGGCTTTCTGAAAGCCGAGCAGTTTCAGCTCCGCCCTCAGCAGTGTTTCCATTGTCCGGGCAACCCCGGCGCGTCTTGTTGAGAGCGCCTCGGCATGATAAGCCAACTCTGCGGACTTTTCGGAAATCACTTCTTCCCGGACGCTCATTTCCTCTTCGATCTGCTCAAGCGAGCGGAGCTCTTCTTCAGCCGCCGCACGAAATGCCCGAATTGCCTCATGCCCCTGACCATACTTCTTTTCGATTTTTTTCAGCAGTTCAAGACGGTCTTCAATCTCATTCAGCCGGTTCGGATCGCTTTCATAGCTGTCTCGCAGCCTCCTCACCAGAAGCGACGCGTCTTTCAGCAGCGGCTGCGCGGCCTGAACAAGCTGCAGCAGCTCATGAGCGTTCGCATCGATCTGCGCCATTTCGGCAGCCTTCGCCTCAATGCCCGAAAGGCGATCAAGGCAGGAGTCTTCAGCATCATAGAGGATGTCATGGACAAGCGCTGCAGCCTCCTGAAGGCGGCCGGCATTAAGCAGCACCGATCGTTCTTCTTCAATTGCCTCTTTTTCTCCCGGCCGCACCGCTGCCTCGTCAATCTCATTCAACTGAAAGCGGAGAAATTCAATGCGCTGGGTGCGTTCACGCATGCGGTTCTGCATGCGGCCCAGTTCAGCGCGAAGCGACGAAAGCTCGTCAAAGCGATTCCTGACCGCCGAAGCCTCGTCAAGCAGTCCGCCGAAGTTGTCGAGAAACGGGAGATGCGTGTCGCTTCGAAGCAGGTCCTGCTGCTCATGCTGGCCATGAATGCTGACAAGATCGCACCCGATACGGGAGAGCGAGGACAGACTGACCGCGGTGTCATTTATGAAAGCGCGGCTCTTGCCCTGCAGCGGCACAGAGCGGCGAATGAAGAGATCTTCCTCTTTTGGAATGCCTAGTTCGTCAAGAACGGCGAGCGGTTCGGCGCTGAAAAACCCGGCAATCTGAGCCTCCTGAGCGCCGGAGCGGATCATTTCATGGGAGGCCTTTTCGCCAAGAAGAAGGGATATAGCGTCGACAATAATTGATTTTCCGGCGCCGGTCTCACCGCTGAGTACCGTCAGCCCCTCCGAAAATCGGACTGAAAGCTCGTCCAGAATAGTAAAGTTGAGGATTCTGAGTTCGGTCAGCATCAGACCAGCCCCGAAAAGTCTTCCGCCTTCACCGGGCCGAAGACCGTCAGGTTCATGGCGCCTTCATTAATGAGCACACGGGAGAGTGTGCGGACATGATCCATCGTGACCGCTTCGACCGCCTTCATGATGTCGTTTTGCGTAAAGTGGCGCTTGAAGTAAATCTGCTGCCGCGCAATGCTCTGCATGCGGCTGCTCGTTGACTCCATGCCGAGGATAAGGTTGCCCTTGAGCTGGTCTTTTGCGCGGCGCACTTCAGTATCGGTAAGGGTATCGGCGAGATTTTTCATCTCCCTGATGATGGATTCGGTAACCGCAACCGCGCGTTTCCTGCCGGTTCCGGCATAGACCGACCAGTATCCGCAGTCGCTGTACGACGAAACAAATGAATAGATCGAGTATGCGTAGCCCTTCTTCTCGCGAATCTCCTGAAACAGGCGGGAGCTTACGCTCGACCCAAGAATGCAGTTCAGCACTGCGATGGCATAGCGATCCGGACTCGCATATGCAATCGCGGGAACGCCAAGGCAGATATGAACCTCGGACAGGTCCCGCGCATGGTCAGACAGACCGCCCCGAAATTTGGGTGCGGGAAACTTCTCCGGCTCTGATCCGCGGCGCAGATCTCCAAGATAGTGATTCAGCAGGCCGAGCATGCGGTCAGGTTCAAAATTCCCGGCACATGAAATAACCGTATCCGCCGTGCCGTAATACTTCCGCACGTGATTCACGACATCGTCGCGGGTAAACGACTTGACAGTATCGCGCGAACCGAGCACCGGCTGGCCGAGACCGGTCTCGCCATAGACCGCGCGGTTGAACAAATCATGGATATAATCATCAGGAGTATCTTCGACAAGCTTTATTTCCTCTCTGATGACGCCCTTCTCTTTCTGCACCTCTTCTTCCGCAAAGGTGGAGTGCAGGAAAATATCGCTCAGCAACTCGACCCCTTTGTCGGCGTATTCGTCGAGAACCTTCACATAGAACGCGGTGTTTTCGCGCGAGGTAAACGCATTCAGATCGCCGCCGAGCGAGTCGATGTCCATCGAGATGTCAATCGCGGAGCGCTTCTTCGTCCCCTTGAAAAACATGTGCTCGAGAAAGTGAGATATGCCGTTTTTTTCAGCCGTTTCGTATCGGGAGCCCACCTTTACCCAGATGCCGAGAATAACCGATCTGAAGGTCTTCAGCTGCTCCATTACAACAGGTATGCCGTTGTCTAATGAGCGTTTCGTATACATGGTTTATTTTTTTAGATAATATCCCGGAGGTCGCCGGGTCTGTACCGCTGTTTGGGGCAGTGCTGATCCGGCGAAATCCGGAACAAATGCCGGATTCGCCGGATACATCGTTTTACGACTGCGCGTCCAGCTCGCGCATCGCTTCTTTTCTGCTGAGACGGATTCTGCCCTGGCCATCGATTTCAATGACCTTGACCATGACTTCATCGCCGACGTTAATCTCGTCAGTCACCTTCGCGATTCTCTTCTCGGAAATCTGCGAAATATGAAGCAGGCCGTCCGTTCCGGGCATGAATTCGACAAAGGCGCCGAAATCGGTGACCCTCACGACCTTGCCTTTGTAAATCTTGTTCAGTTCGGCTTCCGCGATAATGCCGTTGATAATATCTATCGCCTTCTGCGCGGATTCTCCGTCAGCGGACGCGATATGTACAACGCCGGTGTCTTCGATATCGATCTTGCAGCCAGTCTGCGCCACAATCTCGCGAATCACCTTGCCGCCGGAACCTATGACGTCACGGATCTTTTCGGGACGAATCTGAATGGTGTATATGCGCGGTGCATACGGAGAAAGTGTCTCATTCACGCCCGGCATTGCTTCCTTAATCTTGCCGAGAATGTGCATGCGGCCCCTGCGGGCCTGCTCGATTGCGGTTTCAAGGACCTGACGGCTGATGCCGCTGATTTTGCAGTCCATCTGAAACGCGGTAATGCCGGCTTCAGTGCCGGAAACCTTGAAGTCCATATCGCCGAGATGGTCTTCAAGTCCGAGGATATCGGTCAGCACCGCAACCTGATCGCCATCCTGAACAAGACCCATCGCGATGCCCGCAACCGGAGCCTTGATCGGCACGCCGGCGTCCATCAGCGACAGCGTTGCGCCGCAGACAGTTGCCATGGAGGACGATCCATTTGACTCGAGGATATCTGATACAACACGGATGGTATAGGGGAACTGTTCCTTCGTCGGCAGGACATATTTGATGGAACGCTCTGCCAGCGCGCCGTGGCCTATTTCGCGACGGCCCGGCTGACGGAGCGGCTTCACTTCACCGACGCTGAACGGGGGAAAATTGTAATGCAGCATGAAGTTTTTGTAGCTTTGCCCTTCAAGCGCGTCGATCCTCTGCTCATCATCAGCAGTGCCAAGCGTCGTCGCAACCAGCGCCTGGGTCTCGCCGCGCACAAAAAGCGCAGAGCCATGCACACGCGGAAGCAGGCCGTTATAGCAGGTAATCTGACGAATCTCGTCCGTTTTTCTGCCGTCAGCGCGAACGCCGTCTTTCAGAATCATGGATCGCACGAACTGCTGCTCGTAATCGTCGAATGCGTTGGCAATATCACGTTTCATATCGCGGCCCGCGTTGCCGTAAAAGCGCTCGGCATTCTCGGGAGTGTTCAGCAGGCGAACCGCATCCTCAAGAATGACGTTCAGGGCCAACTGCCTGCGAAGCTTATCCTGAATGCGAATCGCCTCCGGCATCTTGCCGGCAACGAACTGCTCAACTTCTCGCTTCAGTTCAAGGTTCTCCACAACGGGAGGAACCGCGCGTTTTTCCCTGCCGGTCCTTGCCCGGAATTCATTCTGAACAGCAGCCATAATCTTGATTTCAGCGTGCGCGAAATCAATCGCCTCGAGCATCTTTGCCTCGGATACTTCGGCGCCGCCGCCCTCGACCATCAGCACCGCATCAGCGGTGCCGGCCACCACAAGGTTCAATTCGAGATCCGCCATTTCCGCCTGGGTCGGATTCGCAATGAGCTCGCCATTGAGCATGCCGACGCGCACTGCGCCGACCGGCCCGTCAAACGGAATGTCCGAGATATGGAGCGCAGCGGACATGCTGACAATACCTAAAATATCTGCGATATTTTCATCGCCATACGAGAGCACCGAAATAATACCCTGCGTCTCGCAATAAAACCCCTTCGGGAAGAGTGGCCGCATCGGCCGGTCAATCAAGCGGGAGGTGAGCACTTCCTTTTCGGAAGGCTTGCTTTCACGCTTGAAAAAGCCGCCGGGAATCTTGCCCGCGGAGTATGCCTTCTCCTGATAATCGATGGTAAGCGGGAAAAAGTCGAGCCCTTCTCGCGCCGACTTGGCCGCAACAGCAGTTGCCAAAACTATGGTATCACCGCATTTTGCAACGACTGCGCCGTCCGACTGCTTTGCCATCAGACCTGTTTCGAGGATAATCTTTTTTCCTCTGATTTCAAATTCAATGCTTGTCATGAAACTCTCTTTCTTTTCCTATCGTTACAGGGTGCGTGCTATTTTCTGATACCCAGACGTTCAATAACGCTGCTGTACCGGTTCTTGTCACAGGCCTTCAGATAGCCAAGTAGTTTTTTCCGCTGGGAAACAAGCTTCAGAAGACCTCGGCGTGAGTGATGATCTTTCTTGTGCGTCTTAAAATGCTCGGTCAGCGTCACAATACGCTCAGTGAGCAGTGCGACCTGAACCTCCGGCGAGCCGGTGTCAGTCGCATGGACTTTAAAAGACTCGATAATTTCCTTTTTCTTTTCGATGTCGAGCGACATTCTTCTCCACCTCCTTTCAATTGCCATCAGTCATAATTTTCAGAACAGCACAAACGCTGCTGAGGCGCCATGCGTCCCAGCAGCGTTTAATCGCTGAAAAATCAGTGAAGTTAGCTTACCATAGGGGTAAGTTGAGTGTAAAGGTACTGAAGAATACCGGAAAGGGAAAAGTTCTGAAAGACCTCCCCGCTCCCCCTTTATTGATGTGCGCGGTTCAGAGCGCTGATAAGAGCCCTGAACGATGCCGTTTCGATGCTGGTGTCTACCCCCACGCCCCAGAAAGCCATGCCATCGGGCGTTTCGATGCGAATATATGCCGCGGCCTTCGAATCCGAGCCCTGCTCCAGAGAGTGCTCGAAATATGACGTCAGCACAAACGAAAACTCCAGCTCGCTTTTCAGGGCATTGCTCAGGGCGTCAATCGGCCCGTTTCCACTGGCAACGACAGTCCGATCTTCACCGTTCACTCTTACAACGGCGACAATAGATAGCGATGTTGACTCGTCATTGCTCTGCTGCTCCTTCACGGTGCATGACTTCAGTGAGCATGGTGATTTTCGGTTGAGATATTCGGACTTGAATGCGTCCAGAATCTGCTCCGGGGAGATTTCACAGCTCGCCTTCTCGCAGATGCCCTGAACAATGCGGCTGAATTCCGGGTGCATCTCCTTTGGCAGCCTGAATCCGAAATCCTTCTCCATAACGAATGCTATGCCGCCCTTGCCTGACTGGCTGTTAATGCGGACTATTGATTCGTACGTCCGGCCGACGTCGGCAGGATCAATCGGGAGATACGGAACCTCCCATCCCGGCTCGCCGCTCTCCCTATGAGCTTTCATGCCTTTGTTGATGGCGTCCTGATGCGATCCAGAAAATGCGGTAAATACGAGATCTCCGGCGTACGGATGGCGCACAGGCACCGGCATCTTCGTGCACCGCTCATATACATCAACAATGCGGTTCATGTTCGAGAAGTCGAGTTTCGGGTCCACCCCCTGCGAGAACATGTTCATAGCCAGCGTCATGATGTCGACA
>JBBIQQ010000061.1:0-13681 GCA_037442225.1 Nitrospirota bacterium
TTGGCACTCCTCTTCCCTGGCGTCCAGTCAGTGGTACAACATTATTTCGGGGCTACATTGCCTGTTTCCGCCCGTCCTCCTTCCATCACGAAACAGCTTTAAAAAATTATGGTCTATCATATGCTGACATCTGACAAAATGTCAACATATGGGGCTTTTTATACTTAAGAAGCACAATATCTTGGGTTTTTCCAGTCTCAGAAGGGTTCAGGGCGTAATAGTCATGACCTGTAATTTCATGACATTTTGGGGCTGGCCCGCCAGAGGAAACCCAGTTTCTAACCAATCTGCCATGCGATGCCGATCAGCCCGCTATTTTTTTTGTTTATGAAGGGCTTTGCTAATCGTCTTCAGGCTGCTATTCATCGATTCAATGGCTGGCCGCACGTCGTCAATCCGATCAGTTATGCTGAACAGAAGCCGGTTGGTCGAGTCTATCGCCTGCATCCAGCCGAGTAGCTGGGTCTGCGTATTCATAAGCGAAAAACGCGCGCATTTCTCTTCAAAAGCACAGAGATAGCACTCGACTTTTGATACCGGAAACGAGCCATAACACTCTCTGAGTTGCGCAATATTTTCCTCAGGTCCATTCACATCTATCATGAGAATCCTCCTTATATTCACAATATTCACACAAAATACAACGCCTGCATCAGCGCCTTCAGCATGGGGCTTTCAGTCGCCCCGACAATGAGAATCGCCTTACGGCGCAAACTTCCTGACCGGTCCGCAGATGCCCACTACCCTGTTGCGGCCGAGACGCTTGGCGCTATATAACGCCTCATCCGCCTTTGCAATCAGATCTTCTTTTGAGTGCAGCTCGGGCTCGAACGTGCAAATACCGACGCTGATGGTGAGCGGGTGTCCCCTGAAGCGCTTCAGAAGAAGACGGCCAAGCTTCTCCACCTCTCGTCTCAGGCGGTCTCCATACAGAATGGCGCTCTCAAACCCGGTATCCGGAAGTATCACCAGAAACTCCTCTCCGCCAAAGCGGCCGACATGGTCTGCGGGGCGAGAAAACCTTCTGAGCGCTGAAGCCAGCAGCTTTAGTACGCTATCGCCGGCAAGATGCCCGTATGAATCGTTGAAGCGCTTGAAAAAATCAATATCTATCATCGCCACCGACAGATCTTCCCCTGCACATGCGCGGACGAAACACGCACCGAGCAGCTCGTTCAGCGGTCCGCGGTTGTGCAGCCCGGTAAGATCGTCAAACGATGCTTTCACCCGGTATTTTTCGAACAGGCGAGCGCGTTCGAGCGCCATGCCAAGCTCGCTCGCCACAATAGAAACAGAAGACAGGTCTGCCGTTTCAATCTGGCGCTCCGTTGCGAAATTGTCAACAGCGATAAGACCGAGTACCTGCTCATTGGAAGTAATCGGAACCAGACCTATCTCGTGGACGCCGAATCGTTCAAGCATCAATCTATCGCCCGAACCTGAGCCTGTTACCAGAATCGGACTTTTCGAACGCAGACAGCTTATGAGCTGATCCGACCCCGGGGTCACCTCTATTTCATTTCCCACCAGCTCATTGCCGCCGCTCGTTGCATCTATCGACTGACTCACAACGAGACATCTCTTTTTATCATCAATAATCAATATATGGAGACGGTCATATCCGAACTCGCGATGGACGGCCTCCAGTGTCGCGCAGAGAATCTGATCCGGATCGAGGCTTTGATGCGGCACCGCGACGCTCTTTTTCATGGACGCGAGGGATTCGACCTTCTTTTGCAATTCTTCGTGCTGGTAATGGAATTCGGTATTCTTCCGGCTCAGGTTGATCGTCGCGCGGAGCAGATTTTCCCGGAAAGTTTCCGCCGAAGGAAATGAAAAGTTGTAGAAATCGGCAATGCTCTTCACGTCCACATCCATGCGCGCCAGAAGCCCGCGGAGACTGATCTGCTCAATGTCAATACGCGCCGCCACCTCCGGCTGCAAAACAGGATGGCGGAGCACCGTTACCGAACCGATGCCCTGCGTCCACGCGATGAGGTTGGCAAGCGAAACGATAGACACGAGCAGGGAATCGCGTGCAGGCAGGCCGATGTTGTCAAACCGCTCATGATGAAACCGCACCGCCAGCGTAAAGCTCTGCGGCAAAGCCCATTCATGGCAGAAGTAGGCGCCAAGTCTGTCATGCCCCAATCCGATAATCTGCTGCTCCTCCTCGACAAGCAGGCCGTTGGTCGCCGGCAGGCTGGCAAGAAACTCGCTGTAGGGAATCCTGCCGTATACATCAATGATAATTTTGCCGATATCATGCAACAGCCCCGCGACATAAACTTCATCTGGATCGGGATGACCGGCTTCCTGCGCCAATGCCTTGCTCAGACAGGCAACCGAAAGGCAGTGCTGCCAAAAATGGATGCGGTCGAAGTGAAACAGCCGGGAAGGAGAAACCATCTGCTCAAAAAGCGTGACCTCAAGGGCCAGCGTCCTGACAGCACGGAAGCCGACATGCTGGATGGCCTCGCGCACATTGGAGATACGCTGGTGCAGACCAAATGCGGCCGAGTTGACCATGCGCAGCATTTTTGCAAGGATGGTCGGCTCTGTTTCGACAAGCCGCTCAAGATCGCTGAGAGAAGCTTTTTCATCGCTCGTAATATGAAGAAGCTTGAGAACTACCAGCGGGAGCATCGGCAAATCGGTAACTCGGCGGGCAAGAACCGCGTTCACCTCGTCCTGTGACGGCAGCAGTAGTTTCGTGTCAAGCGAAGCTTCATAACCCATGCAGGCCTCCGCGCCATTATTCACTATCAAGGTTACTACACTCCTCTGTCCTGTGCAAGCAGGAAAGCACGGCAAGTCTTTCACTGCGCACAAAAAACGGCCGGACCGAGGTCCGGCCGCGCAGCAAGCTTATTACTGCAATTTGGGCGCTATCCCCACTTCTCTGTAGCCCCCTTGATCTGAGCGCCGCCATCTTTCGGGTCATTGATGAGGCAAACGGCCTCACCCGGCAAGGGCATAATAACCCTATCACCCCAGATGTCGGTCACGCGCTCCTTGATCCGAAGCAGCTCCACCCAGCGTTTGAGGCACGCTACAAGCACAATGATAATCATCGACAACACAATACACGCCAGCGCGGTCAGCAGATAATTCTCCTTCCCCGGGGCAAGATACACCCTGGTAATCTGCAGATAGCCGGCGTACATGGTGATGCCGGCAAGCACAAGCCCCGGCACCGCCGTGACCCACATATACCTGGCCTTGCCCATTCTGATAAGCATTGAGGTCACAATGATCAAAGCGGTGGAGGCAAGAAGCTGGTTGCTCATGCCGAACAGCGGCCAGATATTTCTGATGTCCCCGGTGTATACAAGATATCCCCAGGAACCGGTAAAGACGGCGCCGGTTATGACAATGCCAGGCACCCACTTTCTTTCTGAAAACTTCGGCACAACCTTGCCGAACATTTCCTGCAGAAGGAAGCGGCCGACTCTGGTGCCGGCATCAACGGCGGTCAGAATAAAAACGGCTTCAAACATGATTACAAAATGATACCAGTACTTCATGAGACCGCTCATGCCGGGAAGCGTGTCAAAAATGTACGCCATGCCGACGGCAAGCGAAACGGCGCCGCCCGGACGGCCCTGAATGTTCTCCCCGACTTCAGCGGCAAGCCGTGGCAGCTCAACGACCGCCATGCCCGTCTTTGCAAATACCGCGGGAGCTGAATTGATGGCGAAATAGTCGGCAGGAATCAGCACGCACGCCGAGATGAGCGCCATGATTGCAACAAAGCCCTCCGTCAGCATTGCGCCGTACCCCACAAAAAGGATATCGCGCTCATTGTCAACCATCTTTGGCGTTGTGCCGGTCGCAATAATTGCGTGGAAGCCGGAAATGGCGCCGCAGGCAATCGTGATGAAGACAAACGGGAATACCGGACCAGGAATAACCGGGCCGCCGCCGGCTGTATACTGGGTAAAGGCTGGCATTTTGAGATCAGGCTGCACAATGAAGATGCCGACTGCAAGCATCACAACCGTAGCGATCTTCAGATAGGTCGAGAGGTAATCTCTGGGAGCAAGAAGCATCCAGACCGGCAGAACCGACGCGACAAACGCATAGATTGGTATTGCCAGTGCAATCTGGTTTTTGCTCATTTTCAGAATGGATGCAAGCCAGGGAGTCTGCTCAACCAGCGGGCCCGCAAGAACGGCGGCAATAAGCATCAGAACTCCGAAGATGCTTGCGCCCTTGACATCTCCCGGGCGTATCTTGTACATCCAGAAGCCCATCAGAACGGCGATCGGAATGGTCGATCCAACGACAAACACCCCCCAGACGCTCTCAAAAAGCGCATTCAGACACGCAATGGAAAGCCCCGCAAGCGTAAGGATGAGAATAAACAAAAATGCAAAAGATGCGACAGTGCCGACCGTCTTGCCGATTTCTGCCTCTGCGATTTTCGCAAGGCTGTTCCCCTTGTGGCGCATTGACGCGAAAAGCACTATTGTATCGTGCACCGCTCCCGCAAGCACGCAGCCAATAATAATCCAGAGAGCGCCCGGCGCAAAGCCGAACTGCGCGGCCAGAACAGGCCCGAGAAGCGGCCCTGCGGCCGCAATGGCCGCGAAGTGATGCCCGTAGAGAACAACCTTGTTTGTTTTTACATAATCATGCCCGTCCGCGCACGTTTGCGCCGGTGTCGGACGATCTGCCCGAAGCCCCAGAACTTTGTTCGCGATGAACAAGCCATAGAAACGGTAGGCTATCGCGAAAATACAGAGCGCGGCGAAAACCAGAGTTACTGCATTCATAAAAAAAGCCTCCCTTCATAGAAAGTATTTCTCGTGAAATTGTATGTAAGATTTCAGGGAAACGATAGAAAAATGGCGTCAGGCGTTTTAATCTGCAAATGAATGGTCGAAAACAGGTTATGAATAACATAACCTGTTTTCATGGGTTTGAATGCTGATGATCGTGGAAGTGCTGAAAAGGGTTAGCGGCCGCCCCGGCTCTTGAAACTAAACTCTCATATCCGCTGCAAAGCGGCTTTATCTGACATTCGGACGGATAATTTGCGGTTGATGTCCGACGGGATCTTCTGTTGAAACGGCGACTATCGAATTATCGCTCAGGAGAAAGAGCATGACTTTTTTATCATCCTTCTTCAGAACCTTTGTTATCGAAACGCCGCCCGGCAAATCAGCCAGGAGTTTCATCATAAACGCTTCGCCCTCAAGCCATGCCATCTGGAGACTCGCCTGCTGCGAAACAAGATCGCGAACCGAGAAAACAGCTGCATCGGAAACAAAGTACATCATCGAACTGATCGTAAGACGATCTGCTTCCGTCCTGATCTTAGCACGGTTTATGAGCTTGTTCTGGTCAACCATCGAGCACCTCCCGCTGGGACATTCTAACCCGTCCGCCGCTGCCCGTGCCACTTTTTTTCACGGGCGCATGCCGATGCTCTCCTGTGCGCGGTCGAGAACGAATCAGGCGCTGGAACGAAGTTTCACATCGGCTTTCCGGCAAAAGGGAAAGAAAACCAGAGCACTATTCTGTGACGAGCCGGCACAGCGCCTGCTCCCGCTCAGGGCTTTCAGGCCGCCCAGAGGAGTAGAACACGATCCGCCCGCCACCGCTGCCGGCCGCTTCCGGCTCACCGCTCAGGGTCTTGACGAGATTGGCCAGAGTTCCGCGATTGCCGTCAAAGACACGGATTGGCGAAGGAAGCATTGTTTCGATCAGGTGACGATAAAAAATAAAATGTGTGCAGCCGAGCACCACAGCTCCATATGACTGCACATCAACGGTTGCGAGCTTGTCACGGATAATCTGCACGACCTGTCGGGATCCGAAATCAAATCTCTCCGCTGTTTGCACCAGCTCATCAAACGGCAATGTATCGACCTGCCGTTTCGGGTCGATGCTCAAACGGAGCGTCCGCAGCTTGTCTCCCTTGCTGGTAAGCGCTGTTGAAAAGACCAGCACACGCTTTTCACCCGCATGCTGCAAAGCAGGCTTAATTGCCGGCTCCATGCCGAGTATCGGCAAAGCGTACTGCTCGCGAAGGTCCTGGACTGCAGCGCTTGTTGCGGTGTTGCATGCTATGACCAGCGCCTTGATGTTCTTCCGGACAAGAAACGCGACAGCTTCCTTGACGAGCTGCCTCACCTCCTCCGCGCTTCTGGTGCCGTAAGGAACATGCTCAGTATCGGCAAAGTAGATAAAATTCTCGGCAGGCAGGCGACGCCGCGCCTCCCGCAAAAACGTGATGCCGCCGATCCCGGAATCAAACACGGCGATGCTCTTCATTCCCCGTTATCCTGCATGCGATCAAAACCTCGTAATCACTTTGCGCGGCATGGCATTGCAGCCGTTTACAGCAAAGATTCCATTTCGAGCGCCGGGTGATTCGCCTTTTTCAGGAACT
The DNA here is from genome assembly GCA_037442225.1 of Nitrospirota bacterium. Lineage (GTDB taxonomy): Bacteria > Nitrospirota > Thermodesulfovibrionia > Thermodesulfovibrionales > Dissulfurispiraceae > JAAYUK01. The sequence continues at coordinate 6,401 of JBBIQQ010000061.1, forward strand.
CAACCAGCGCTTCCGGCTCTTCACAGATCGTTTCGTCCGCAATTCTGTCAAGCAGATCCGGCATCCCCTCATCTGCCGCGCGCTTATTAAACACATCACGAATGCGCACCTTCAGATCGGTCGGCATCCAGACGATACGCCTGATTCCACCGTCTCCGGCTATGAACTTTTTGCTGGTTATGAAATTCACCCCCACTCCCATAAATCCGGGGGTCTGAACACCGCCGCCGACCGACGCTGCAAGGGTTGAGAACTTCATTCCCGCGGGAGTCATGCCCGAATAGCCCCGGTGAACAACAAGGACGCCGTTTGCTTCAGGAACAATACCGGCAATGCACTCAAAGCAGCCGCATGACGTCATCGGATTATCCATGATGGTATACATATTAAGAGTTTCGACTGCGCCTCCCGACGCCTTTTTCAGATACTCGTCAACCCCCGTATATCTGCCGACGCGCCCGTCAAGAAGCACGCCTTTCTGAATGGGCTGATTGCCGCCGGTCGGATCAATTTCGAAGGCGGCCTTGGCGTCCAGCCAGTTGAAAGCTCCGCACAAACCAAGGCGCTCCGGAGAGATGACGCAGACATGACTCGGCGCAAATGACTGACACAACAAACAGGAATAAAATTCCCCCACAGACTCATCGGTCATGTTGCCAAGGCGACGGTCACGCTCCTGATAAGCCTTGCGGGCGTCTTCACGCAGGCGAAGGACATCCGGTTCATCAACATACAGCGTCACCTGGACCTTGTCGACTATCTCGCCGAACTTGTGCAGAATCATGGCCGCCTGAATAACGCCGAGATGTTCCAGCGCGACACCGGCCCGCTTCGCTTCGTTGCTGACACGCACCCAGATGATATCGCGCTGGCCCATATGCCAGACACCGTGTGCTTCATTGATGTTTGTATGAATCTTGCGTTCGATCACGCCTTCGAAATCAGGCTGCATCTTTCGGCCGGCAATGTCAACGACAATTGCCAGCGGCATCACACCGCCCTGCTCATAGCGCTGTTGCCAGTCGGTTCCGGCAACCGTTACGAGGTTGTGCTCGATCTCTTCGGCAGGACGTGTGCGGACCCATTCAAAAGCCGGGCTGCGCTGGCCGCCGAATTCGGCAAAGGTATTCTCCTTGCGAACCCGCTCGCCTTCAAAAGCCGGGCCATAGGGAACCGGTATCGGAGGCTTGGAGACCGTAATTTTTAGTCCGCGCACCTCAATGGCGCGTTTCACAATGAGTGCGTGATCCTGCACGCCCACAAGCGCCTCATTCCTGCAGATGCCCTGCGCATGAACAGTCTGAACATCCTGATCTGAAACAATCGGATAGCCGAGGGCAATGGCCCCGGTGCCGATAGCGAGAATCTCGGGCGTCGGGGCACCAAGAGCAATCACAAATGCGTTGACGCGTTCTCTCTGGTATGCAAGGTGATCGAGCAGTCCCCCGGGTTTTTTGGCGCCGTATATCATCGCGGCGCGAACAGCCCAGTCCACCGCATACAACGCATGAATCGGCTCGGGCCCCAGCGGAACAATCCTGCTCTCGAGTCCGAAGTCGATTCCGGAGCGCTTCAACTGCTCGCTGATGCCCCTGCCGGCAATCAGCACGAGAATGCGATTTTCCTGCAGTTCTCGCACAATACGAACGGCGGTTTCATCATCGGGCGCAGCGCCGAGAATTAACGCAATGCCCGGTATTGTTCCGTCCACGAGCTGGACACCGAGTGTGCGTTGCACGGTATCGGAGAGGAATCCGTGATAGGAAATTCCGGAGGATTGTTCATGCACAGGCTCATCTCCGCGCAGTCCCCGCATCGCAAGCATCAACTCAACCGCAAAATGCGCCGCCAGTCCTGCCTCAAGCGCGTCGCCGAGCACAGAGATCCCGCCGTGGCGCTCCCGAATCCCGGCGACCAGTTCCTGCGCCCTGGCCAGCGCAACTTCCATATCGGCGACGTTCTTCACCGCAAGGCCGGTAAGCGCATAAATCATGGGCAGATGATATGCGGTATCCGGAAACTCGAAGCATCTCTGATTCCCGTAAGTTGCGGCGGTTTCCTGAAGCATGCTACCGCACATTGAGAGAAGCGATTCCGCGCCCTGAACTATTATTGCCGGTAACGACATGAAACCCTCCGAATCAAAATTCTATGCATTTCGGTTTTTCAGGAACGCCGGAAGCGCATTCGCCTCGCGCGGACCGACTGTTATCGTCCAGCCCGGCAGTTTTTCCTCAAGGGCTCCGCTCAGAATCGCGACATAGCCGGGAATAACCAGTTCCTTCCGCGTGAGCCGTTCTTCAATCCCGCTCCCCTGAATGAATTGTGCTATTTTTACCGGGGTGAACTTGCCCGCTGCCCATGCGGTCAGCACCGACATTCCCTCGCAGTCCATTACGGCGAGCCACGCCGGAACGCGGCAATTCTCGATTTCACCGGCTACAATGAAATACGTCAATGAGAAGTTTGTGGTAATGATAACCGGTGATTCAGGCGTCGGCTCTCCGATCGTGTAAATCTTCTGTTCAACCTGCATAGGCACCTGCGGGTCGGTATAGATATTCTGGCGGAACGTGAAGAGCGCAAGATTCCGCCACTGTTCGACACTGCTGAGAACCACGACAGCCGAATATTTTGCAATGCCGAGCATTGCTGCCAGGACTTCAAGCATGGCATCATCCCGACCGGCAAACGTAATCACCGGGAACCCTAGAGACTTGATGTTTTTCCTGATTGCCGCGCGGCGGATGAGTGTATTGTCGCGGAGAATCCCGGCAGCGCTCCGCACTCCTGAATCAATCACCATGTCAGAAATCCCGAGGCTCTTTACTTTTTGGGTCAATTCTGACAGTGCTGCAAGTCCCCTTCCGGCAACACCCACCGGCACTTTCCACAATGCAGCAACAGGGGCCATCCGTTCGGCATTTGAAGACGTAATCCCATACAGAAGCGGCTTTCTGTCGCCGACCTGCTTCAGCGCCGCCCCAGCAGTCACCGGGTCATGAACGCCAAGGATGAGCGGCACTTCGGGCGCAGACGCGTTAATCATCCCGAGCACCTGCTGATAGCGTTCAGAATTGCCGGAGGAATTCTCCACAAACATCGCATCAATGCGAAGTTTTTGCCCGATGCGGTCGATTTCGGAATCTGCCACCGCCCGCAGCGTCGCTTCGATTTCAGAATCTGACTCAGTATCTGCAATCCGCACGGCAATGACGGTGGGGCGCACGAATTTTTTCTCATGCCGGAAAAGAACTGTCTCCTCCCCCATCGTGCAGGCATATGCGCCCGTACCGAAAACCACGGTTCTTACCGGAGGCTCCGCCGCAGCGCCAAGTGTCTGGCTAGCATCTTCACTCATATCAGGACAGGCATCCACAGTCGCCTGCCGCTGGGCAAGTTTCATCGCAAAGGCAAGACAGGTCGGATGCCCGCACTTCTTGCAGTTCGTTTTTGGCAACAGTTTGAATATCTGAACGCCGGTCAGCGCCATAATGCCTCCCTATCCCGCTTCCTGCACCGCAAGCTCTTCCGAAAATCGCTCAAGCGAAGCGACCGCTTTCGGATGCCGCATTATCAGAAGCTCCGCGCCGCACATCATCATCGAGCCGGCGGTCATCGACTCCCAGGCAATTCCACGCCGCTCCGGCGAACCCCACCTTGGCATCTCGGATTCAGCCGCCTGCGCCTCCTTGGTCTTCCACGCAACAATGCCGACATCTCCAAGCATCGGCTGCTGCATCATCGCGTCGTTCTGCGCCAGAGCAGCAAGCCTGATACGCTCCATTACCGACCACGTATAGTCAAGCCCGTAGCCGAGGGCGGAACACATAGGGTCAATGATAATCCGTTGGCGAGAAAAGCCCATCTGGGTAATCAGGATGTTCAGCTGTTTGCAGAGATTGATATCGAGTTCGGACAGGGCGATCAGCAGATGATCATTGGCCATCGCCGCTGCCGCGATCGTCTTGTAATTATTTTCCTGCGCCTTGCCGAGAGCGCATTTCCGGCCCTGCGCGGCTTCGGCTGCGGCAACAAGCACCTCCGCGTCTTTTTCTATGTGACTGCTGCCGATGATAATCAGCGGCACTGAAATGGCGGCAAGGACATCAGATACAGTTTTTGCCGCATGCGACGCCGACCGATCTCCGCGGTCCGGATGAGTGCTGAGCAGACGGAGAGCAATCGCCTGCGCCCGCAATTCATCCTGACAGAATTGTGCCCATGCGGCCGGGTCCCCCGATACGCCCGCATAGATATCATGCACTGCTGGAGGCCAGTCATCCGGCAGTGAGTCCTGCACCTCGTATGCAATCACCGGCGCATGCGGAATCTTCCCTTCAAATCCATGAAAGGCAAACACGTTCTCACCACCGAACGTAACGGTTCTCTCCGTTCCTAAGGTTACCGTGTATATGCTGCCGGGGAATGTCTCCTTCGGCTCAATAAACGCCATAATCTCCTCCGTGATAACGTGACAATTAAACGTCTGAATCCCGGATTATTCCTCTACGACCGCCTTACTGCATATCAAGATACGAATGCGCATACAACGTCCTTCCCTGAATAACTTCAAGCGTCTTCACCGTATCGGCAACTTCATGCGGGTCTGCGATGGCGGCTGACAGTCCTTCATGCATCAGCAGGGTGAAGAAATGCCGGTTCAGTATCGGCCTCACATGCTTCGGACAGCCGTTTGAGATATTGCTGATTCCGACGACCGTCTTCATGGCCGGCTCATTCAGCTCCTGAAACATCTTCACCGCATACAGAACATGGCGGGCATGATCCTGCGAAGTGGCGATCTGGAGAACGAGGGGATCAAGATACAGATTTTCGAGCGGCACTCCAAACTCCATTGCACGTGCCATAATCTCGGCGGCAATCGCGCAGCGCTCCTCGGCATCAGCAGGCAGTCCGCCTTTGCCGACCGTAAGTCCAATGATGAGCGCATCATGCTTCGCGGCAAGCTCGAGCATCGGAAACCGCTCCGGATCGTTGGATGTCGAGTTAATCATCGGGCGGCCCCAGATATTGTTATGCACTTTCAACCCGGCCTCGATTGCAGCGGCATTTGTCGTATCAAGACAGATTGGCAGGGGCACGGCCTCCTGAATCGAGGTCACCACCCACTCCATCAGTGATTCCCCTCCCTCATCGGCAGGTCCAATATTCGCATCTATCATACCAGCGCCTGCCTTCCACTGGCTGACGGCAATGTCCTGTATGGGCATCTTGTCGCGATGCAGAATCGCTTCGCGGACCCGTTTTGCTATAATGCTCAGTTTTTCCCCGATAATCAGCACGTTTGTCTCCTTGCGGGCATGGTAAAAGCTTGAAAATACAGCAGAAAATATCTTAATAGTTTATCAGAAACCAGCGCATTGCGTAAAGAAATCGCAGAGTAATTTTTCCCGGGCAACCGGCAGGGCGAACATGAATATTTGTCTTTTCCTGGGAGTGCGGGTAAAATATTCAAAAAGCCGTTTTCAAGCGGCGCGCCGATTCATGAAAAAATTCTCGTTTACCGACCCCTTATATATGGCATTTTATGCCAAAGAGATCTACCGCGACGCCGTTCAATTCTGGCGCGGCGCAGGTTTGCTGTATCTGCTCTCTCTGGTCGCTCTCTGCACCATTCCCGGAATGGTGAAGCTTCACTCCCAAATCAATGCATTCGTCGCCGACGAAGCTCCGGCATATGTAAAACAGTTGCCTGCCATAACGATAGCTCAGGGAATGCTTTCCGTTCCCGAAAACAGACCATATTTCGTTCAGGATTCGGCGACCGGCGAGCAGGTGCTCATTATCGACACATCAGGGCAGTTTCAGACGCTGGATCAGGCCAAAACCAAAGCGCTGGTGACGAAAAATCATATTGTCATTCAGACCGGAGCCGAACCGGTGAAGATCCCGCTGTCCCAGCTTGAAGACGCCACGTTTGACAACCGCGATATACATGTGTTGCTGGACGCCGCTGCGGAATGGTTTTCCATCGCTTTCTATCCGGTAGCCCTCGCAATGAATTATGTTTACCGCTTGCTCCAGGTGCTTCTCTATCTGTTCGTTGCAATAGCCTATGCCCGGATGCTGAAAATTGCCCTTCCTTTCGGCGCTGCCATGCGCCTGACAACAATTGCGTTAACGCCGATGATTATCGCGCACACTCTGCTCACCTTTTTTGACCAGCAGATGCCTTTTTCATGGGGAATAACGTTCGGCCTCGCAATCGGATACGTCTTTTTCGGCGTGCGGGCGCTGGCCGAACCGGCCGCTTCAAAGGAGAAAGCGGACTAGTCCGTTCTGGCACCAGCTCCGACTGACCCCCGCTGTCAAGAATGCTGTTTCTATCTGATCCGCGCACCTCTGCAGACTATTCCCTGTCCAGCGTCTGGCGCACTTTTCCGGCAAGATCTTGCATGGAAAAGGGCTTCTGAAGAAACTCAACACCATCGTCAATCACGCCGCGCCTGGCGATCACGTCGGAAGTGTACCCGGACATAAACAGAACCTTCATTTCTGAGTTGAGCGCAATCAGATGACCGGCGAGATCCCGGCCGTTCATTTCCGGCATGACGACATCGGTGATGAGCAGGTGAATCCCGCCTGACTGCGCATCGGCCAGCCGCATAGCATCGCTTGGTTTGGCCGCCGCCAGCACTTTGTACCCTATTGTTTCAAGCATCATTGTGGTTGCTTCCAGGATAGCGGCCTCGTCCTCCACGATCAGAACAGTTTCGCCGTTGCCCAATGGGATTTGCACGTGGGGTTCCTGCTGCACCTGAGCGGGTTCGCCCGCGTGGCAAGGGAAATATATCTTGAAAGTGGTGCCTTGCCCCGGCTCGCTGTAGACATTGATGAAGCCGTTGTTCTGCTTCACGATGCCGTAAACCATGGGCAGTCCCAACCCGATTCCCTTGCCCAAGTCCTTGGTGGTGAAAAAAGGTTCGAAGATGCTGCCGAGGGTTTCTTTGTCAATGCCGATTCCGTTGTCGCTGACCGCCAGCAAAACGTAGCCGCCGGGGATAGCCCCTGCGTTCTTGGCGCAATAGGCTTCGTCAAATGCCGCCATGTCTGTTTCAATGGTGATCTCCCCCGCACCCGCTATGGCGTCTCGAGCATTGACGACCAGATTTGCCAGAACCTGATCGACCTGCGTCGGGTCCATTTTGATCGGCCATAGGCCGGTTTTCGGCCGCCAGGCCAGGTTGATGTCCTCGCCGATGAGCCGCCGGAGCATTTTGAGCATCCCCTCGACCGTCTCGTTCAGGTCGAGCAGCC
>JBBIQQ010000062.1:0-13594 GCA_037442225.1 Nitrospirota bacterium
CGAGCTGAAAATCAACGGACGGCTCCCCGGCTGATGCGGCGGCGTCGCCGCCGCTGAGCGCAGCGCACCCGGCAAGACCGCTTTCGCGCAGAAGGCTTTCAAGCAGTCCGCCGCCCGGCACGACGCCGGGCGGCGCCATGAAAAGAGCAACTGTCTTTACGTTGGTGCTGACAAGATGGAATCCTCGTATGCGCTGGAAATATCCGCTGAAAGTGGGAGCCGCGGACAATAATCTTAGCGATGCGTATGCTGAGCTGATGCCGTCGCATACGACAGGGCAGCGCTCGACATCGACGACGCTGCGGGAGGATTTCCGGTAGAATCCGACTCGTCGTCCGTCCGTCTTGAACTGCGCCCGGTGGCGGTACGCCCGGGGAGGTTCATCCGTGATTGGAGCGGACAGAGTACAGAAGATTTTGCCGATCCGCCGGAGCGTATCAATCAGAACCTCTTCTTTCAGGGAGATCTGGCGCTCATAGCGCACATGCTGGAGCTGGCAGCCGCCGCACTCACCGAAGACCGGGCAGTGCGGCTCCACGCGGTCCGGTGACGGCTCAAGCACCTCGACGGCCGCGGCTTTCAGGTAATCGTTTTTTTCCTCCGTGACGCGGGCGGCCACAAGCTCGCCAGGCAGCGCGCCTTCAACAAACACAACCCGGTTGTCATGCCGGGCAATGGCGGCGCCGCCATAGGCGGGTTTTTCAGCCCGAAGCACGACCGTGGCGGCCGTCTCTTGCCGTTTCTTCCGCGCTTGCGCGCTTGCGGCCTTCCTCATCTTCCGCGCTGCCTTCTACGCCTTCTTCTCAAGAACCTGCTTGATGGCCGCCTTCAGCGTCGTGAGGTCGGAAGACTTGACGACGTATGAGTCCGAAACCCAGACCGAAAAATCGTCACGGTAATCATATGCCGTCAGCATGATGATCGGAATGTCGGGCGCTTTCTGCTTGATCTGCCGGAGCACCTGAATGCCGTCCATCTCTGGCATCATGATGTCGAGGGTGATGAGGTCGGGCTTCTCCTGCTCGTAAATCTCGAGCGCTTCCCGGCCCGAGTTCGCGGTCACGACAGTGTACCCCTCGTCCTCAAGCTCCGCCTTGTAAAGCTTCAGAATGTTCTTCTCGTCATCAACAACCAGTATCTTCACGTCATTCCTCCTTTCATGGGCAGATGTATGACAAAATTCGTTCCTTGTTCAGGGGAGCTGTGCACATCTATGGTTCCTTCGTGCTCCTCTATGATGCGCTTTGTAATGGAGAGCCCGAGACCGGTTCCCATGCTTCTTGTTGTGAAGAACGGATCGAATATCCGGTTCATATCTTCCTTAAGTATGCCGCTCCCGGTGTCCTGCGCCTCGATGACAACCTCCCGCCGATCTTCAGCCGGTCCTTGCCCCGCCGCCGCCATTTCGGAAGAATAGTAGCAGCGAATCGTGATATCTCCATTTTCGGTCGCCTGATTCGCGTTCGAAAGAATATTGAGCATTGCCTCCTTGAGCCGGTCATAATTCGCCCTGACAGAAATCTCTTCCTGTATGTGGATGTGGAGGCGGTTGCTCCGCTCCTGCATGATCGGCTCCATGAACGTCCTTACGTCGTGCATAAGATTATTGAGGGAAAAGAAGCTCTTTTCAACCCGTGCTGTCCTCACAAATCCGAGGATGCCGCTCAGAATCGTTTCGAGCCGCTTCACTTCATCTACAATGATGCGCGCCTGCTCCCGCTGTTCGCGGTCTGCCCGTTTTGCGAGGCGGCCGGCAAACCCGCCGATCGAAAGCAGCGGGTTTCTGATTTCGTGCGCTACTTTTGCCGCCATTTCACCCAGCGCGGCCATGCGCTCCACCGAAGAAACCTTCTCGCGCAGATGCTTCAGCTCCGAAACATCGCGCGCGATGTTCACCGTGCCGACAAGCTCTCCGGCGCGGTCAAACGTGGGTGAACTCGATATCAGGAACGTTCCGCCAAGGTGCGGATCTTCAATCTCCCCGACCAGCGGTGCGCGGGTCTGAATCGTCTTCTGATGAGGGCAGCTCTCCAACGGCATATTCATGCCATGGAATATCCAGAAACATTTCTGCCCGACAATCGACTCCTCGGGGAGGCCGACCTTCCGGATAACGGCGCGGTTCACTTTTCTGATGGTATAGTCGCGGTCGACAAAATAGACCAGATCGGATATGGACTCGAAAATGTTCTCAAGTTCCTGCTCCGCCCTTCTGACATGCTCGAAGAGGCGCGCGTTTTCTATCGCCGCGGCAATCTGATCCGTAAAGCCCTGCAGGAACTCAAGGTCCACGTCGGTTATCGGTTTTTGGGAATAGAGGTTGTCAACCCAGAGTACGCCGATGACCCTGTCGCGCGAAACCAGCGGCACCACCGCGTAGGCCGTCGTGCCGAGCTGCTGAATCAGCAATGCGTCCGACATCGGCTCAAAGCGGACATCGGGGACATTGAACGCTCTTTTTTGCTGAATTGATGCGGCAAGAATCGTCCCCGAGTCCAGGGAGATTTCCACGCCGCGGCAGAGCCTGTCCATGAAAGAATCCTTGCGGAGCGGGCCGTTCTGGATTTCATTCATTACTTCAGGGAGCGTCTTATTCTCTATCGAAAGGCGCGACCATATTTCCCACGCCTCTTCATGGGTTGCCGGCCCGACCCCCATCGCGCCGCGGATAATCCCGTGCTGCTCGTCGACGAGAAACAGCATGGCTCGGTTGAATCCGAGGCCGTCGCTTATGGTAACCGCGGCAAGCACCATACGGAGAACGCGGTCTACTTCAAGAGTGCCGCGCATTGCGGAGCTGATGAAAAAAAGCCTCTGCAGCTGGTTGTTCTTTCGCAAAAGCTCTTTTTCGATCCGCTTTTTTTCTGTGATGTCGCGGGCAATCCGGCTGATTCCTATGACCGCGCCGTCTGCGTTTTTGATCGGCGAAAGCGTGATGCTCACGTCAATCATCGCACCCCGCTTCGTCGTTCTTACGGTCTCTAGATGGCGCAGGGTTTCGCCGCGCAGAATCTGTTCGACATAGCCGCGTTCCGCCTCAAGCAGGAAATGCGGGATGATCGGCAGGGGTTTGCCGAACACCTCTTCAGCGGCAAAGCCGAAAATCAGCCCGGCGCCGGGGTTCCATGAGATGACGCGGCCGTCAAGATCGGTCGTCACAATTGCGTCGGCGCTGTTGTCGATAAGCCCTTGCAGATAATCCTTCAGCTCTTCCACCTGCTGACGGGCGGCGACAGCATCCCGCTGCTGCAAAACCATGTGATTATATGAGAGCGACCGGTCAATGACAATCGCGGCTATGGAAGCGAATCCCTCTATCATGACGATGCTCTCAGCCGGAAAAGCCCTAACGCCGCCGCCGTCCTCAAAGTGGTCATACAGGGAAAAGGTTCCGATAATGCGATCGCCAATCATGAGCGGGGTGCAGATCGCCGTCCGCACCTTATCGTAAACAGGCACAACCCCCTCGGGATTTGAGGTTTCATCAAACCGTACCGTCCGCTTCACCTCTACCGCCCTGCCGCAGACACCCTCCCCGGCGTGCATGGTTTCCCTCAGGGAGGAGGCTTCCTCTTCCGACAACCCCCAAAAAGCCTTGAGCCGGAGAGCTCCGTTCTCCTGGAGGCGTATGATGCACCAGCGCGCGCGGAATGCCTCTGTTGCGGCGCGGGCAATGCTTTGCAGGAGCGCGTCCGGGTCGCTGAACGAAAGGATTTCGCGCGTCAGGTTGAAGATGACCGAAAAGCGCTGGAGCTGATTCTGCGAGATGTCGAGATAGCCTGTCACTGTGCGCCGCCCCGGTAGAGATCGAGATACTGCCGCGCGGAGTTCGTCCAGGAGAAATCCTCATCCATGGCGGCGCGGGTGATTCTGCGCCAGGAGCGCTTGTCGGCAAATGCCGCGAGCGCTTCCCGGACAGCCGCCGCGAGCGCGCCGGCCGACTGCTCATCAAAAAGAAATCCCGTTCGTCCGTGATCAATGGTATCGGCAAGTCCGCCCGTCCTGCGCGCAACAGGGATGGTTCCGTACCGCATCGCCACCATCTGCCCGAGTCCGCACGGCTCATACCGGGACGGCATCAGGAAGATGTCGGCGGCCGCGTATGCGTGATGCGCGTGCGCTTCGGAAAACCCTATGGTCAGGTGCAGATTGTCCGGGAACCGCTCGCGCAGGCTGATGAGCATATCCTGCAGCCGGGCATCTCCTGTGCCGACGATAACGATATTGGCGCCGAGCCCGATCATCTCCGGAATCGCTTCCGCCAGAAGATCAACTCCCTTTTGATCCGCCAGCCTCCCTACAAAGCTGATGAGCGGGCGGGAGAGGCCGTCCGCTAGCTTCCATTGCCTCACAAGCTTGCGCCGGCACCACGCCTTGCCGGCAAGGTGCGTGCTTGAATAGTGGCTCGGCAGGTAAGGATCGGCATAGGGAGTCCACTCTGCGTAGTCAATGCCGTTCAGGATGCCGCGAAGGCTTTCGCGCCGGCTACGGAGCACGCCTTCCAGTCCGAAGCCCTGCTCCGTTGTCATGATTTCCCGCGCATAGGTCGGGCTGACTGTTGTGATTTCATCAGCTCCGACAATTCCGGCTTTCAGCATATTTATCTGTCCGTAAAACTCCAGCCCGTGCATGGTGAAATGCTCCCCCCCCAGTCCGGTCAACGACATGGTTTCCGCAGGGAATATCCCCTGATAGCCAAGGTTGTGAATCGTGAACAGCGAGCGGCTCTGCGCGACAGCGGGAGCGCCGGCCCGCAGTGTTTTGAGATAATAGGGAACGAGCCCCGTCTGCCAGTCGTTGCAGTGTATCGCGTCGAACGCATACTCCAGACGATTGATCGCTTCCAAAACCGCCTGTGAGAAAAAGATGAACCGCCGGGCGTTGTCGGCATATTCAGCCCCGGCCGGTCCATAGAGGTCATCGCGGTCAAAGAATGCGTCATTGCCGATGAAAACAACGCGGCCGCTCTGTCCGGCGGGACGGCGTCCCGCCTTCGCGGCAAACGGCAGTTTGTCGAGCGTGAAAAGCCGGCAGACGGCTTCATCGCCGCCGAGCCGCACCAAAAACGGGTTGCCAAGCTCCTTGAGATCGCCGCCGAACCGGGATGCTACGCAACGGTAGAGCGGCAAAAAGAGAACGACTTCATTGCCCATCTGCCAGAACTCCCGGAACAGGGTTCCGGCAACGTCGGCAAGACCTCCGGTTTTCGCGAACGGAACCGCTTCGGAGCTGACAATCGCGATTTTCATATCTTCGCGTCGCGCATGAATCTCGCCGCTTCCTCTGGCGCGGTCGGATTGATATAAAACCCAGAGCCCCACTCAAACCCCGCCATGCGGGTCAGCTTCGGGACTATCTCGAGATGCCAGTGGTAGTATTCATTGTTTTCGTCCTTGAACGGGGAGGTATGCAGCACGAAATTATAGGGCGGCGTATCAAGAACCCGATCAAGCTGGCGCAGAATGCGCTGCAGCATCTCGGCGAGGCTGCTGAAGCTTTTGTCGGGAGGGATAAAAGCTGATTCATGCCGTTTGGGCAGAACCCAGGTCTCAAACGGTTCGCGCGGGGCGAACGGCGCCACCGCGACATAGCGGTCATTTTCATAGACAACGCGCCTGCCGCTCGGCAGCTCCTGATTCACGATGTCGCAGAACAGGCAGCGCTCCTTGGCGTCGTAATATTTCTTCGCGTTCTCCATCTCCTCGCGCACAACATTCGGTACAATCGGCAATGCAATCAACTGACTGTGGCTGTGCTCCAGAGATGATCCGGCGACCTCGCCTTCATTCTTGAACGCAAGCACATACTTCAGCCGGGGATCCTTTTTGAGATCATTCAGGCGGAAATAGAAGGCCCACAGGACGTCTTCGACCGACCGGAGCGGCATGGTCGCGAGCGACTGTTCATGATCCGGAGTTTCGATGATGACTTCATGGGCGCCGACCCCGTTCATCCTGTCGAAGATTCCCTCGCCCGTCTTGCTCAGCTCGCCCTGAATCTGGAGTGCTGGAAACTTGTTCGGCACGACGCGTAATGTCCAGCCGGGGGTGTTCGGCGGGGTGCTCGCCGGACGGAACGCGATGATTTCCGGCGTTGTCGTATGCTCGTTGCCGGGGCAGAACGGACAGAAACCGCCTGCCTTTCTCTTCTGGGACGGCGAGATGAAATCGGTGGGGCGCTTGCCCCGTTCAACGGAAATGATGACCCACCGGCCGGAGACCGGATCTTTGCGCAGTTCGGGCATAGAACCTCCAGGAAATGCGGGATGGATGCGCTTGTCGCAAACTCCCTGAACTTCCAAGTATTTTCAGGTATAATTATAACACCATGAAACCCATTTTTCATGCGGCCCCGGTAAATCCTCCTTTTGAAGATCCTTCCGTGTTCGTCCGCGTCATGCATGAAAAGCGGGCGCTGCTTTTTGACTGCGGCGATCTGCGAAGGCTTGACGCCGGGCGCATTGCCGACATAACCGACGTATTCATAACGCACATGCACGTCGATCATTTCATCGGATTTGATCTGCTTCTCAGGACCCTGCTTCACCGTGAAAAGCCGCTTCGCGTGTACGGTCCGTCCGGAATCATCGCATGCGTTGAAGGCAGGCTGCGCGGATACACTTGGAACCTCATCCGCGACTACCCGCTCTCTGTGGAAGTCACGGAAGTGCGCGGCAATTCGACGCATCGCGCCAGGTTTTCGGCTCCTGAAGGGTTCGCCCGCATTGATGGCAAGCCGGAGCCCTTTCACGGGGTAGTGCTTGAAGAACCGCTCCTGAGCGTCTCTGCCCTTCGGCTCTCCCATCAGATTCCGTCTCTGGGCTATCATCTGAAAGAGGCGTTTCATATCAACATCCGCAAAGACGCCATTGAGGAGCTCGGCCTTGCCGTCGGTCCGTGGCTCTCCGGGCTGAAAGAAAGCGTCCGCGCGGCTGCAGTGTCGGCGGATTCTCCGCAGGCAGCTCTCGCCCGGGTGGCTGAAACCGGCGTCATGGCTGAAGGACGCATGCTCGGGGGTGACGGAATTCTGCGGATTGCGCTTATCAGCCGCGGGCAGAAAATGTCCTATATAATGGACACTTCGCCAGCCGAAGAGCATATCGCCGCGATTATCGAATTCGTGCGCGGTTCTGACGAACTTTTTTGCGAAGCCTACTTTCTGGAAGAAGACGCTGACCGTGCCCGGGAGCGGCATCATCTCACTGCCGCTCTTGCAGGCCGCATCGCCCGCGAAGCGGGGGTCGCGCAACTTTCGGTTCTGCATTTTTCCCCGAAATACCGAGGGCGGGAGCATGAAATTTATCAGGAAGCAGGCGTTGCCGGACATGGAATTCCTTGCAAGGACAATCCTCGTGGGTTAGAATGAATAATATGAATGCAGAGCGCCCCCTGATTCTTGTCACCAACGACGACGGGGTCCACTCCCCCGGCATACGCGCTCTTTTCCGGGCAATGCAGGAGATTGGCGACGCCGTAATCGTCGCGCCTGACCGCGAACGCAGCGCGGTAGGACATGCCCTGACGCTGCATCGGCCCCTGAAGGTCGAGGTCGTCGGGGAAAAAATCTACAGTGTCAACGGAACCCCGACCGATTGTGTTGCGCTCGGCATCCAGAAGATTCTGCCGCGGCGTCCGCACCTTGTCGCTTCGGGCATCAACAAGGGGGCTAACCTCGGCGACGACGTCACCTATTCCGGAACCGTGGCGGCTGCCATTGAGGGAACAATTCTGAATGTTCCCTCATTCGCAATCTCGCTTGCCGGAAACCGGCCGTACCATTTTGACACGGCAGCGCCGTTCGCGATTGAGGTCGCGCGGTATATTCTTGAACACTCCCTTTCCTATGACACATTGCTGAACGTAAATGTCCCGAATCTGCCGAAGGGCAGCGCGAAGGAAATCAGGATTACCAGACAGGGTAAGCGGGTGTACGACAACGCAATTCAGGAAACATACTCCCCATGGGGGGACAAGCATTACTGGATCGGCGGGGGAGAGCCATACTGGGAGCAGGGAGAGGATATGGACATGCAGGCTGTGCTCGATGGGCACGTTTCGGTCACGCCCATCCACCTTGACCTGACCGATTACGGCGCGCTCACAGTGCTGAAGAACAGCGCCTTGAACAGGAATCAGCAACGGGAGCCGGATTGCGGGAAATAACAGGATGACGCAGCACGCCAGGCTTGATCATGGATGATTCTTTCCTTCGCGCGCTGATGGTTGAACAGCAGCTGATACCGCGCGGCATTGCGGACAAGCGGGTGCTTGATGCCATGAGGAGCGTTCCCCGGCACCGGTTCATGCCTGAATACTCCCGCAGGAATGCCTACGACGACATGGCCCTCCCGATCGGACAGAATCAGACAATTTCCCAGCCGTACATGGTCGCGGTCATGACGGAACTGCTCCGGCTTGACGGGTCCGAGCGGGTGCTCGAAATCGGCACCGGGTCAGCCTATCAGGCTGCCGTCCTTGCGGAACTCGCCCTTGAAGTCGTGACGATTGAACGTATCCCTGAGCTTGCCGAAGCCGCGCGGAACGCCCTTCGGGAGCTTGGTTACACGAATGTAACCTGCCTGATTTCAGACGGCACGCTTGGCGCTCCCGAATATGCTCCATTTGATCGCATTCTGGTAACTGCGGCAAGTCCCGATATTCCCGAACCGCTCATCGGCCAACTGGCTGAAAACGCCATCCTCGTTGCCCCCGTGGGAGATCGCTCCTCGCAAAGGCTTGTGCAGCTCATAAAAAGCGGGAATGCCCTGAAAAAAAATTACGCCACTCCCTGCATTTTTGTTCCCTTAATCGGACTGTACGGCTGGTCCTCGTAGCTTGACACGCGAAAAAAAAGCGTGCTATTGTGAGTAACTTTGGGGTAGCAGGACTTCTTCCTTGTTCATATCCCGTCTGCGCTGCTCCAAAAATTCTCGAAGGAGAGTCGAGGCACAGTCATGGGGTTAGCAACGTTTAAGGGAGGAATTCATCCTCCGGACAAAAAAGAGCTGTCCAGGCAGAGTCCGATTGCCCCAGCGAATGCTCCGAAGCGTGTCGTCATTCCCCTGAGCCAGCACATTGGCGCTCCCTGCAAGTCTGCTGTCACGGTCGGGCAGGAGGTAAAAAAGGGCGAAGTCATCGGCACACCCGAAGGGTTCGTATCCTCGCCGGTGCACGCATCGGTCGCGGGCAAAGTCACCGGCATCATTGAATGCCCGTCCGCAACAGGCCGTATGGTCCAAGCCATTGTCATCGAGAACAACGGCTCGGAAGAATGGTCCCCGCTGAAAGATAATCCTGATTACCTTGCGCTTTCTGCTGATGAACTCCGCGCCAAGGTGAAAGATGCGGGCATTGTCGGCATGGGCGGAGCAACATTCCCGGCGCATGTCAAACTTTCGCCTCCCAAGGAAAAACCGATCGATGTGGCCATTCTGAACGGCGCTGAGTGTGAGCCGTATCTGACCGCCGATTACCGCCTGATGATCGAGAGGCCGCAGGATGTGGTCGAGGGGCTGAAGGTCATCATGAAGATCGTCGGGGTGATGAAGGGCTTCATCGGCATCGAGGCGAACAAGCCGGATGCCGTGGAGATTATGACGAGGGCCGCCGCCGCGGAGCCGAACATTACCGTTGTCACCTGCAAGGTCATGTATCCGCAAGGCGCCGAAAAGATGCTCATCAAGGCATGTGTCGATCGCGAAGTGCCGGCGCGAGGCCTGCCGATGGACTGCGGCGTCGTCTGCCACAATATCGGCACCGCGGTTGCCATTTATGAAGCCGCGCGTTACGGCAAACCGCTTATCGAGCGGGTCGTGACTGTTACCGGCGAAGGCGTCAATCAGCCGAAGAACCTGCTGGTCAAGATCGGCACGATGATTTCCGATGTTGTCGCCGAATGCGGCGGCCTGAAGGAAGATACCGTAAAAGTCATCTCCGGCGGCCCGATGATGGGGTTCGCGCTGTATACGCTCGAAACGCCGGTGACCAAAGGCACGTCAGGTATCCTGTCGCTTCCGGAGGCCGAAGTGACCCATGTCGACAAATTCGGCCCCTGCATCCGCTGCGGCCGCTGCATTGAGGTCTGTCCCATGGGTCTGATTCCGTCGATGCTGAGCGTTACCGCCGAGAAAGGCTTTAACGAAGATGCCAAGGCGTATAACCTGTATGACTGTTTTGAGTGCGGCTCCTGCACCTATGTCTGCCCGTCAAAACGGCCGATTGTTCATCTGGTCAGGCTCGCAAAGTCCCAGGTGAAACCGTAGGGGTAAACTCGAAGCGCACCGAGGCACGGTTGCGCATGCCGGAACATCGGCATGCAGACCGATAAGTCGCAAACCACTCACTGAAGGAAACAAGGGTAAAGGAGTTCTCAATGGACACTGCACGTATCCCCAAGGAGCAGCTTATCATATCTGCGAGTCCGCATATCCGCTCGGAGGAAACGACGAGCAGAATCATGTGGACCGTCTCTGCTGCCCTCCTCCCGGCAACAATAATGGCCGCGTACTTCTTCGGCCCCAAGGCAATCTTTCTCATCGCATTGACGATTATCTCGGCAGTCGCGTTTGAGTATATCTATCAGCGGGCTCTGCACAAGGAAATCACCATTACCGACGGCAGCGCCTTTTTGACCGGCCTGCTGCTCGGACTGAACCTTCCGCCGACCGTCCCGTTCTATATTCCCATCGTCGGCTCGGCTGCTGCCATTGTCCTGACCAAACAGCTGTTCGGCGGACTCGGCTTCAACGTATTTAACCCCGCACTTATCGGACGGGCATTTTTGCTGATCTCATTTCCGAAGCTGATGACGATTTATTCCGAACCGACCGCGCAGTTTGTCGCAATGGACGCAAAGACAGCAGCTACCCCGCTCGGCATTCTCAAAATGGAGGGGATCGCAAAACTGCTCGAAATATACGGGGATCGCATTACCATGTACACTCAGCTCCTGGTCGGAAACTGCGCCGGGTCTGTCGGGGAAACATCCGCGCTCGCGATCCTTATTGGCGGTCTGTTCCTGATGTACCGCGGGTACGTCAGCTGGCATATCCCTGTGTCGTTCCTCGGTACGGCCGCAATCATCGCGTGGATATTCGGCGGCAAGGGATTCTTCACCGGAGACCCGATTCTCCATCTGCTGAGCGGCGGCCTGCTCCTCGGCGCGTTCTTCATGGCAACCGATTATGTCACTTCGCCTTCTGTGAAAAAAGGGCAGCTTGTTTTCGGCGCCGGCTGCGGATTTCTCACCATGCTTATCCGCCTGAAAGGCGGCTATCCGGAGGGCGTCATGTTCGCCATCCTTATCATGAACTGCTTTGCCCCGGTTATTGACCGCAGCTTCAAGGCTGCGGTCTTCGGCGCGGTAAAGGTGAAAAAGGAGGCGGTGAAGCAATGACCACCAAGGACATACTGAAAATCGTGCTGAACCTCGTCGTCATCTATCTTATCGGCGGCGCCATTCTTTCATATGTACACGCCAACACCTCGCCGATTCGCTACAAAAACAATCTTATCGCTGAAGAAAAGGCTCTGAAACTTCTCATCCCGACAGCCGACAAAATCGAGAAGGTCGGCGAATGGGATATTCACGGGAAGCACGGCAAATACTGGAAAGCCGTGAAGGGAGAAGAGACGATCGGGTACGTTGTCCTCTCATTCGGCAAGGGGTACTCAAGCTACATCAAGACGCTTATCGCCGTGGACAAGGATTTCCGGATCCTTAAGATAGAGATTCTCGACCACAAGGAAACCCCTGGACTCGGCGATGAGATTCTCGCTCCCGAATGGAAGAAACAGTTTGACGGGAAAGACTATGATCGCATCAAGCTCGTGAAGGGCGACACCAAAGAAAACATTCAGGCAATCACCGGCGTGACTATTTCATGCCGCGCTGTCACGGACGATGCGGTCAAAAAAGGCGTGAAATTCCTGATGGATACCATGAAAGAGGGAGGTGCGGCCAATGTCAGCAGCCACTGAAGAAGAGATCAGCTACTGGGAATTAATAAAAAACGGCATTCTCAAGGAGAACACCATATTCAGGCTCGCGCTGAGTCTCTGTCCCGCAATTGCAGTGACCAACAATGTCAAGAACGGCTTCTTCATGGGCGTTGCGGTTCTCGTTGTTCAGGTCATGGTTAACCTTACAATTTCAGCGATGCGCAACTTCATTCATCCCCGCATCCGTCTTCCCATCTTCATGCTCGTCATCTCGGGCTGGGTAACAATCGTCAACCTTGTCATGGACGCTGCCGTTCCGGAGGTTTACAAGGATGTAGGCCTGTATCTTCAGCTGATTGTGGCGTTCGCCTCTATTCTGGCGCGTGCCGAAATGTTCGCCAGCAAGAACACTGTCGTGCCATCGGTCTTCGACGGCATCGGCATGGGTATCGGGTTTTTTGTCGCCCTCATGTCGATCAGCTTCTTCCGGGAAGTGATCGGCAAGGGGATGATCTGGGGCATTCCTGTTATTGACGCAAAACCGCTGCTTATCCTCATCCTGCCCGCGGGCGGATTCTTCGCAGTCGGTATCCTGATGGCAGCCTTCAACTGGATGTACGCAAAGTACTTCAGTTCCGGCGGGCACTCGCACTAAGGGGGGGAGAGAAATGGACTTCGAAAAGCTTTTTCAGCTTGTCATTTCAGCATCGCTGGTCAATAACTACGTCTTTACCATGTTTCTCGGCCTCTGCATATTCTTCGGCGTCACCAAGAAGATGGAGACCGCCATTGGCATGAGCATCACGTTTACGGCGGTCATGATGATCAGCGCGGCGCTCAGCTGGGTGGTCTTTAAGTTCATCATGGTGCCGCTGAACATTGAGTTCCTGCTGATTATCGTCTTTATCGGGATTGTAGCCGGTCTGGTTCAGGGGTCCGACACCGTTATGAGAAAAGTCGCGCCGGACCTGTACAACAAGCTCGGTATCTACCTTGCGCTGATCTCGACAAACTGTATCATCATTGCGGTTCCTCTGCAGAGCGTCGGCAACAAGTACAATTTCATCGAGACTATCGCTTTTGCTCTCGGGTCGGGCCTCGGGTTCGCGCTTGCCATGATAATCATGGCGAGCATCCGCGAGAAGCTTGAGCTTGCCGACGTCCCGAAGCCCTTTAAAGGACTGCCTATGGCATTTGTAATCACCGGTCTCATCGCCCTCGCCTTCACCGGCTTCTCGGGCCTGATTACGCTGTAAGGCACGTGGGAGGATAATCACATGCACGACATATATCAACTTATCACCGAACTCGCCGGAGCGCTCCAGCAGGCAGCGGATATTGCACGGCATCTCTTGCCGCAGGCCGGCGTCGGCGGCGAAATCGAGGCGAAGCCCTTCATCGATCTCGGGCCGCTTATGAAATGGTCGCTGATTTTCCTGTTCGGCATGAGCACGGTCTTCGGATTCGTGCTCGCGTTTGCCGCCAAGAAGTTTGCGATCAAGGTTGACCCGCGCGTTGAACAGGTGTTGGGCAAGCTGGCGCACGGCGGAGTTGATCGAGTCGATGGTGGCGGTGTGCTGATGCAAACGGTCGAGGCCAAACTCGAACCGCGCCTGCATGGCGAGATCGCGGAGTCGCTTCATGCGCGCTTTGCG
>JBBIQQ010000063.1:0-13519 GCA_037442225.1 Nitrospirota bacterium
CGGACACTTTGACCTTGTCGACGGCGGTGCACGCATTGATGCCGCATTTCTTCCGGTGCTGAACGCATGGGAAGGCGGCCGCTCTGTGCAGTTGAATCTCCGGGCAATCCGCGCTTCATCCTGACGCGAATCGTCCAGGAAGCGGATGCGGGCTCTGCCTTCTGTCTTTCATCATCAGATGTTTTATTGATTTTTCTTCCGCTTCCCTAATAAAATAAACAGCTACTGTTTTGCAGTTCCACTATGCCATCGGGAGTGCTCATGATTCGGTTTGAAGGTGTTCACAAATGGTTTAAAAAACTCCACGTATTGAATGATATTCATCTGCATGTCAAACAGAATGAAACCGTTGTAGTCTGCGGTCCATCGGGATCGGGCAAATCGACCCTTATCCGAACTATTAATCGCCTGGAGCCTATCGACAAGGGCTCTCTTTTTGTCGATGGCTACGATCTGACGGACAGAGCATTTGATATCAACAAGCTGCGTGCCGAAATTGGTTTTGTTTTTCAACAGTTTAACCTTTATCCGCACCTTACGGCGCTGAAGAATATTACGCTTGCACCCATCAAAGTGCGCGGGATGGCTAGGCAGGATGCAGAAGATCTTGCGATGTCGCTTCTTGAACGCGTCGGTCTCGCTGAAAAGCGCAATGCCTATCCATCACAACTTTCCGGCGGGCAGCAGCAACGTGTCGCCATTGCGCGCGGGCTCGCAATGAAGCCAAAAATCATGCTCTTTGATGAGCCTACATCCGCACTGGATCCCGAAATGATCGGCGAAGTCCTTGCGGTTATGCGGCACCTTGCGCATACCGGCATGACCCTGGTTGTCGTGACCCATGAAATGGGGTTTGCCCGTGAGGTGGCCGATCGTGTTGTGTTCATGGATCACGGTGCCATACTTGAAGAGGCGACGCCGGACGAGTTTTTCCTGAATCCCCAGCATGATCGTGCCAAGCAGTTCCTGAAGCAGATTCTCACTCCGATGCATTGTGAAATGTAATTTCATGAGGGCTCTGAAGCTCTCAATATTAAGAAGGAGGATGGTATGAAAAGAGTTGTCTGTATGTTGGTCTGTATGCTTGCATTGATGCTCGTTGCGGGAACTGTTTGTTTAGCTGATACGTTTGATTCGGCAAAAAAGCGCGGAACCCTTGTATGCGGTGTCAAGGATTCCACCCCGCCGTTTGGGTATGTGGATGAGAAGTCCCGTCAGATTGTCGGCTACGACGTAGACTTTTGCGCTGCTATTGCCAAGAAACTCGGCACCAAACTTGAATTGAAAGCGGTTACCTCTGCCGCCCGCATGCCGCAGTTGATGGAAGGAAATATCGACATCATTGCCGCTACGATGACTAAGAATGCCGAGCGTGCAAAGCAGATTGACTTTAGCCATTCCTACTTCCTGACTGGGCAGAAGTTTCTTGTCAAGAAGGGGACGGTAAAAAACCTGAAGGATCTCGACGGCAAGAAGATTGGCACGGCGAAGGGTTCGACGTCGGAACAAAACGCGAAGAAGGCGTTGCCGAACGCGACGATTCTCTCTTTTGATGACTATCCGCAGGCATTCCTTGCGCTCCAGCAGGGAAAGGTCGCAGCGGTGACCACTGATGAAACCATTCTCGCCGGAATGCTCGCGAAGGCCCCGAACAAGGCCCAGTTTGAAATTCCTGACATTCAGATTTCGGATGAGCCGTACGGCCTCGGTATGCGCAAGGGCGACAAGAAGTTTGTTGATTTTGTGAATGCCACCATCATCGAGATGGAAAAGAGCGGTGATGCGAAAAATATCTATGACAAGTGGTTTGGACCGAAGTCTGATCTGCCGATGCCACGTACATTCAAGATTGTCGCGGACAAGTAATTTTTGAAAGACAGGACCTGGTAGCTGAATTTTGCTGAAATATGAATTTGACTGGTCGGTTGTAACATCGGGGCAGTATTACGACTGGATCGTTTCGGGTCTGCACCTGACGATTCAGCTCTCTGCCGTTTCAATCGTCTTGGCATTTCTGCTTGGTCTGATGATCGCGGTGATGCGGATGAGCTCGGTGAAGCCCGTGAAGTGGTTTGCTCACGGGTATCTCGAGTTCTTCCGCAATACGCCGCTGCTGGTGCAGATTTTTTTCTGGTATTTCGGCTCGTACAAGATTCTGCCTCATGCGGTCAATGAATGGCTGAACAGCGTGAATTTCGAATTTGCGGCAGCCGTCATCGCTCTGACAATTTACACCTCGGCGTTTATCGCGGAAGATATAAGGTCGGGCGTGCTTTCGATTCCCAAGGAGCAGATGGAGGCTTCCCGAAGCGGCGGGTTTTCCTACCTGCGTTCCATGCAATACATTATTCTCCCGCAAGCAGTTCGCATTACCATCCCGCCGCTTATCGGGCAATTTCTGAACCTGACCAAGAACTCGTCGCTTGCCATGACGATTGGCGTCGCTGAACTCACGTATCAGGCGCGGCAGGTTGAGGCGTACACTTTCAAGGGGTTTGAGGCGTTCACTGCCGCAACCCTCGTGTACGTTGCGCTTTCCATAATCATTACAGCAATCGTCACACTCTATAGCAAGAAAGTGCTCCACAGGGCAGGATAGGGGCTATGGAAACCGGTCTCGATTTCACGATCGTCAAAGACAATCTTGTCTACTTCATGATAGGTGCTTATCCGGAAGGCCGGCTTGGCGGTATCGCGCTCACGATTTATCTTGCCGTTGCAGCCTGTTTCTTTTCCTTCTGGGGTGGCCTTGTTCTCGGTCTCATGAATGTAGCCCGCAACAAGATTATCCGTTACTCTTCAGGCGCATTCGTGAATTTCGTGCGCGGCATGCCGCTCCTCATGGTTATCTTCTGGTGTTACTTTCTTGTGCCGGGTATCTTTGGTCAGCCGGTCGGGGAGACAAAGACCGTCATTATCGCACTCTCTCTCTTTACATCTGCCTATATGTCGCAGATTGTGAAAGCGGGCATTGAAAGCATTCCCAAGGGGCAGACAGAAGCTGCCCGTTCCAGCGGACTCAAGCTTTGGCAGGTGATGGTGTTTGTTATTCTTCCGCAGGGGCTGCGCAACATGATTCCGTCATTTGTCAACCAATTCGTGTCGCTCATCAAAGACACCTCGCTGGCGTTTATTGTCGGAGTTTCTGAGCTGACGCATGTCGCAACGCAGATTAACAACCGCAGTTTTGTCTTTCCCACCGAAATATTCATGTTTATCGCGCTTATCTATTTCATTTTGTGCTATATTTTTACAGAGTTCTCACGCTGGCTCGAAAAACGGCTGGCGTGGCGGAAATCCATCTAACCAAAGAACTGCAAAATTCCGGAGGCAAAGGCTTCCGCGCTGTTCCGTCCGGGAGGAATGTCATGAAATTTACCGTCAACGACTTTTACAGAAAAAAACAGGCGGGAGATAAAATCACCATGCTGACCGCCTATGATTATCCAACAGCGCAGATGGTTGATGAAGCCGGCATTGACGCCATCCTTGTCGGCGACTCTGTTTCCATGGTGGTGCAGGGCTTTGAAAACACTCTTCCGGTGACCATGGATGAAATGATCTACCACACGAAAATGGTTGCCCGCGCGGCAAAGAGCGCGATGGTCATCAGTGACATGCCGTATATGTCTTATCAGATCAGCATCGAAGAGGCGTTGCGGAATGCCGGTCGCCTCATAAAAGACGGAGGGGCCCAGGCGATTAAACTTGAGGGCGGCCGAGAAGTTGCCGGCATAGTAGCCGCCATGACGCGCGCCGAGATGCAGGTCATGGCGCATATCGGACTAACGCCGCAGGCGCTGCATCGCATGGGCGGCTTCAAAGTCCAGGGACGCTCAAAGGAGGCGGCTGAACGCCTTCTGGATGATGCGAAAATTCTTGAAGACGCCGGGGCGTTCTCCATGGTTGTTGAAGCTGTCCCTGCCGAGCTTGCAGCAGCAATCACAAAATCGCTCGCTATCCCGACGATTGGCATCGGCGGCGGAGTCAACTGCGACGGGCAGGTTCTGGTATTGCACGACCTGCTCGGTCTTTTCGAGCGTTTCCTGCCCAAGTTCGCGAAGCGCTATGCGAATCTCAAAGGAGACGGAATCAAGGCGATCCGTGAGTACAAAAAAGAAGTTGAAGACGGGACGTTTCCGGGGCCGGAGCATTCGTTTTCCTGACAAGTGTGCGCGGCCATTTATCGATAGAGTAACATCAGTTCTGTAAAAGCCTAAAAGGGTATAATCCTCAGGGGAAAACGACTCTCCAAAGGAGAGGAATATGCCAGAGAAGACGGAAAAAATCATTGCGGCAGAAACGGGGAAGCTGGGATGGATGACGTCTTTGGGGGAACTGGCGGAAATGATTACCGTTGCTGCATATGATTCTTGATGGCGTTCGGTTTGGCGCGGCTTCAGGGAGGTGAAGAGCCGGACGAAGATGACCGGGTGGTTTCAGGAGGAAGATGGCATTGGCGAAGGAGCTGAAGTGGAACGGCGCCAGCATGACAAGAAGACATGCACCATGCTCGGCACGTTTAGGGCATTTAGGCTTAATGATGTTGCTGCGTAAGGTTGGATGGTTCGCGTAGACCATTGAGGACAGCGTCCTTGAGAGTTTTTACAGAAAAAGAGTCGACAGTATCGCATTATCGGCGCTTATCAAGACTTAGTTTGAGAATTCTTCTGGTTTCGAGCAACGGGGTTGAGCGCCGCAACCTCATCACATGTTGTTCTTTGTCGGGAACCAAGGGGGAGTTTCCGGGCTATTGTTTCGGCGAGCAATGAAAGCGATTCATCGCGAGCCCCAAAGACAACAAAGTTTTTCCATGCATCCATTTTCCAGAATAGTTGTTCCCGTTCCGCAAGCGCTTCTGCTGATTTTCCTTCTGCGCGGACGCCTGCCGCAATGTCTTCGCTCGAAATATCCCTGTGCGCTGTTCCGCCTGCATAAAAAATCGGAAGCAGGATCAAGTGGTCTGCTGACCGCAAATGTTCGGCAAATGCCGTGATATACTCGTTTTTCATCATGCGGGTCGGTCCGAATCCATGGGGCTGAAAGATATAGCAAATGGCAGGCTTAACAGCCTGAGTTGCGCTCATCATGGAAGCAATTTTATGCGGATTGTGGGCATAGTCATCAATAACCAGAAATTGCCCGTCATTGCGGTGAATATCAAACCTGCGCTCGATACCGTTGAACTCCGGAAGGACAGAAGCTATGGCATCCGGTGGAATTCCAATTTCTGTAAGGTAGGCGATGCAGGCTAGAGAATTATAAACATTGTATATGCCGGGAAGTGAGAGCAGATAGCATACGCCTCGCACGCTGAATTCCGACCGGAGCGGTTCCAAACGAACATTGTCAGCCCGATAGTCCGACGGTTCGTCAATCGAAAACGATCTAAACTGCTCTCGAAACAGTCTGGACAGATTGCGGTCATCGCGATTGATAATCACGGTTGCTGTGGTGTTTTGTATGAGAATTTCAAATAGTGCTGAGGTTTTTTTTACCGAATGGTGGTCCAGATCGAGGTTGAGCAGAAGCGTATACTGAGGATGGTAGTTGACGATGCTGCCGTCTGACTCGCATGCTTCAATAACGAGCAGGTCGGACTCTCCTGACAGTGAATTCCCGGGATTGCCCGCAGTTCTGAACTGCTTGACCCGTCCGCCACCCAAAAAATTCGGCGCACGGTCGAGCCGCTGCATGAGAAAGGAGAGCATACCTGATGTGGTGGATTTCCCGCTTGTTCCTGCCACAGCTATAGTTCTGAATTCAGAGGATAGTCGCGCAAGGTACTCAGGCCGGGAGATCAACTGAATACCGAGCTTGCGAGCTTTCACCAAATCGGGCTGGTCCGGCTCGACAGCTGTGCTGTAAATGAGGCTGTCAAGATCGGCAGTAATGCCGCTCCCGTCCGGCGGATAAAGGGTAATACCGTTTGCCCGAAGCGCATTGCATGCAGGATGACCGGGATAGGCAGAAAAAGCCCGGTCAGAGCCGGAAACCGTATGGCCGCGCTCAGACATAAAACGGGCCAGCGCGGAAACGCCGCTTCCGCCGATGCCGGCAAAGAAGAGATGCTGAAAGTCTTTTTTCATGAGGTACTATTTTAGAGGAAATGAGGAGGATTTGCCTAACGGAATTTTTTGAGGATCAGCACTGCATTGGCGCCGCCGAACCCGAACGACTGCGTCAGAGCATAGTTCGCATCGGTCTTTTCGAGCCGTGTTATTAGAGAGAGTTCACAATCCGGATCTTGTTCAGTGCAATTAATGGTTGGAGGAATGTACCCGTCTGCCAGGGTCATGGCAGTGCATGCTGCCTCAAAGGCTGCTGATGCGGCGAGCATATGGCC
The DNA here is from genome assembly GCA_037442225.1 of Nitrospirota bacterium. Lineage (GTDB taxonomy): Bacteria > Nitrospirota > Thermodesulfovibrionia > Thermodesulfovibrionales > Dissulfurispiraceae > JAAYUK01. The sequence continues at coordinate 6,347 of JBBIQQ010000063.1, forward strand.
GGTCATTGACTTTGGCGCGGTAACCGGCATTTTCTTCGTCCCGAAAGCAGCGCCGATTGAGGCTGCTTCAGCGGCGTCCCCGACCGGCGTCGATGTGCCGTGTGCATTGATGAAATCTATCTCTTCCGGGTCAAGGCGAGCATCAAGAAGCGCCTTTTGGATGGCCGCGACCTGACTTTGTATATCAGGACGGGTCATATGGAGGGCGCTGCTTGTATTGGCGTAGCCGAGAATTTCGGCGTAGATGCTGGCATGACGACTAACAGCATCGGCATAGTTCTCCAGCACCAAAACGCAAGCGCCTTCGGAGAGAATAAACCCGTCCCGCTTCACGGCAAAGGGACGGCTGGCATCGGGATAAGTCCCTGACGAGAGAGCGCCCGCAGAGCCATATCCTTCAAAACAAATCCTGCAGAGCGGAGCTTCGGTTCCGCCGGCCAGCGCAAGCGTTGTGATTCCGGCGCGTATCTGCCTGAATGCTTCGCCCAGCGCGTGGAGGCCGGATGCGCATGCGGTAGATACTCCGAGACATTCTCCATGAATGCCAAGAATTCTGGCGACCATCGATGGGGCAAGATACTGAGTTGACGCCGGCATCACAAAGGGGGAGAGGCGTTTTTTTCCTTCAGCAAGAGTTTGCAGTGCCGATTCAAGCGTGGTGATGCCGGCACGACTCGACCCGATAATAACGGAGGCGGCTTTCATGTCAACGGTATTTCCAGAATTAGTCAGGCCTGCATCAGAGGCGGCCATAGACGCAGCGGCCGCGGCGTAAGTGACGAAAGGATCAAGAATGCGGGCTTCGCGCGGCGGCAGAAAAGCTCCTGGTTCAAAACCCTTGAGTTCGCCTGCCAGATTCCATTTGAGGCAGGACGAATCGAATCGCGACAGCTTCCCTATGCCTGTCAACCCCTTTTTGAGGTGATCCCATGAATCTCTGAATGTCAACCCGATGGGGGTGACTGCTCCGATGCCGGTTATTACGACCCTTTCCATTGTCAACCAGTTTACCACAGGCAGGTTTACAAACGGAAATGCCCGCTCTGTCTTGTTTTCAATGAGAATAATATTATGGTATATTGAGAGTTATGGCTTCCGTACTTAAGGAAAAACGGCTTGCTCTCGGGAAGGATCTGTCTGAAATCGTTGCCGTTACCCGCGTGCGCGCAAGCTATCTGCATGCGATAGAAGATGAGCAGTATGGCATATTGCCCATTCCGGTATATGCCAGAGGTTATATACGTGATTATGCGAAAGCTCTGGATGTGGACCCTGCGGTTGCTCTCGGACCGTATGAGCAGTTTATTGCCGGTTCCCCAAAAGAAGCTGTTGCGCTCATTCCAGCACAATCCGGAGGAACCGCTGCCGGATCTTCTCAATCGGATTCAGTTTCATCTCCGGGGGAACTCCCTCGGATTACGCTGACCGCTGAACGTGAGATTCAGCTTGCAGAGACGACGTCAGGGAGGCGTTCCGTAAAACTTTCACTTGCGTTTTTTCTTGTGCTGCTCATCGTGGGCAGCATTGTTCTGTATCGGATGTTCGGCGCGTCTTCTTTCCCCGGGGTTGAGAATCCGAAACCGGATGTGATTCTCAAAGAACCCGTTGTCATCAAGCCTGGTGAAGAGCAGGCAAAGCCTGCGGATGCGCAGTCTCTTCAATCCTCGGCTGCCGAAAAGCCGGGGCCTCAGCAGGCGTCCCCACATGCTCCTCTGCCGGCTGCCGAGCCGTTGATCCCTGCGCCTGCAGCCCAAAAACAGACCGGCGTTGATAAAAAACATCAGATTGTGCTTACGGCAGTGGAGAAAGTATGGGTGCAGATTATTCTCGACCGTGTCGACAAAAAAGAGATGCTCATGAACCCGGGAGAGGTGCAACGCTTCGATGCCAAGGAGGTTGCGCGCCTCTGGATTGGTAATGCCGCGGGCCTGAAAATATCATTTGACGGGAGAGAAATTGCTCACGGCGGCAAGAGCGGTCAATCGCTCCGCCTGGTTCTTCCTGAGGCTGCTTCCCCACCCCTCCAGACTTCGGCAGAGAAACCCTTGCCGAACGCATCGCGGGCAGCTCAGTAACCTGCCCTGATGAGAATCGGCAGCCTCAGCGATCGACTCACCAGAAGGACCCTTATTCTTTTCCTGCTTCAGTTTCTCTTTGTAGTCACCGTTCTTGGGTATAACGCGTGGCAGGATAGCAGCGTTGAGTGCGTTCGCTGCCATAGCGACCAGAAACGACTGGAACAGCTTGGTTACCCGCAATTTTATGTAACGCAGGAGATGGTCGAAAAAGAGAGCCGTCATCCGAATGTCAAGTGCCGCGACTGTCATCTCGGAAACGGTCGTGCGACAGAGCCCGACAAGGCTCATGAGGGAATGCTTGCGGCATTTTACATAAATCACGATGGGGAGGCGGTGCAGAGGAAAACGCTTTCAAAAAAGCCGCTCCTGCCTGAAGGTTCAGACCGTATACGTGAAATGCTTCCGCAGGTGATGGAGAATGGTCAGCTGACGCCGCACCCTGAGGTGCGCAACGTGCTCTGGCACGACCGCGACCGAAAGACATTCAATTTCGATCCTGAAATAGCGGCAAAGACCTGTGGAAAATCGGGCTGCCATCCTGATGAACTGAAGCAGTACAAGACAACTATTATGGCAACAAACTTCCGGCAGCGGACAATGACCACATGGCTGAATCCCTATGGTCCGCAGAACTGCGGGCCTTCATTTGCAGATCTGCCGCCGTCTGATGTGCTGAGGGACGCCGGTTTTTCATTCAGAAACCTTGAGGAGATCAATAAGGAGTTGAACGCCCCAATGACAAAAGAGCAGGCAATCGGGAAGCAAAAGTTTTGCAATGTCTGCCACGCGGGCTGCCTGGACTGCCACTATGCGCCGGATCGGAAGCGCGGTGCTCATGCGTTCGTAAACAAGCCATCCTCCGAAACCTGCGGAGGCGGAGGCCGCAACACGAGCATGTGCCACGCAGGCTCTTCGCACAGTCGCCGCGGCGAAACCTATGTCGGAGGCGACTATTCCATTCCGACCGGCATGAAGCCTGATGTTCATTACAACAAGAAGATTCACTGCACTGACTGCCATACGACCGGAGAACGAGGAATGGGTGACATGCAGCGAAAGGCGCATTGTCAGGATTGTCATGTCGGGATTCAGGAAGCGCACGAGAAAAGCGTTCATAAGAACCTGGACTGTTCCGCGTGTCATATAAATGAGCTTCGCGGCTATCAGGTGGTGGTCTGGGGCCAAGGACTGGTTGCGGGAAAGCGGAATCCGATGAAAAAGTATTCGCTTTACCACGGCATTCAGGAGCCGCCGATGTTGATGAAGGACCAGAAAGGCATATGGATGGCGGTGAAGGTCTTTCCGCATGCAACAGGGAACATAAAGCCGGACGTGCCGGCTTCCAACGGCCTGCAGTTCCGCTGGAAAAACGGAGAAACCCGCGATCCCTATTACATAGTCGGCACGTTTGATGCGCCATCCGGCAATAAACACCTGCTCTGGTTTGAGATACAGCAGGCATCACATCCGTACGGCAAGGGGCGCTCGTGTGAAAGCTGCCATCGCGACAGGCAGGTGGTCACCTCACGGTGGGAATACCAGGACGATCAGGGAGCAGCGGAATCGTTCAGCGGGGGCTACTCAATAGTAGCCGACAAAAACGGCATGAGGATTGTAAACATGCACTATAAAGGCTCGATCACGCCCATGCCCGGATACAAGCTTGAAGACTTTGCTTCGTGGATATACTTCAGGGATAAGTGGCAGATGCCAGGCGACTTTTCGATTCCGAGCGAAAAGGAAAAGTACTGGAAGTATGAAGCTCTTTCACGCCAAATCAATAACGAGCTGAAATCGCTTGATTTGGTTGTTGATCGGAAAAACAAGAAAGTACAAAAGCAGTATAAAGAATTGAAGGGAATAGCCCTTCATAATGAGGCACTCGCAATCGGTGCCATCCGGGAATTCCGGGTCAGACAGGGGTTATAGATGCTTACCAGAGAACTGCTTCTCGCTTTTTTCCGGGAGAAGGTTAAAAACCCTCTCAGTTATCGGGAGCTGACCGATCGGCTGAAGCTCCGTGCCGGCGAAAAGAAGTCGGCCAAGAAGGTGCTGCGCGAGCTGGTCGGCAGCGGAGCAATCATCAAGACCCGAATTGGTCTCTACGGGCTTCCTGATGAGATGAGCCTCGCCACAGGCTATTTTGAAGCGCACCGGGACGGATACGGCTTTGTCATAACCGAAAAGCCGGGGGAGCGCGATATTTTTGTTGCCGGCCGCAATGCACTGGGCGCCATGAATAACGACCGTGTTGTCGTCCGTCTGGAGGACTGTGAGCGCCGTGACGGAAGAATCATCCGCATTCTCGACCGGGCACATAACAGAATCGCCGGGACGCTTCAGATTGACCGCAAGATATCCTACGTCATCCCGAAGAACCGTTCCCTTCCGTTTGATCTGTACGTCTCTTCTGACGACCGGGCGCATGCGCGCGACGGAGATAGAGTTGTTGTCGAGATCGTCTCATTTCCGACGGACAAAAGGCCTCCCGCGGCGCGCGTTGTAAAGGTGCTGGCCGACCCCCAAAGTCCGCGGGAAGAAGTTGAGGGCATATTTGATGAGTTCCATCTTCCGCGCCGGTTTCCGCATGATGTGCTGGAAGAAGCACGGGCACTTTATGCCGGGGCAGTTGCCGATGATGAAGGCACGCAGATGCTTCGCAGAAAGGATCTTCGGCAGCTTAACACTGTTACCATTGACGGCGAAACGGCGAAGGACTTTGATGACGCTATCTCGATTCGGAGGACAGATGATGGTTTTCGTCTCTGGGTGCATATCGCGGACGTCGGTTTCTTTGTCGCGTGGGATTCACCGCTGGATCTGGAGGCCCGAAAGCGTGGCACGAGCGTCTATTTTCCGGACCGCGTCGTTCCCATGTTACCGAAAGAGCTTTCTGAAGATCTCTGCAGCCTGAAGTCCGGAGTTGACCGCCTTGCGTTTACAGTTGAAATGGATTTTGACAGAGAGGGCATGCGCACGGCACAGCGGTTCTATCCGAGCCTTATCAACAGCAACAAACGCATGACATATACATCGGTTGCAAAGATCCTGATCGACAAGGATTCAGAAGAGCGTTCCCGATATGCCGCGCTCTTGCCAGATTTTGAGCAGATGGAAGCACTGTGCCATCTTATAAAGACGCGTCGAATAAATCGTGGCAGTCTCGACTTTGACCTTCCGGAGCCTGAAGTGATGCTCGACATGCGGGGGAATCCGGAAGCCATTATTCGCGCGGCGCGCAATTTCGCCCATATGATGATAGAGGAGTTCATGATTGCGGCAAACGAGGCGGTTGCTGAACATCTTGAAAGGCTTTCGGTGCCAAATCTCTATCGGATACACGAAGAACCCGACCCGCTGAAATTTGAAGAAATTGCGAAAATGCTCGTTGGGCTTGGTATCATCCGCCATCGTCGTCTGATTAAGCCTGGCGATGTTGCGGGCCTGCTGCGGCAGTTGCAGGGCAAGCCCGAAGAAGCGGTTTTTCATTCCCTTATCCTGCGGAGTCTGAAACAGGCGAGATACTCATCGGTGAACATCGGGCATTTCGGGCTTGCATCGGAAAGCTATTCACATTTTACCTCACCGATTCGGCGGTATCCGGATCTTATCACCCATCGCATTCTGCGGGAAGTTCTCGTCAAAAAACGCTTGAGCGATAAGCGGGTTGAGCAGTTGAATGCGATTCTTCCTGACATTGCATTTCAGTCATCGCGAATGGAACGGCAGGCTGATGAGGCCGAGCGTGCCGTTCTGAATGCCATGCGTGTCTGGTATATGAAGGGCAAGGAGGGGCAGATTTTTTCCGGCAGTATCGTTGCGGTTACTGCATATGGCGCCAAGGTGCGTCTGCATGATATCTATATAGAGGGCTTTCTGCATGTTTCCGCCATGACTGATGACTATTATCGCTATGACGAGCAGCGTATGTGCTTGAACGGCGTCAACACTCGCAAACGTTTCAGCATCGGTCAGGATATTTCTGTCAGAATAGACAAGGTGGATATGACCGAGCGGGAAATAGTGTTTGGCCTCCGAAGGCAGAATTCAGAACTCAGAATTCTGGATTCAGAAATAGAAGCGGACCGGATTTTCCGGGCGTCCTTGCCAAGACAAGCGCCGGAATGACGAAAAAAGACAGCAATATAGACCCTTATAGTCCAGTCGCGGGCTCGAATGACAATTTTGGAATTAACGAGTTTTTTCTTCCTTCCGACTCCTGATTTTTTCGTTCTTTCTCTATTCCCTCGTGTCTGTTGTATAATCTATGGATTTCTGACATAGCAATACGGTCAATAAACAGGAGAAAACAGACCAGTGTCCGAGCTTACGCCTCTGATGAAGCAGTATTCCGCGATAAAAGATAAATATGCCGATTCCATAGTTTTTTTTCGTCTCGGCGATTTCTATGAAATGTTCGGGGAGGACGCCAAAATTGCCTCTGGCATTCTCCAGATAGCGCTCACCTCCCGCGACAAGAACAAGGATGAGCCCATGCCGATGTGCGGGGTTCCTTACTTTTCAATTGACGCATACATAGCAAAACTGATCAAGGCGGGCCGCAAGGTAGCGGTTTGTGAGCAGGTGGAGGATCCAAAACAGGCAAAAGGTATTGTCCAGCGCGAGGTGGTGAGAGTTATCACCCCCGGTACTCATGTGCCTGAGCTGCCGAAGGAGAATGCCTTTATCATGTGCATTTATCCTGCACAGGGCAAATACGGCATTACCGTTGCGGATCTTTCGACAGGCGCCTTTTCCGTTTTCGAGACAGACAAGCCGATCGCGGACGAAGTCGGGCGGTTCGAGCCCCGTGAGGTGCTCTGTCCCAGGAGTGCCGAACACGCGCTTCATATACAGGAAGCGCTTGACGGCATGTTTGTTTCTTATCATGACGACTGGGAGTTTGATTACACGGAGGCATACAAAACGCTTTTAAAGTATTTCCGGGTTTCGTCCCTTGAAGGGTATGGCTGTGAAGGCATGCCCGCAGCGATATCAGCAGCCGGAGCGCTCATCAGCTATCTTGAGGAGACACAGAAGGTGCTTTCCTTCGGCAAGATGACGCCGCTGCAGCAATCCTCATGCATGTTTCTGG
>JBBIQQ010000064.1:0-13266 GCA_037442225.1 Nitrospirota bacterium
CTGCACCCAGGCGGCACCGTCACGTTTGTCATGGATCGCAATATCAACTACACCAACGTCTGCATCAACCAATGCACCTTCTGCGCCTTTTACCGCAATGCGGACAGTCCCGACGCGTATGTGCTGTCCGACAGCGAACTCTTTCGAAAAATCGAGGAAACCCTTGCCCTGCAAGGCACGCAGATTCTGCTTCAGGGCGGACTGCATCCCGATCTCGATATCGGGTACTACATTGGCCTGCTTCGGAAGATAAAGGAGCGGTTTACGATTAATATTCACGGCTTTTCCCCTCCTGAAGTTACCTATCTGGCGCGGCGGCATGCACTGACTATCAGGGAAACGCTGATACTGCTCCGGCAGGCGGGGCTCGATTCGATTCCAGGCGGCGGCGCGGAGATTCTTTCCGATCGCGTGCGTGAGGTGCTGAGCCCCAAAAAGATCAAGACCGGCGACTGGCTCAGGGTCATGGAAGAAGCGCACAGGCTCGGCATGCGGACGACCGCGACGATGATGTTCGGCAGCGTCGAAACGCCGGAGGAGATTATCGATCATCTTGAAGCCATCAGAGCCTTGCAGGACAAAACCGGCGGATTTACCGCCTTTATTCCGTGGTCGTTTCAGCCGGGGAACACGGAGCTAGGCAGGAAGACGGATGCGGGAAGCAAGGCATCAGAGGGCAGAAGTCAGAAGCCAGAAGAGAGAGAGCCGCGCGCAAGCACGGAAGGCCGGAAGCGCGGAAGGCAAGACTCTCATGAGCAAACGGCGTTCAGCAATTTGAAATCCGGAATCCGGACGGCGACAGCTGTTGATTATCTGCGGGTGCTGGCGCTGTCGCGCGTCTATTTCGACAATGTTCGGAACCTGCAGGCCTCGTGGGTGACGCAGGGTCTGAAGATGGCGCAGGTAGCTCTTCGCTTTGGCGCGAACGATTTCGGGTCAACCATGATTGAAGAGAACGTTGTCCGCGCGGCCGGAGTTGAATACCATGTCACAAAAGACAATATCATCAGCGCGATAAAAAGCGCCGGATTTCAGCCTGCACAGCGCGACACGTTCTACAACATTTTAAGAACTTTTCAGGAGGCGCCATGACAGACCCACTATACGACGTGATTATCATCGGCGGCGGACCGGCAGGACAGAGCGCGGCTCTGTATGCTTCACGCGCCAAGATGAAGACCATCATTCTTGACAAATCGAAGACTGCGGGCGCGCTCGCATATGCGAGCCTCATTGAAAACTACCCCGGCCTTGACAAGCCGCTGACCGGCAAGGAACTGCTGGATGTTATGCACAGGCAGGCTCTGAGCTTCGGCGCCGAATACCTGGAAGATGCCCAGATAATCAGCGTCATGCTGAATGATGAGGTGAAACAGGTCTTCACGATGGACGCGACATACCAGGGCAAGACGGTCATTATTGCCACCGGCTCGATGGGACGAAAAGCTTCCATCAAGGGGGAGGAGGAGTTTCTCGGGCGGGGCGTTAGCTACTGCGCCATCTGCGACGCCGCTTTCTTCAAAGGGAAAACCGTCTGCGTTCTCGGAAACTCCGAAGAGGCGGTGAAAGAGGCAGGCGTGCTTGCGCGCTTTGCGGAAACGGTCTATCTTATATCTCCAGCGCCGAAGCTCAAGGTTGACGATGACCATCCCGCTCTTGCCCTTCCAAATATCAAGATGCTTTCCGGCAGGACGGTAACGGAAATTGGCGGCGGCGATCTTGTTGAGAAGATAACAATGAAGAGTGCCGGCGGAGAAAGCGAGCTTGCGTTGGACGGGGTTTTCGTCTATCTCAGCGGCAGCAGGCCGATAATCGATTTTCTGCAGGGAGCGGTTGAACTGTCCGAGGAAGGCTGCATTGTCACCAATTCAGCTATGGAAACGAATGTTCCGGGAGTGCTTGCCGCGGGAGACGTGACCTGCACCGAGGCGCGCCAGGTCATCGTGGCGGCGGCGCAGGGCGCGGTTGCGGCGCTCTCCGCGGAAAAACATGTCTTCGGCCGCAAAAAAGCGAAAGTTGACTGGCACGGGTAGCTGTCGGACCGTTGAAGGCAAGCTGGAAACTATATGACGAACGAAGAACTAAAGCAGATGATTTTAGATCACATGGATCTCGGATTTCTCGACAACATCATCGATATGTTTCGCGCCGACGAAAAGCTGTTTCCGCTGATTGCGGATATGCTTCAGGATGAGCGGATGCGTGTCCGCCTGGGCGCGACGGCGCTTGTTGAAGAACTGTCCAGAACGCATCCTGCCCGCCTGGCCGAAGAGATTCCCGCTCTCGGCGAGCTGCTCAGGTTCGAGAATCCCACGGTGCGCGGTGATGCCGCATATGTGCTCGGCATGCTCAAAAATGAGACGGCGCTTCCTTTTCTGGAATCGTGCAGTGAGGATGCGAATGAGTCAGTGCGCGAGGCCGTGCTGGAAGCGATAGATGAGATACGAAAACATGCCGCGTGACGCAGGGGAAGCGCCCGCGACCGAGAACAACCGCCTTACCATGTCGGGGTAGGCTTCGTCAGGCGCTCTTCCAGAGATTCAGGAGCAGCCGCTGTCTGCGACTGAGGGCCGCACCCTTTGCCAACCGCCTGATAGTCGAAAATAAGGCCCGACGGCCTGACTTTCCAGTGGATGGAACAATTCGCGTCAACCGGCTCGACAAAGACAAAATCTCCGTTCACAAGCGGGTAGGTGCTCTCTTTCCACCGAATCTTTGAAGCGTAGGAATCGGGGCTTGCCATTGCCTGTTTCAGTTCAGGCAGCGTCCTGGCGACCCATTCATTGCCGCGCGCCTCAATTGACTTCTGGGGCAACGCGCACGCAACGGAAAAAAGCAGGCACATGAGCGAAAAAATCAGAGAAAAACGACTTGTGTGAAACTTCATGGGTTTAGTCCTCGCTGGATAAAATAGCATCCTAAAAAGTATAGCAGAACCGGAGCAGGTTGAGTGGAAGGACTGTTCTGCGTCAGCGATATGCCGCGACAGCCACCCGGTAGCATCTCAGGCAGCGCCCCGCTTCCTTCCTGGCTTCTTCCGGCGTAAATCCTTTCTCTACTTCACGAAAATCATGCTTCCGCAGTTTCGCGTCTTCATGCTGCACGGGCATGCGCGGCACTCCGCCCGGAATTTCCAAATTCTCTTTCGGATCAAACGGGTTCAGCTGAGCCATAAACTGTTCATCATGCTGCTCCGCAAAAGGTTCTGACAGTCCTGCTGTCAGAAAGCGGTGAATGTGCAGTCCGCTCAGGCGGCCGTGGGCGCAGGCGCGGATGACCGTATCCGGTCCGGAAACACAGTCGCCGCCAGCAAAGACGCCCGCTTTATGAGTCATAAACAATTCATCAATAATGACAGTGCCCTTTTTGGTAATTTCGACCCCCGGCAGGCTGGTAAGGCAGCCAAAGTCCGATTCCTGGCCTATCGTGGGAACAAGCACATCTGCATCAATGAAGAACCCGGAGTCCGGCACCGGGACAGGACGTCTCCGGCCGGAAGCATCGGGCTCCCCAAGTTTCATCCTCGAGCACTCAAGTCCCTTCACTCTGCCGTTTTCTCCGACAATGCGGTCCGGCGCGGTAAGGAAGTGAAACTGCACTCCTTCAGCCATCGCGTCGCGCACCTCGATGTGGTCGGCCGGCATCTCGGCGCGGCTGCGCCGATACACGACATGCACCTCTTCGAAGCCGAGGCGAAATCCAATGCGGGCCGAGTCGATGGCGACGTTGCCTCCGCCTATGACGACCAGCTTTCTTCCCTTCGGCGTTTCTTCCCTCAGATTCGCAAAGCGCAGGAAAAAAACGCCGGGGATGAAGCCCTCATAATTTTTATCTTCGCCCTCGATGCCGAGCTTCTTGTGGCAGTGGCAGCCCATGGCGAGGAAGACGGCCTTGAATCCTTGCTGCTCAAGGTCTTCGACAGCAAAGTCGAAGCCGAGGGTTGTATTGTATTGAATGGTTACGCCAAGCCTTTCGATCTGCGCGACCTCGCCCCGGAGGATTTCCCGCGGCAGACGGTAGTCCGGGATGCCGACCGCGGCCATTCCTCCCGGTTCGGAAAGCGTTTCGAATATGGTGACCGGATAGCCCAGCAGTGCGAGAACATGAGCGCAGGTGAGGCCGGCCGGTCCCGCGCCGACAACGGCTACACGAATATTTTTCTTATCAACGGCCGGATAAAGCGGCGAAAACTTGTGCTCGCGGGCATGGTCGGCCACAAATCGCTTCAGGTGCTTAATCTGGAGCGGTTCATCTATCAGCGTTCGGCGGCAGTTGCTCTCGCATGGCCGCGTGCAGACGCGTCCAACAACGCCCGGCAGGGGCAGACGAGAGCAAATGACATCAAACGCCTTGTAGAAACGCCCCATCTTCACTTCTTCAACGTAGCGGGGAATGTCGAGATGGATCGGACAGGCCTGTATGCAGGGGGCCGTGAGCATTGACGCGTAGGTTAGCGCTGCCGTCGGTTCGGCAGACTGCGCAAGCTTCTCTCCAAAGGCATCAATGACATGGATGAGTGCAAGCGGAGTTGTCTGCCCGATCTGGCACATTGATGATTTCGCGATGCTGTCTGCCAGAGTCCTGAGTCGGGTAAGAGTTTCCGGAGACGCACCACCATCCTGAAGCTGCTGAAGGCCCTCAGCCAGTTTTTTTGAGCCGAGACTGCACGGCAGACACTGGCCGCAGGAATAGCGCTCGAACGCCTGAGCGTATGCAACACAGAGCGACAGAAGATCGACATCCTTGTCAAACACCCGTATTCCTCCCCAGCCGATTACGGCAGCGGTTTCTTTGTCTCCAACGGTAAGCGGATGATCGTCAAGGAGTGAAGTCTTATTCCAAAAACTGAAAAGCTTCATGGCGGCACTTACAGTCTGCTGAGTGTATCAAGAAAATGCGCGGTGTTGCCGAGGTTGTCCATCACTGCATCTGCCGCGGTCTCTTCAAGCTCAGCGCGTTTATAGGGACCGGTCGCCACAGCTATGCACGAAGCACCGTATGGTTTGGCGCACGCTACATCGCGAGGGGTGTCGCCAATGATGACGCATCGGCTGAAATCGATTTCCAACTGCTTCTTTTCCCGGAACCGGCGCGCGGCAACCGGCAGCAGCAGGTTGCGGTCTTCATGGTCGCTGCCGAAGGCGCCGCAAAGAAATCGGTCGTAAATGCCGAATGCCTCAAGCTTTATGCGGGCGCCGGCCTCAAGATTGCCGGTGAGCAGACCGACGGTATACTGAGGCATGTTTTTGAGCGCATTAAGCGCTTCAAGAATGCCCGGCTTGAGGTGCCGCTTGTTGTTCTGTATTTCAATGCGAAGGTGGCTCAGATAGGATTCCAGCACGTGCGGGACTACGCCGTTGCTGTTCGGAATGCCGTGTTTCGCGAGCCCTTCCTTCACGATAAGTGGGTCCGTCTTGCCTCCCATGCTGAAATTGCGAAACGCGTCCTCGATGCCGAAAATGTCACGGAACGCGAGGTTGAGCGACCGCGTTCCTGAACCGCCCGCGCTGATGAGAGTTCCATCAATATCGAAGAGAAGAAATTTCATGTGTATAGATTACCGTTGACGGTCAGCAAGCGTCAACAGGCGAGGAGCGCGTGTCAAAAATCGGGGAACATCTTGACTGTCAGCCCCTTGAAGGCTCCATTTGTCGACCGTGCGGTGAGAATGCCGCCTTCGACGTACTTGAGATCGAATCCGCCATACCCTCTGGCTATAAAGCTCTTGGCATCAGCCGGACAGCCGCGTTCGCAGCCGGCAATCCCCCGAATCATGGCCTGAATCAGCCCGCTCATATCCAGCGAAAAGAGGCTTACTTCTTTCTGGCTTGCCAATTGCTCAATGCGGGCTGAAATCCCCGCGAGATCCGCGCGGTGGGCGTCCGCGATAGGAATTATCTCGGAAGTGCCGTCAATGGTGATCTGAAGCTCCATAATTAACCTCCCAAACGGTCAGAAAAATGATGACAACAGTTACCTATGCTAACAGGAATTGGGGTCAAAAAAAAACCGCACCGGAATGATGCGGTTTTCATTCAATAAAGATGGTGCCGAAGGCGGGACTCGAACCCGCACAGGTTGCCCCACACGCCCCTCAAACGTGCGTGTCTACCAGTTCCACCACTTCGGCTACCCTGGTGAAAGATTGAGCTGAAATTTTACCAGCAGCGTGCTATATTTTTCAAGCTGTCGGCGTGTGCCCGCGTGACACTTTGTTCATCCCTCCGGTCATTCGCCGGAGCGCGGGCTGACGCGGAGGTCAGTATTTCGGCATTGAACGTGCAAGCGCGACAACGCATACCTCCTTGGCTCCGGCTTGCCGCAGGGCATGCGCGCATTCGCGAGCCGTTGCCCCGGTGGTTATGACATCATCAACAAGCAATATTTTCAGTCCTTGCGCGTCGCTCGATGCGGCGAAAGCCTTATGAATATTTTTGAGCCGTTTTTTCCGGTCGACGGCTGTCTGGGCCGCGGTAACGCGTATTTTTGACAGAATATCTATGCGGAGCGGAATCTTCAGGCGCCGGGCAAGATGTTTCCCGATAAGGGCCGTCTGATTGAATTCGCGCTTTCGGAGCTGATTGACATGAAGGGGAACCGGAATAATCGCATCGGCAGCGGGAAGCTCAAGCTCCGCCAGAAGGGCAGCAAACGGTCTTGCCAGTCGTCGCTTGCCATCGAATTTCAGGAAATGGATCGCTTCTTTCAGCACACCGTCATAGATGCCATAGGAACGCATGAGAGAAAAAGGGGGCGGATCGGTTATGCACGGCTGGCAGAGATCGGTGTGGTGTGAGATTGTGGGGAGCCCGCACTGTCTGCAGGCCGGACCTGCATAATGCGGAATAGTTGCCCAGCAGATCCCGCATAAGGGAAGCGTGTGGGACGACTGCGCTTCCTTGCCGCAGACCGGGCAGCGCTGCGGAAAGAGTAGCCCAAGAAGTGAAGACGGATTCAGCATCAGGATATACCTATACCGGGGTTGATGGATTCTACCAAAAAAGAAGGCTGCCTGGAAAGGGCAGCCTCGGGAGGTTTCCTGAATGATGAACTGCTTGAACTCTGTGCTGTGCGAGTCCTTTAGAACTGTTCGGTCACGATAATGATCTCGTTTCGCTTCTGCCCGGTCGAAACGAGATCAACCGGGGTCTTGAGCAGTTCCTCAATTGTGCGAATATATTTCTGCGCATTGACCGGAAGCTGCCCGAACGAGGTGGCTCCGAGCGTGCTCGCTTTCCATCCAGGCATTTCTTCATAGATCGGTTCGCATTCTGCCAGGGTGTCCAGGTCTTTTGGAAATTCCTTCAGCAGTTCGCCCTTGTATTTATAGGCAACACAATATTTAATGGTATCCAGCGTATCGAGAATATCGAGCTTTGTCAGGCCGATGCCGGTCAGGCCATTTGTCCATACGGCGTAACGGAGACCGACGATGTCGAGCCAGCCGCAGCGACGGGGCCTGCCGGTGGTAGCGCCGAACTCTCCGCCCCGCTGGCGGAGGTCTTCACCGACGGCATTGTTCAATTCTGTCGGGAAGGGGCCTTCCCCGACACGCGTGGTGTACGCCTTCACGATGCCGAGTACCTTGTGAATCCGCGTAGGGCCGATGCCGGCGCCTGTGCAGGCGCCGCCGGCAATCGTATTGGACGAAGTGACGTACGGATAAGTTCCGTGGTCGATGTCGAGCAGGGTTCCCTGTGCTCCTTCAAGCAGCACATTCTTCTTTGCGTCGATGTCCTGATTGACAATCGTTGCGGTGTCCTTGACATAGGGGCGCAGGCGCTCGGCAAATTTCATATAGTCCGCGAAGATGACAGCTTCATCGAGCTTTTGAGTTTTGTAATACTTCTCCATAAGAAAGTTGATCGGCTCGAGGTTTTTCCGGAGCTTGTCACGAAAGACTTCCGGCTTCAGCAGGTCGGCAGCGCGTACCCCCTGGCGTGAAACCTTGTCGGTGTAACAGGGACCGATGCCGCGAAGTGTGGTGCCGATTTTCTTTGATTTTTCCTGCTCGCGCTCAAGTGCCGTGTGATAGGGCATGATGATATGCGCGCTCTGTCCGATGGCAAGGCCTTCAGTGCTGACCTTCTGCACCGCGAGTTTGTCAATCTCGGCCAGAAGAGCTCCGGGATCGATCACAACGCCGTTGCCGATGACGCATTTCTTTCCTCCGTGCAGAATGCCCGAAGGAATCAGATGCAGAATATACTTGTCATTGCCTATTACAACGGTGTGGCCGGCGTTGTTGCCGCCCTGATACCGCACGATCGTGTCGGCCTTCTGCGTCAGAACGTCCACAATCTTTCCTTTGCCTTCATCGCCCCACTGGGCTCCTACAATCACAACAGTTGACATTTCATCCCTCGTATAAAAGCCGGGGTCCCGAAAGAACACCGGCATTGCAGCGTATCCGGGCTGAGCCGGATTGCCGGAATCCGGCTCCCCTATACCGTAATTGGTTTGACCAGCAAAATATTCGGCAGATTTCGAATCTCCTCAAGCACGGCGTCAGAGGCTGGCGAGTCGATGTTCACCACCGACAATGCCCTGCCGCCGACACTCTCCCGGCCGAAATGCATCCGGGCAATGTTAATGCCGGCATTGCCGAGCGTCGTCCCGATGTTCCCGATGACCCCCGGCATGTCGTTGTTTTGCATGACGAGCATTGGTCCCTCGGGCAGAATTTCGACGGTGCATTTGTCGATTTTGACAATCCGCGGGTCTTTCTTGCTGAAGAGGGTGCCTTCAACCGAAGTCTCTTTCTTCGCCGACCTTACCTTAAGCACAATCAGGGACTGATAGTCACCTGAATCTTTGCTCCTTGTTTCCTTTACTTCGATGCCGCGCTCCTTTGCAATAAACGGAGCATTCACGAAGTTTACGGTTTCAAGAAGAATCGGATTCAGCAATCCTTTAATAGCTGCAATCGTTATCGGCTGGCAGTTCAGTCCGGTCACGTCTCCCCGGTATTCGATCGTCAGTTCCTGAATCCCGTCTTCGAACAGCTGGCAGGTAAAGCTGCCCATAAGATCCGCGAGATTAATCCACGGCTGCAGCGTCGTAACCTGGTCTGCCGGGATCGACGGGAAATTGACGGCGTTCCTGATGGTGCCGTGCACCAGATAATCGACAATCTGCTCGGCTACCGCCACAGCGACATTTTCCTGCGCCTCTTCGGTCGACGCGCCGAGGTGCGGCGTGCAGACTACGTTTTCATGGCCGACCAGTGGATTATCAACCGGAGGCTCAACCTCAAAGACATCAAGCGCGGCAGCGCCAACCTGGCCGCTGTTCAGCGCTTCCATCAGGTCCTTCTCATTAATGATGCCGCCGCGCGCGCAGTTCAGAAGGACAACGCCCTTCTTGCAGGTCTTCATCGACGCTGCATTGAAGAGACCCTTGGTCTCGGCGGTCAGCGGCGTGTGGACCGTAATGAAATCTGAACGCTTCATGATGTCTGTGATGGCGCCTTTCGCGATTCCCATCTCCGCTGCTTTCTCTTCGCTGAGGAACGGATCATACGCAATAACATTCATGCCCAGTCCCTGCGCACGCTTGGCAACCTCTCCGCCTATTTTGCCGAGACCGATGATGCCGAGCGTTTTATTGAAGAGCTCGATGCCCATGAACTTCTTCTTTTCCCACTTGCCAGCGGCCATTGAAGCATTGGCCTGTGCAATCTTGCGGGCGGCGGCAAACATCATAGCTATTGTATGCTCAGCAGTAGTGACCGTGTTGCCGCCGGGTGTGTTCATGACAACAATGCCCTTCTTTGAAGCAGCGCCTTTGTCGACATTGTCGAGGCCGGAGCCGGCGCGGCCGATAACCTTCAGGTTCGTGGCGGCATCAATGACCCCGGCTGTCACTTTGGTTGCGCTGCGAATGACGAGGCCGGAGTATTCACCGATTATCGCCTTCAGCTCTTCGGGCTTCAGACCGGTCTTGATATCAACTTCAAGCCCTGCATTTTTGAGGATTTCGAAACATCTCGACGAAATGTTGTCACTGATGAGAACTTTCTTCATACACACATTCTCCTTCAAGAACAAACCCGCCGCAGTACCATCATGGATAGATCGGTCCCCTGCGGTCGGCGTTACGGAACATCTTGTTTCATCATTTCATTAGCAGTTCCTGCGCCTTGCCAACGCCGGTTCCGAGCTGAATAGAAAAGCCAAGGCCCTTCAGGACCATCTCCAGGGCTGCAATGCCGGTTATGACATCAAAAGAATCCGCGTAGCCGAGGTGTGCAAGGCGGAAGATTTTGCCTTTTGCCCTGTCTTGGCCGCCAGCGCCGGTAATTCCGTATTTCTCGCGCAGGTTTTTATAGATAGTCTGGCCGTCAATGCCCGCAGGCGCTTCTATCGCGCTGACCGAATTGGACGGCCGCTCCTTGGAATAAAGGCTCAGGCCGATAGCTCTGACCGCCGCGCGGGTTGCGTTGGCAAGGCGGGTATGGCGAGCGAATACATTTTCGAGCCCCTCATGCTGAAGCATGGCGATCGCCTCGTTGAGGCCTACAATCAGCGTGACCGGCGAAGTGAAGAGCGTCTGGTTCTTTGCGAGATTCTCGCGCTCTTTCCTGAAATTGAAATAGAAGCGCGGCATCTTCGACGTCTCGTTCATTTTCCATGCCTTGTCGCTGATGCTGACAAAAGCAAGCCCCGGCGGAAGCATGAGTCCCTTCTGCGAGCCGCCGATCAAGATGTCGATGCCCCACTCGTCGGTCTTCAGGTTATGCGCTACAAGCGCGCTGATGGCGTCGACAAGGCAGAGAGTATTCGGGTAGTTCTTCACAACTTTCGCAACGCCTTCGACATCGTGCTGCACGCCGGTCGATGTCTCGGTTGCCTGCACCATGACCGCCTTGATGGACGGGTCGTTTTTCAGGGCTTCTTCGACCTGCTCAGGCTTGACGGAGTAGCCCCACTCGACAACAATTTCTTCAACGATGAGTCCATATGCCTGGGATATTTTCGTCCAGCGCTCGCCAAACTTGCCGCCGTTGACTACGAGAACCTTATCTCCCGGATTAAAGAAATTGTTGACGGATCCGACCATGCCGCCGGTTCCGGTTGAGCAGAGAATCAGCACGTCGTTTTTCGTCTGAAAAAGCCACTGAAGCCCCTTCTTCGCCGAGTCAAGAATCGGAGCAAAGTCAGGCGCACGATGGTGAATCATCGGTTTTGCCATCGACAGAAGCACTTCGGACGGAACGGGAGTGGGCCCGGGAGCCAACAGGTAATGTTTCATAATTCCTCCACAGAAAAATTCGCTATTCAAGATTGGTGTGGCAAGACTGCAGAACCTAAGCGGGTTCGATGCTGGTCCTCGATCTCAATTCTTTCAGTTAAAAGCCTTTTTCACGAGTATGTATAATAATACAAACCGGATGCCTTTGAAAAGGCACGGAGAACCGGGTAGAATAGCTCAAAGGGCAAATGGCTGAGCGCCCGCCGTGGCGCAACCAGCAATTGCGCGAAGAGAGAGAATCCAGATACTCGAACACGTTTTTTGAGCGGTTTCAGAAGAGTTTTTTGACGCAGCGTAAAAATGCTCCGCGCGTCAGGCTGCTGAGCATTACTTTTGTTTCTTTATTAAGGAGTTCCCATGGACCATCAAAAACTGCTGGCAGCATTGCCGTCTGTTGATGAAGTTCTGAAATCTGCGGAAGGAGCATTTTGGATCGGCCGCTATGCACGCCGGTACGTTTTGCAGGGCATTCGCGATACGCTCCAGCGGGAGCGTGATCATATCAGATCCGGTGTCCGCTCCGCGCTCGATCTGACGGCGCTGCAATCAGAGATGGAGTCCCGCATTCAAAAGCTCTGCGCATACAGCCTTCAGCCGGCCATCAATGCAACGGGTGTTGTCATTCATACGAACCTCGGCCGTTCGGTTCTTTCAGAGCCTGTTTTACGCCATGTATCAGAGGTTGCATCCGGCTATTCCAATCTGGAATACGATCTCGAGCGAGGCGGGCGCGGAAAACGGTACAGCCATGTGCAGCGCCTGATCAACGACATCACAGGCGCTGAGGCGAGCCTTATCGTGAATAACAACGCGGCTGCGGTTTTCGTCTGCCTCCTTGCGCTGGCAAAAGGCAGGGAGGTTGTTGTCTCCCGCGGCGAACTGGTCGAGATCGGAGGGTCGTTCCGCGTTCCCGATGTGATGAGCAACAGCGGCGCGCTGCTCCGAGAGGTGGGTACGACGAACAAAACGCATGTGTATGACTATGAGTACGCCATCAACGAAGCCACCGCGCTTCTGATGAAGGTCCATCAATCGAATTTCCGCATGGTCGGATTTACGGAAACCCCGTCGATTGAGCGGCTGGCCGCGCTCGGAAAAAAGCATGGGATACCGGTCATGTTCGACCTCGGCAGCGGCAGCCTGATTGACATGAAGCCGTATGGCATTCACATCGAACCGACTGTCCAGGCAGTTCTCAAGGCCGGGGCCGATCTCGTTACCTTCAGCGGCGACAAACTGCTGGGCGGCCCACAGGGCGGGATTATTGTCGGCAAGAAAGAACTAATTGATATTATAGCGAAAAATCAGCTTATGCGCGCTGTCAGGGTCGATAAGATGACGCTTGCCGCGTTTGAGGCTACGCTTCATCTGTATCTTGACGAAGATCGGGCAAAGCGCGAGATACCGACGCTTCACATGCTCTTCATGAAGCCAGCGGAAATTAAAAAGCGGGCGCAGAAGATTGCCGCGCACCTGAGGAAGGCTGTCCCTGCCGGTGTGGGAGAGATACGGATAGTGAAAGACTCCTCCCAATCGGGCGGCGGAGCCCTTTCAGAAATCCTTTTTGATACCTATGCCGTTGCCGTTCGCCCGGCAAGCCTGACCGTCAATGCGTTTGAGGCAAGTCTCCGCAATCAGAGGCCGCCCGTTATCGCGCGTATCAAGGACGATGCGCTGCTGCTTGATGCGCGGACCGTGCTGGATAAAGATATTGCCTCGCTTGCCGGCGGTGTTGCGGCTGCGCTCGGAAAATCATGGCGGTGACGTGCATTTTTTGTGAAAGGATGGTTCATGAGGGAGTGCGAAAAGGTCTGTCAGGCTGTTATTCTGACGGCTCTTTTTTTATAGGCGCAGCATCATGCCGCTGAGTCCCATGAATATACGGGAACAGACAGAAGCGATTGAGCGCCGGATACTGCATCCCAACGCGTGTCTGAGCAGCCGGAGCCGGGGGAGAGCCGGAGCTGACCGAGAAGACGACCTCCGCACCTGCTTTCAGCGCGACCGCGACAG
>JBBIQQ010000065.1:0-13089 GCA_037442225.1 Nitrospirota bacterium
GAACGCCTCGGCAAACTTCTCCTGCGCTTCGCTCAGCGCTTCTATCCGCCGTCTGCGTTCCGTAATATCCCTGATGACGAACATAATCTCATTGTGCCCGCTGTAATGAATGCCGTACGCGGTCAGCATCGCGTATATGTTGCTGCCATCTTTCCGCACAAGCGCCGCTTCATAGTTCTGGATTTTCCCGTCGCGGGCCAGTGTTTCATAAAATTCAGCTCTCGCGGCGTTCTCTTTCCACAGGCACAATGTCTCGTCAGTCTGCCCATGGACGTCTGCATGAGAGTGTCCCGTGCCCGCAACGAATGTGTCGTTTGCCTCTATGATGGCATGTGACGCCGGGTCGATGATTAGCATCATCAGCGGGCTTTCATGAAACGCGCAGACAAAGCGCTCCCTGACCTGCCGCAATGCTTCCTGGGCCATCCGGGTCTCGGTGATGTCGCGTATTGACGCCCTCAGCATCTGACCATCGGCGTGGGGCACCAGATTCAGGGAGACATCGGCAAGAAAGAGGGAGCCGTCCTGTCGTTGAAAGAGCCATTCATACCGCTGCGGAACGCCGTCAAGCGCTCTCCGGATCAGCTCGTTCTCTTTTTCGCGCGAGACGGCTCCGTCTTCCTGGTATTCGGGAGACCACTGCGCCGCCGGGGTTCCCACAAATTTGGTGACGGGAACGCCGAACAATTGCACGGCCTGGTTGTTCGCGTCCACAATGGAGCCGTTATTGATTATAAAGATACCGTCAAGGGCGCTCAAGAAAAATGACCGGTAGCGCATTTCCGACTTTATGAGCGCGTCGTCGGTTTTTTTCCGCAGAGTCTGATCCAGACCGACCGAGAGCATTCCGGACGGAGCGCCTTCGGTGTTCCGCAGTACCGTGTTTGTCCACGCCAGCCAAACTCTTTCGCCGGAGCGCGTGGTGACTTCACTCTCGAGGTGAGCCGGAACGTCAGGTTGCGTCACGATGGCGTCGATCCTCTGCTTTAGGGTATCGCCGTTTTGCCCAAACGGCGATACAATGATGCCGGCAACGGAACTCTCGACGAGCTCCCGGTGTGAATGGCCAAAGAACCGTTTTCCGTAGTCGTTGATGAACTTCACATTGCCGTCTAAATCCCACTCAATAATGACGCTAGAAACGTTCTGCACCAGATTTTCATACCGGACCTTGCTCTGTGCAAGCTCCAGGGTTCTCGCGACAACATAGCCGAGGGCAAGAAACACCGGCATGAGGAAAAGAAAGCCGTACAGGAGAGACCTTTTTTTTGCCGAGGCGAGCACCAATTGCTGATCATGCGTGATCTGCTGAAAATATATGCTGGTGCCGAGGTAAGAGTCCAATTCGGGAATGCCGAGGACAAATGTCAGCTTCTCTCTTACAACGGAAGAATCCGGAAGGTAATAAGAATGCCTTACAAAGCCGCCTTCAGGGGATTTCTGCGCAGTCCGGACAAACTCCCGGATAGCGTGCCTTTCGAACCCGTCTTTGAAATCCCAGAGACTGGTCAGCTCCTTGTGCGGTTCTATCGGCAGCGCGAGCATCCTGCCGTCGTACGCGCCCATGAAGATATAAGACAGGCCGTGGGAGTCTTCGTTGACCATGCCGCGCACTTTCGCGCGGACACGCGCCAAGGCCTCGTCTTTTGGGAGAGTTCCCTGTTTGTAGCTTTCTATGGTGTCG
The DNA here is from genome assembly GCA_037442225.1 of Nitrospirota bacterium. Classification (GTDB taxonomy): domain Bacteria; phylum Nitrospirota; class Thermodesulfovibrionia; order Thermodesulfovibrionales; family Dissulfurispiraceae; genus JAAYUK01. The sequence continues at coordinate 1,685 of JBBIQQ010000065.1, forward strand.
GCGACAGAGTCTTTTGCGAGCAAAACCAGTTGGCGGATGTGGTTATTATACTGGTCTTCCGTCTCGGTGAGAATGTCTCTTGCCCATTTGTCAAACGAAAGGTAAAACGCGGTAATCACAACAACGGCGTTTATCACGATAACCAGAATCGGATAAAACAGCATCTTGCCGGGCGTCATTGACGCCACACTCTTTCTTGCTGACATTCTATATTATATCAGGGAATCACCATGAAAACACCGCGCCGCACACCAGCGGCGCAGTGTTTTGTTTTCCGCTCAGCTTCAGAATATTAGAACGCGTAGACAAACTTCAGCCAGAATTTATCCCCTTCAGGCCTGTTCTTCACCGCGACTTCATGCTGGTACTTGAGCGCGAAACTCATATTTTTATAGTCATACTTCACCTGCGGGCCGAACGCAAATGCCTGCCCCCTGAATCCGTCGGTGCCAACCTTTTCTCCATTCACCTCATCGTTGGTAATCTGCTTATAATAATAGCCGCCTACGCCGAAGCTCCAGCCGCCGGTTTTGTAGCCAAGCGTATAGTCGAGATGAAACTCCTGTCCGGACAGGTACTTCACTTCCTGGCCGTTCGGCAGTCGGGAGTTGTTGTTCCTGGTATTAAAATCATACATGAGCTTGACTGAAGCATCGAATCCGCAATCGGCAGTGTAGGTTGCAGCGAAAATCGGCTCGAATGTCCAGTAGTTGCGGCCGATATTGGCAAGGTCATTCTTGTCATACGCGCCGGTCGGCAGATAGATGTCAACGCCGGTTGCAAAGTGCCAGTTTTTTGAATGCCATGACAGAATGAACGGGTCGATAATGATATCGCCCAGACCGGTCTTGTTGTCCTTTGCTCCCATCATTTTCACATCAAGATGCACCAGAGGAACGAAAACATGCATGCCCCAGTAGCCGCCAAGAATCTGATGCTTTGTCACATGGATGAAGCGAAACACATTGGCGGTGGCATTGAGCCTGAAGTCAGGGACAAGCTTGTCGCCATTGCGGTCATTCAGCCGGCCGGCAGTATAATGGGTGAGGTAGTTAATGAAATACGTACCCGGCGGCGGCACGGCGCCGGCCATAAAGTCCTCAGCCCCATTCGGATAGGCACCGCCTCCGCCTTCGGTTGCACAGACAAACGTAGCGCTTCCCATGCCGATAGCCAGCATAATACAGAACACCATCACTGCCTGCAGCTTTCTCCATTTTTTCATTCCGACACTCCTTAATTCGCAAGATTGAATAAAAACCCGGCAATAATGACCGGTCACCGGCAAGTTCGTCGAATTATAACGGACGCGGCAGGAGAATTCCAAAACAAAAATCGCTCTTTCTGAATAATAACAATCCATATCTTAAGATATACTTGACTTGATGCAAGCAGTATCATCAAAATACTCTAAAGGTGACAGGTGCATAGCGACGCTCAAGGAAACGACTCTTCCCTCAACAACAGTGTGCCAGGCGAAGCACTTTCAGTTGAAGTCGGCAGGCATGCTGAAAATAGCCAACCCCGCCCGATAGCAAAAAAAAAGATCACCAATATCCTTAATTTCATCAATTTCCGGGGCGGAACGATCAGGGCTGTTTTCCAGCATCCCCGCTACGCTACGACCGCATGTTTCAAGGCACGGCCGCAGCCGCTCCTGAGTGATTACCTTGAATGCGTCTGGGTATCGAAGGCTGAGGTTCCCCCGGATATTGCCGATTACCGTTTCGTGAACGTTCTTCTCGATAACGACCTGAAACTCATATCCGTTGGAGCGCAGGTGCAAAGCATTTCCGGAGAAGGCATTCGTTTCAGCATTGCTGACAGCGGCTATCAGATAAGCTGCCGTTCGGTGAAACGGCATTCCTCCGCCGCTGACATAAGCGTTGAACTCATGCACAATAGTACTCTTTTTCGGGGGACGCTGGGAGATTTCCATGCAGTTTCGTTTTCGGTCGTGATGGTGCGTGATGACAAACAGCCTTTTTTCTGGTTGAAGGCCGCTGAAAATCTCTATGTGCTTCTTAAGCGCGGGGGTGACATTGTTTTTACAGGCGAGTGTCAAGTAGTACGTCAGACTGACCATGAGCACACGAGAATTATCGTTTTGCGCCCGCTTAGAAAGAATGTTCCCCGATTCGGCGCAAAAGCAGCCCGCTGCCACCGCTATAGACCCATGCCGGCGCCGACTGTTTTCTTTAGGCATCCGCTGACGCAGCAGGCGGTTCATCTTCAGATTGACGAAATCTCGGGCGGGGGCTTTTCGGCACATGAATATTATGACAGTTCAGTGCTCGTGCCGGGGCTTGTTCTGCCGGAAATTCACATTGAGATAGCGAACATCGCTTCTTATAGTTGTAGAGGGCAGGTAATCTACAGCAGAGTTCTTGCCGGAGATGGAGAACGTCTGACGGTGAAGATCGGTATCGGGTATCTGGAAATGAGCATGCGAGACCAGACACTGCTTTCGAACTATTTAGCACGGATGGAGAACGCCAAAACGCACACCTGCGGCAGGGTGGATTTGGACGCTCTATGGCAGCTTTTCTTCGAGAGCGGCTTCGTCTATCCGGAAAAGTATGCAAGCATCTCGCGGCAGAGAGACCAGTTCAAGGAAACCTATAAAAAGCTCTATATGAACAATCCTGATATTTGCCGGCATTTTACCTATCAGGACAAGGGCGAGCTGGTGGGGCATATCTCCATGATCCATGCATATGAAAAGACCTGGCTTTTTCATCATATGGCCGCAACAGCGCATGGACTCAGGGCCGGCCTTGCTGTGTTAAGCCAGGGGGCCTGGCATGTCAATTCATGCTATATGCTTAATGGAACTCCGATGGACTATCTGCTTGCCTACTACAGGCAGGAAAACAGGACTCCGCGACGTCTGTTCGGCGGATACAAGGAAAAGCTGAACAATCCGAAGGCTTGCACAATTGATCCTATGGCGTTTGCTCATATGTCAAAAAACGATCTGCCGCCCGATTCCCTGCGCAGCTTTCTGCAGCTTAAAAACGCGGAAATTATCGCGGCGCGGCCTTCCGACATCGCAGAGCTTGAAAAGTTTTACCAGCACGTCAGCGGAGGGTTGCTGCTTCGGGCGCTCGACCTTACCACGGACACATTCAATGCTGATTCACTGAACAGGATTTACGAAAACAGCGGATTTTCCCGCACAAGGCATATCTTTGCGCTGCTTGTCAAAGGCCGGCTCCACGCGATAATGGCGTTAACCTCGACCGATATAGGAATAAATCTGTCCAATGTAATTGATTGTGTCAAGATTTTTGCGATTGAACACGATGTGCTTGATACGTTACTGGTGTCGGCAGCGCTGGCACAGATAGCCCATCTGGTCCGCCACGACGAGATTGCCATTATGACGTTTCCTGTGGAGTTTGCGGTGAAGAAGAGGCTCCCGATGGAGAAAATCTATAACGCATGGGTTCTGTATCTTCCAGAGGGGGCGCAGGCATTTCTTCATCACATTGATGAAATCGTTCCGCATCGAAATGACGGAGAGGGTCAATCGTGATAATGAGTTTTCAGCCGTTTCGATTACTGTTTCATGTGCGTCTGTCATGCGCCGATAATCCAAGGGAAACGGCGGCATGCTGACGGTGAATCCAAGGGTTGACCCTGAAAGCCGAATATACAACAGCCGCATACTGGATAATTATGTCAGACTTTTAAAGCTCCGCTACCCCTATATCAATATCAATGAACTGCTGAAGCCTACCGGGATAGATGCGCATCAGATTGCCGACCCGGGACACTGGTTTACGCAGGCTGAAGTCGATCTGTTTTATGAGAAGGTCAAAAAGGCGACCGGCAATCCGAATATTGCCCGTGAAGCGGGACGTTATACTGTATCCCCTGATGCTATGGGATTGGCAAAACAGGCTCTCCTTTATCTTGCCGGGCCAATCAAGGTTTACGAACTTATTGACCAATGGATGCCAAAATTCACGAAGGGCGGGATTACCCGTTCCCGGAAGATTTCAAACAGTATTGTGGAAATTACGGCGTCACCGTTTGAAGGAGTGGAGGAAAAACCTTTTCAGTGCGAGAATCGCATGGGATATTTTGAGGCGATTCCAATGTCCTTCGGTCATCTCAACACGACACTTGAGCATCCCGAGTGTGTTTTTAATGGCGGAAATGTCTGCCGTTATGTTATTTCCTGGGAAGTGAAATTACGATCGAGCAGGTGGAAACGTATCCGCAATGCAACCATTGCCGCCGCATTGTTTCTCTGCATGCTGGTGGCCTTCAATAACGCCGCATTTGCAATTCAAACGCTTGCGCCCTGTGCGCTTGCTTTGGTTCTGGCTATTATGTTTTATGAAAAAGTCCTTGAAAAACAAGAAGTATTATCCGCCGTTGACCATTTCAGAGAAAGTGTCGAAATACAGCAGGAAAAAATTGCGGGCAATTACAATAATGCTCTGGTCATCAATGAAATCGGTCATGCGCTGAGCAAACAGATGCCGAAAAATGCCATGCTCGAAAATGTCATGCGTATACTGCAAAGCCGCCTCGATTTTGATCGCGGCATGATTCTGCTGGAAGATGAACTGAAACTCGAGCTCGTTTTTTGTGCCGGGTTCGGATATTCAGATGAACAGCTTCAGCACCTGAAGACTGCGAAATTCCGTCTCAATCCGCAGTCAAAAGGGGTTCTTGTCCGGGCATATTATGACCAGAAGCCTTTTCTCGTGAATAATATCGACGATATTTCCGATTTCATCTCCGCCAGAAGCCTTGCATTCGCAAAACATATTGGCACGCATGCTTTCATCTGCTGCCCTATCGTTTATGAAGAGACTTCCCTCGGCGTACTTGCGGTCGACAATGTCAAAACAAAAAGACCTCTGATTGAGAGCGATAAACTCCTGCTTATGGGTATTGCACCGGAAATCGGCGTTGCCTTGCACAATTTATTCCTGACGAATGCCGCCAAGAAACAGTTTTACTCAATTCTGAAAACTCTGGCTGCAAGCATCGACGCCCGCGATTTTCTTACGGCGGGCCATTCCGAAGTAGTGACCGAATATGCGGTCGGCATATGCGAGGAGCTTGCGCTGTCAGATGACGAGTGCGAGGCAATCCGCGTTGCGGCTCTATTGCATGATTACGGGAAAATCGGCATTGATGATGCCATTCTGAAAAAGGACGGGGAGCTGACAGCAGAGGAGTATGAGATAATTAAAACACATGCTCAAAAATCAAAAGATATCCTGCTGAAGATCGAATTTGACGGCATATACAAGCATGTTCCGGCAATTGTCGGCGCTCATCACGAACGGTACGATGGAACCGGATACCCTGACGGACTGAAGGGATCTGACATACCGCTTGGCGCGCGCATCATTGCTGTTGCAGACTTTGTGGAGGCTATAACGGCAAAACGTCACTACCGGGATCCCATGCCGGAGGCGACTGCTATCGAGTTGCTAGAGTCACAGAGAAGCATTCACTTCGACGGAGAAGTTGTCGATGCCTTTCTGCGCTACTATCGCAAGAAGTTCAAAACCACCCTCTGACCATTATATGCGGGGACGCCTTCCTCTGCATGAAATAAGAGGTGTGTAGGTAAAGCGCCCCGGATCGCAAAAGAAAGCCTCAAACTCCGCCAGGAATTCCCGGTATCCTCCCGCATAGCGCCTAAAGTCGTACCCAAGATTTTTTGCGGAAACGGATATCTTTTTTATCCAGTTGAAAGCGTCAGCCTCTTTTAGTTCCCCGATGATGAGATGGTGTGCGCTGACATCCACAGCAATCTCTTCATAGCCAAGACGATATATGTGGGAATAGAGCTTCCGCCCGGCATAGGGGTCAAAGTTGGCTTTTTCCACTGCCAATTGAGCAAGGTCCAGCATGGTCTGCTCCAGCCCTGCCGGCGCACGATAATGATTCAGGGAGTTGTGATCCAGGTCAAGAAGGCAAAGTATTCCGCCGGGACAGACCATGCCGGCAACATTTTGCACCACTTCGAAAGCGTTCGCGCTGAAATATTCAAGGACGAACCGGAGCCACACGAAATCAAACTGCCCTAATTCATCAAGCGGTTCTGTGATATTCCTGCAGTCAAATTCAATGCCTTGCACCCCATATCGCTGCAATGCAAAAGCAAGCCTCTGCGGCGATTGGTCAATGCCGACAACGCTTCCGCCGGGCTGGACAAGCTTGTGAAATACCGCTGAAGTTTTGCCGGAACCGCAACAGACGTCCGCAACGCGCATTCCAGGCTGAATTCCGGCCCATTTAGCCTGACGGATAACCGCGCTCACATCAGTTTTCACGTCCAGACGCTCAGCTTCCTCCGGACTTTCCATCAGATACTGCGAACCAATCAAGCATTGCCTCCCTGTACTTAAAAGATAAGAGCGCCTCAGATGCGTTGCAGGAACTGACCGCTGAACCATCCGCACTGCCGTGAGCAATCACGCGTCCGTCCCGTAATATTAGCACACTATGAACATGTCGGAGGATCGGAGATCTTCCGCTTTGCGATATAATAAAGCAATTAGTGTATTGGTGGCATTGAAACCAGAGGTTGAGAGGAGCAGGTTATGAGCAGGAGAAGATTCGGGGCCGCTTCCCTGGCTATTGCCGCAGGCTTTCTGATGGGACTTGCGGCATTTGACTGCCACGCTTCGGGATTCGGCATTTTTACGCAGGACAGTGCATCGACAAGTCAGGCCAGTGCGATGATTGCCCATGCTGATGGGCCGTCAGCCGTGTTCTTCAACCCTGCGCTGATCAACCAGTTGCCGGGCACTCAAATTTCTGCAGGCACCACGCTCATCATCCCGACCCGCCAGTTCACCAGCACATTGACAGGAGAGACGACAAAGACTGAGCGCCAGACTTTTTTCCCTTCCAATCTGTATATCACGCATGCGGTAAATGACAAGTTGAGTTTCGGCTTTGGCATTTACAATCCGTTCGGCCTGTCAACGAAGTGGCCGACAGGCTGGGAAGGCCGTTACCTTGCAACCAACTCCGAACTGACAACCTGGGCATTTAATCCGGTAGTGTCCGTCAAAATCGCGCCATGGCTGTCTGCGGCTGCCGGCATTGTTTATTTGCTGGTGGACAGCACTCTTGAGCGTCAGATGAATTTCTCCTCATTTCTTTTGCCGGATGGTTCGCAGAAATTCAAAGGGTCCGGAGACGGCATTGGCGGCAACCTTGGCATTCTTATTGATCCGGCAAAGAATATCTCCATCGGTCTATCCTACAGAAGCAAGATTCGCGCATCCATTGATGGAAATGCTTCATTCGAATTGCCGGCTGCCGGGGCGCCCCTGCTCCCTCTGCTTTTCCCGAATACTACGGGACGCGCGAAAATCGATCTCCCCGCACAGGCATACTTCGGAGCGCAGTTCAGGCAGCTCTATCCTTTTACCTTTGAAATTGCATCCCGATGGGAGCAATGGTCTTCATTCAAAGAACTGAACATTCAGTTTGGCCAGCCCGTATTTTTCAGCATGAACGCAGTGACCCCCCGGAAATGGCGTGATACGTGGACCGGCATGATAGGCATGAAATACCAGCTTGTCGATACGGTCGTGCTCATGGGAGGATATCTGTATCAGCTCGGAGCCGCGCCGGACTCCACATTTGAGCCGGCGATTCCCGATGCCGACAGCCATCTTTTTACTGTCGGAGCGAGTATCAAGCCGACCAAATCACTCAGTATCGATGTCGGCTACGGATATCAGCGGCTGATGAACCGCGCAAAAAACAACGCAATCGATGACAACCTGACAGATGGTTTCTTTAATTCAGCGACTGCGGCAAGCGGCACATACAAGTCGCGTCTTCACATGGTTTCTCTGAATCTTTCCTGCAGGTTTTAAAATTGACGTGCTGGTCAGACTGCCAAAGCAGTCTGACCAGCACGTCGGCTTCTTCGGGGAATCTTTTTGCGATATAATATCCGTACAGGGCGGAGCTTGAATTATGTTCCCGCAAGGAGAAGAAAACTCATGCCGAACAGTCCGGAAGCAACACGCCTGATAATGCTCGGCCGCTGCAAGAAGCTTGAAGCGGACGGCCGGATCTGTATGACTTCAGACGCCCACCTCATGACCTGCATTTCGGACATGCTTACCAATAAAATCTGGCCTTCGCTGGAATTCCTGAAAATGGCCCGCTCCGGCGACATCAAAATGTCGGACGAAGTTGTCGATATTGTTATCCGCAATCTGGAAGATCTCTCGTCATGGGTTGAGTTCCTGAAAGAAAAGCGCGCCCGCGAGTCGGTAAAGAAGCGGATGCTGACTCCGGAGCCGATACGGGATGAAGCCTTTGCGGGTGAAATTGCGCTCACGCTTGCTTCGGAGAAGGTCGCAAACCGTGATTTCCTCAGGCGACTTGCCGCGCTGGCTGAATTCCGCGACTCTGGAAGCGGCAATCATATCGTGCGTGTCGGACTCTATGCCAATAAAGTCAGTGAAATGCTCGACCTTCCGATGACATTCATCGACAAGATCACTTTTGCGAGCACCCTGCATGACATCGGGAAAATGGGAGTTCCGGCCGCCATATTATTCAAGGAAGAGCCGCTCACCGACGAGGAAAACGCAATGATGAAGAAGCATACCGTCATAGGTCACCGCCTGCTGAAGAGTTCAGCATCTCCTCTTCAGCAGATGGCAGCGGAGATCGCCCTGACTCACCATGAAAACTGGGACGGCACAGGATATCCGCAAGGACTGGAGGGATACCAGATTCCCCTGTCCGGCGCCATTGTCAGGGTCTGCGATGTCTATGATACGCTCAGGAGCAGGCATTTTTATCAGGAGCCGCTTTCCCATGAACAAGCGATGGAAGTCATACAAAAAGGGAATGATACGATTCATCCTTCACACTTCAACCCCGACGTTATGGATGCTTTTCTGGAAGTGGCCGACGTTATCGCCGACATTTTCGATTTGCATCATCGTACCATTCCGATCGGCAAGATACCCCTGTCGCATATCGAATGATGCTGAGACGCGCCGGAGCGCTCCGTTGCGCAATCCGGCGCCGCCCTCATTGCTGAAGCAGCGCAAACACCGGCAGGGTCACAAAGGCGGCCATCGTCTGCATGGTGATGATGCTTGCCATGAGCGCGTGATTTCCCCCCAGCTCCCGCGCCAGGATGAATGCGGATGATGCCGTCGGCAATGAGCTATACAGCACCGCCATGGCAAGCGGCACGCGGTCAATTCCGGCCAGCACGCCGAATCCCCAGACGAGCAAAGGAAGCACCAGCAGTTTCAGAACGCTTCCCATCGCGACAGGCCGAGCATGTCTCTTGATTGACGACAGATTGAGCCCCGCGCCGACCGCAAGCAGCCCGAGCGGCAGGGAAGCCTTGCCAAGCAGGTCGAGGAGATCGCCAATCATTGCGGGAAGCGGCATTTGAAAAGCGCTCAGGGCAAGCCCGGCAAGCGCGCTCAGGATAAGCGGGTTTTTCAGAATTTCTGCCGCTGCCCCGTGCCACGAAAAGCCGTTATTTGAAGCGAACCGCTTCAGCACAAACACAGACATGACATTCACGGCCGGTATCATGGCGGCGGCCAGAAGCGCCATCAGAGCCGTTCCCGTGTCGCCGTACAGCGCCCCTGCCGCCGAAAGGCCGACATATGTGTTGTAGCGTATCGATCCCTGAAACACCGAGCTGAACGAAGGGCCGTCGAGCTGAAGCCGGGAGCGAGCCATAAACAATCCGGCAGCCACGATTGCCAGCGAAGCTGATACAACGAAGAGCACAGGCGTTAGTGTCAGCACATCAAAGCTCAGCCGCGAGAGCGTTACAACAAGCAGCGCCGGAAACAGCACATAATACGTCAATTTCTCCACAAGCTGCCACGCGGCCGTACTCCGGATAAAGACAAGCCGAAGCAGAAAACCACCGGCGATCAGCAAAAAAATAGGCAGCAGTGACCAGAGGACACCGCTCATGGCAGGTGTTTCGTGAAGGAGCGGAACGTCATTTTTGCGGTTTCACCCGCCGAGTCGGCAGGGCGCTCCAGGGGTTATCGGGCCATGGATGTTTCGGATAACGGCCGCGAAGGTCTTTCCGGACAGCAAGGTAACCGTTGTCCCAGAAAGCCTTCAGATCCTGAGTGATCTGAACGGGACGGCCCGCGGGAGAAAGAAGATGCAGCAGGACCTTCACCCGGCCGCCGGCAACTGCCGGGGTGTCGGCACAGCCGAACATCTCCTGCAGTTTTACGGCGAGCACCGGAACATCTCCCGCGGCATAATCGAGCGCGACCCGATGTTTGCTCGGCACCGTCAGATACGCTGGCGCCTGCTCGTCAAGCAGTCGTTGCTGCTCCCATGAGAGAGCTGCCTTGAACGCCGGAATCAGGCTGAGCTGCTGCAACTGTGCGGAGGTGCGTATTCCGGACAGAAAAGGTGCCAAAAGCTTCGATGCATTTTTTGCGAATGCATCTCGGGACAGATCCGGCCACTGTTTGTCCGGAAAACAGCGCCGCAGAAGCGCAACCCGGCACTGCATCTGCATTGCCTCTTTGGTGAACCTGAGCATGTCCGGGTTTGAGGCGACGGCCTCGCACAAAAGAGGAATAGCCTCTTCATCCGATGCGGAAAAGGGTTTTGCGTCGAGCACAATCGCGCCGATGCGTTCTTCCAATGTCGCGCCGACACGCTGGCGACGCTTGTCCCATCCGACGCGCCGAACCGTTTCTATTCGCCCTTCATACTCATCGCGAACCACATTTTCAGTCAGCGCACATGCGATGTGTGCGACGCCGTCGCCTTTCACTCCGGCGTCGAGCACAAGCGCGACCATATAGGCGCTGTTGCTCATGCCGCATGTGGCGGCCAATCGCACGCCTCTTCCCTGAGCCAGGAGAAACCTGCCCGAGGAATCGTCGCGCTTTTTCGCAAGCCGGTCCGGAAACGCGCTGAGCAGAAGCCTCGGCATTGAATCGTTGACATGAAGAGAGCGTTCGCTTCCCGCGGGGGGGCCTGGTATTTGGCGGAGCTGGCGCGCCACGCAGTCAACAGACTGAAGCGCATTGACATCAGCGGCTGTTCGCTCCAGCTTGTCCTGCCGCCATCTGTGCAGCAGATGCAGCCGTTCGGCAATGTCAGGTTCGCAGATATCCGGCCGTCCTGCCGATCTCTTCAGGATATCGCGCTCCGAAAGCAGGGCTGCAAGATCGCATCCCAGATTCCGGTTTCCGAGTTCCTGAGCATGCAGCAGAAGGCGGGAGAGCCGGGGATGGAGCGGCAACGCAGCCATCGCTTTTCCCATCATGGTCGGCGAGCCATCGGGATCAAGCGCGCCGAGATTGAACAGAAGTTCTGTTGCCGCTTTCCACGCGGACTGCTGCGGCAGGTCGAGCCAGTTCAGACGCGACGGATCTCGTATG
>JBBIQQ010000066.1:0-12918 GCA_037442225.1 Nitrospirota bacterium
GCCACGCGCAATCGCTGACACGATCCGCGGCAGAGTTATTCCTGAACGCGGCGAAGTTGTCATTGAGGAGTTCGGTCTGACCGCCAAGATTATGTCGGCAGTGGAGAAAATCACTTTGGTCGCCTGCGGGACTTCATGGCATTCGAGCCTCGTCGGCAAGTACCTGATCGAAGAGCTTGCGCGCATCCCGGTTGAAGTCGATATCGCCTCGGAGTTTCGCTACCGCAACCCGTTGATAAGCGGCCGGACTCTCTTTATCGCGATCTCTCAATCGGGAGAAACTGCGGATACGCTGGCTGCAATGCGGGAAGCGAAGCGCCTCGGGGCGCAAACCCTGACGATCTGCAATGTTATCGGCAGCAGCGCTTCCCGGGAAGCAGATTACACGTTTTATACCCATTCCGGCCCTGAGATCGGCGTCGCCTCGACGAAAGCATTTACGACACAGATTGTAGCACTCTACCTTCTGGCAATCGCGCTTGGACGAAAAAGGGATGTGCTTGCCGCCAACACCGCGAAAAAACTCATTGACGATCTGCTCCAGTTGCCCGCAAAAGTTGAAAATATTGTTGCGCGCGATGCGGAAATCGAAGCTATCGCAAAAGAACATGCAAAGGCTCGCGACTTCCTCTATCTTGCACGAGGAATTCACTTCCCCATCGCACTTGAAGGAGCACTGAAACTGAAGGAAATCTCATACATTCATGCAGAGGGCTATCCGGCCGGTGAAATGAAACACGGTCCAATTGCGCTCATTGATGAAGATCTGTCCGTTGTTATGCTCGCCCCTGAAGACAGGCTGCTTGAGAAAGTACTGTCCAACATGGAAGAAGTGAAGAGTCGCGGCGGCAAGATCATTGCGCTCACAACAAAAAGCAACGCACACGTCGGCAAGCTTGCGCAGAACGTCTTTTCAATCGACGTCAGCAATGAATTTCTGAACGCCGTCCTGCTGACCATACCGCTTCAGCTGCTGGCGTATCATATCGCGGTGCTGCGGGGATGCGATGTTGACCAGCCGCGCAATCTGGCAAAGAGTGTCACGGTTGAATAGTCCTGCCGCACACGTCATGGATAACGCAGAATTATGGTATACTAAGGAGTAACGTCATGGCAAAAGATGTCCTCTTAGATGATCTGACCCCCCAGCAACGGGAGGCCATCCTGCATTGTGACGGTCCGCTTCTGGTACTTGCCGGAGCTGGCAGCGGCAAGACCAGAGTTATCACCCGAAAATTCGCCTACCTCAACAAAAAGAAAAAAATCTCCCCCGGCAGCATTTTCACGGTTACTTTTACGAACAAGGCCGCCAATGAAATGAAACAGCGTATCAGTCAGCTGACTGCCAGCGATGCAAAGCATCTCTGGCTCGGCACCTTCCATTCACAGTGCAACCGCATCCTGCGGCGGGAGATAGCAGCCCTTGGCTACAAACCTGATTTTACCGTATACGACGACGACGACCAGAGTAGCATGATACGACATATTCTTCGAGAGCTGAATATTTATGAAGCGCTTTACAAGGGGGTCGTCTCCCGCATCAGCATCCTGAAATCACATCTTATTGCGCCGGAGGAGTTTCTTGCAAGGGGTGACGGCTTCAGCTTCGATGAGAAGCTTGGCAGGGCCTATCTGAAATATCAGCAGGAACTGAAACGCTGCAATGCCTTGGATTTCGACGACCTTATCATGCTCACGGTTAAACTGTTTGAGGAACATCCGAAGATTCTCAGGAAATACACCGGATTATTCGAACATCTGCTCGTTGATGAGTTCCAAGATGCCAACCGCTCCCAGTACCGGCTGATGCAGCTCCTTGCCTCTCAGCATCACCGGATATCGGTTGTCGGAGATGATGATCAAAGCATTTACCACTTCCGGGGCGCTGATGTTGCCAACATTCTGAATTTTGAGAAGGACTTCCCGAAGGCTAAGGTCGTCAAGCTCGAGCAAAACTTTCGCTCTACGCAAAAAATTCTTGATGTTTCCGGTTCGGTAATCGCGCAGAACGAAAACCGGAAGGTCAAGCAGCTCTGGACCGACAGAGCCAAAGGCGAGATGGTTGCATACAGCACACTGCAGAATGAGGAAGAAGAAGCAAAACAGGTTGCCCGCACAATCAAGGATCTTTATTTGAAAGGCAAGTTTGAGTACAGCGATGTTGCCGTTCTTTACCGCATCAATCTTCAGGCTCGAGCGATTGAAGATGCGCTCCGCGAAGAGCGCGTGCCGTATCAGGTTATCAGCGGCATCAGCTTCTATCAACGCAAGGAAATCAAAGACATTGTTTCTTATATGCGTCTAATTTCGAACCTTGAGGACAATGTCAGCCTGCGGCGGATTATCAACAGCCCGCCACGCGGCATCGGCGTTTCTACCATCGGCAAGATTGAGCAGGAGGCAAAGAAGCAGGGCGTGAGCATGTTTCGTTCAATGAAGAGCATGTTGAAGGCGCAGAGCCTCGCAGCCTCATTCAAGGACAAGATCGCTGAATTTGTACGTCTCGTCGAAAAGCTCTCCCACGAACAGTTCAAAACTGCGGCGGATATGCTGAAAAATATCGTTGAGAAAACTGGATATATAGATGTACTTGCGGAAGATCGCATCCAGAACGTCCTCGAACTCGTCTCTGCTGCTGAAGGGGTTCCGGTTCGTGAGTTTCTCGATCGGGCGGCGCTGTCTTCGGCAACGGACAAACTTCAGGAAGCAAAAGCCGTGTCGCTGCTGACACTACATAGCGCCAAAGGGCTCGAATTTCCGGCAGTTTTTATTGTCGGGCTTGAGGAGGGAATTCTCCCTTACTTCAAGGCTATGGACTCTCCACGTGAAGTTCAGGAGGAGCGTCGTCTTTTCTATGTGGGCATGACCCGTGCTAAAGATCAGCTCTTCCTGTCGAGCGTACGCCGGAGGCGCCTCTACTCAAAAATTCAGGAGCAGGAACCGTCGCGCTTTCTGAAAGATGTTCCCCGCGAACACTGCGACTGGGTGGAACGCTCCTGTGAACACATACTGCAGGCATCCGCGCCGGTGCGGGCAGCGGCGAAAGCGCCAAAATCATTGTACATCGTCGGCTGCCGCGTCAAGCACCCGTCTTGGGGCATCGGGGTAGTCAGGGACTGTTGCGGTGAGGGCGAAGACACGAAGGTTACCGTCAACTTTCCGGGAGTCGGATTAAAGCGCCTAGCCGCCAGGCTCGCAAACCTTGAGAGAATTGAGGCGTGATTTCACGGGATGATGTGCTGAAAATAGCCAGTCTCTCCCGACTTGCGCTGCGGGAGGGTGAAGCGGAAGCCTTCGGGACGCAACTCAATTCGATTCTGAGCTATGTGGAACAGCTGAACGAACTCGATACCTCTGCGGTCGAACCGACATCCCATGTCATCCCTCTGCAAAATATTGTCCGCGAGGACATTGTCCGTGAATCTCTGCCGCGTGAGGCAGCGCTTCAGAACGCACCGGACGCAACCGATCGATTTTATCGGGTGCCGAAGATCATTGAGTGATCCGCGGGGCAGTTCGCCCTGAATGCATTGTTTTAATGAGAGGACATATCCGATGTTAAGATGCTTTCTCCGCTCCAAAATTCATATGGCAACCGTAACGGAAGCAAATCTGCTGTATGAAGGCAGCATTACTATCGACAAAGATATAATGGACATGGCTGACATTCTGCCGTTTGAGCAGGTTCAGATCAGCAATCTGAATAACGGCGAGCGTTTTGAAACCTACGTTATCCCAGGAAAGCGGGGCTCACGGGAGTTCTGCCTGAACGGCCCGACAGCCCGAAAAGGTGCGGTTGGCGACAGAATCATCGTTTTCGCCTACTGCTATTTAAAAGACGCCGAGACCAGCAAATTCCCGCCCATCATCATCAAGATGGACGAAAAGAACACTCCTCACAAGCTTTGAGCAAGCTGAACCAATCTGCCGAGGCCGATTTCCCGAGAGGCAGCATCTATCTCCGGTGCCACCCTTTCCGTCAGATGCCGGTAAATGCCGAACACCGGCACTGCGAGGAGTTCACGCAACACCCCTATATTTGTCGCTGATGCCGTATCAGAACGCGGTTCCGTCTGATTGAGTACAACGCCCGCAACCTTTATCCCTGCGGATTCCGCTTCGTGCACACTCAGCAGTGTGTGATTGATTGTGCCGAGCCCCGCCCGACCCACAATAACGAGAGGCAGTCCAAAGTCAGCGGCAAGGTCCCGCATATAATAAACCCCAGGGCGGCCTGACCAATGCTCACCTATCGGAACCAAAAGACCGCCTGCGCCCTCAACAACAACAAAATCAAACTCATTTTTCAGACGTGCAAAAACGGCGAGAACTTCCTTCACATCGGGAAGCCGCCCCTCAATCCGAGCGGCAACAAGCGGTGCCACCGGCGTCTCGTACCGAATCGGGACAACCTCATCCAGAGAAGTCGGCTCTCCCGCAATGCCCCAGAGAAACAATCCGTCGGCAGGCTGCAACAACCCCGTTTCACGCGCGCAGCCGGTCTCAACAGGTTTCATGACAGCGACACGCAAGCCCTCCTGCAGAGCCTCGCGAACAAGAGAGGCTGCTATAATCGTTTTCCCGACTCCGGTATCTGTTCCGGTCACAAAGATGCCCCTGCCCATCATCATTTATTTTGCAAGCCGCTCGAGCAGACCGGGCAGTTCACGGTAATCGCCCATCCATGCGTCAGGGGCGAACCCTTTCACCTCTTTCCACCCGCTCTGAAACAGAATAAACTTCATGCCGGAAGTTTTGGCCCCCACCATGTCTTTGGACGGACTATCGCCGATATATACTGACTCCTCAGGCGTTACGCCCAAACGCTGCATAGCCTCCGCAAACAATCGCGTGTCAGGTTTCTTATAACCAAAACGCGAAGAGAGCAGGATGGTCGGGAAAAAGCGATCCAGTCCGAGCATGCGGATTTCCGGCTCCGTAAATGTCCATTGAGCATCAGAAATCAGTCCAAGCCGGAATGTTTTCGATAGCTCGGAAAGCGTCTCCGCTACTGCCGGGAAGAGCCCGAACCGGCGTATGGTGAGTGAACGAAAAAGGACAGTGGTATCAAGCACCGACTGATCAGGATAGAGACCCTTTCCGTACTTCTCCATGATCTCGCCAAAAACCCGGAACACGTCCGGTTCCGGATACTTCTCTTCGCTTTGCGCGAGTTGCTGTTCTACAAGCGAGAAAAAAACCCCGCGCAACTCGTGAGGCTGAATATTCACGGAATGATACGCGAGATACCGCGAAAGTGCTTCATACACCCGCGCATCCCCTTCATCGGTGTTAATGTCTATCAAGGTGCAGTACAGATCGAAAAAAACAGCGCGTATCATCAGATTCTCAGCCCCCATCGCATGCATTCCATCGCCTCGAACACAAGGCGTCTTCGGTAATTCCAGTCAAGATAGCTGTTTCTGGCTATCCGCAATTCGGTCATTGCCATAAAAAAAGGATTTCTGCGGGTAATAATGTGAAAGGCTTCCTTCCGGTCCGGGAAATAGCGACAATATTCTTTAAGAAAATGCCTGATATACGGCTCTGCCGCATATCCGTTATCTGTGCGCCAGAGAAAAGCATGTTTCAGTTCACCGCAGACCATCCCGATGTCAACCATGCGGTCGGTATCCCGCATCCGCTCCAGGTCAATCGCAACAACCTCGCGCTCGCCGCAAAAAATAAAGTTTGTCGGAGTCGCGTCCCCATGGACCAGCACGCTCTGTTCCTGCTCCAGCGCCAGACTGCTGAGCCATCGCTCCATCAGTCGATACAGCTCTGAACGATCAGGATTGCCCAGAAGTGTCTGGCGGTGCAGTTTTTGGACCACTTTATCAAAGTACCCGCAAACCGAGCCGACCGCTACCGGCAGATGAGAACAGGTACGCGTATGCAGTTCATGCAGAAAAGCAGCCAGACAGGCAAGCTTTGCCTTCAGCTCCTCGCGGCGATTGCAATATATTGCCTGCTGCAAATAATAATCAAGGTCCTTGCCGCAGACATATTCCTCAATGACCGCAAGCCCGATGCGCTCTTCGCGCGCCAGAGGATGGACGACATAATGAGGATAGACATCGAATCCGTATGAACGAATCCGCTGCAGATTCTCAAACTCTCCCTTGATACGGAGCGCCCGTTCAGGCTTATGATCGTTCAGGCGGAAAAACTTGCCGACTATCGCGCGGTGCGAATGCTCTTCCACATATTGATACACGCCGCGCTGCGCGAATTTGTTCACATGGAAACATGGATGCGCAACATCGGTGAAAATCCGCTCAAGCAGAATTTCATATAACGGATCGCGACGGTCGAGTCTGCCAAGATATTCTATCCGCATATCTACAATTGTACCACGCAGCACCGACAGCAGCGCGATATCCTCGCTGAAAAAACCTATGCGGTGAAGAGCTTCCTCCTTCCTACGTTATTCTGCTATCCAGACAAAAGACCTGTCCCGTCACACTCCGCATAGACGTCAGATGCAGAATAAAACCTGCCGCCTCATCCGGATCGGCAAGACAGCCGAGCAGGCTTTCCTCCCGGGCCCTTTTCATGGCGGTTGCCGCCCTCAGTCCCATCCCGACCGGGAGATAGCCCGGCAATACCGCATTGACGCAAATACCGGCAGACCCAAGCTCAACCGCTGCGGTCTTTGTCAGGCCGAGCATGGCAGCTTTTGAGGCACTGTACGCCGCCTGCCCTTCCTTTCCCTTCAGGCCGGAGTACGAAGAAAGCATGATAATGCATCCACCGCGCAACATGGCGGGGACAGCTGCCCGAATCGCATAAAAGGCACCCGAAAGGTTCACTGCCATTACTTCATCCCAGTCAGCTTCCTGCTGCCGCATAAGCAGGGCATCACGGGTTATGCCCGCATTATTGATCAGAACATCCAGACGGCCAAATACAGCAAGCACAGTATCAACCGCCGACTGCAGAGACCTGAAATCAGCAACATCCGACTGCACAGACAGTACTCTGCCAGGAAACTCGGCTTCAACAGCCCGGGCACGATCTTTCGCGGTGTGATACTGCAGAGCGACCCGCCAGCGCGCGCCAGCGAAGACGCGGACAAGGGGCACTCCGAGCCCGCCCGTTGCTCCGGTAATGAAGACAACCTTATCCGACGCCGATTCACTACGCATGGCATATGTTATAATGAGCTCTACTAGAATGCCAAGAATAAAGATACTCGCACAAGATAACGGGCTTCCCCCTGTCTCTGGCTTTTCTTGAGCAGTCTTTACTTTTTTGACTGGAGGCACCATGACACGCTTTGAAGAGGTCCAGATGCGGGTTGCGGAATCCGCACGGAATTTCCTCGATATCTATAACATGCAGGTCTTCATAGAGCAGTTCACGCTCGACCGCGAAAGCAGGTTCTTTGTGACGCTGCCCGAGATGGAACAACCATATACCATTTCGGCTATCGTGTCGTTCATGTACGACACATTTCAAACAAGCATGTCCATATACAAACAGGAAGACGATGAATTGCCCTTTGAAGAGTCATCGCTCACCCTGGAATTCCTGATAAAACTGCCGATGATGACCGGCTATCCTGACATTGACAAGCTCTTTTCCGAAATAGAACGTGACTTTCCGGACACCGAACCTTCGCTGCTCGTCCGCGAAACCATTTCTGACAATGAGCTTACGAAGGAGTACGAGATAGCATATGCGTATGACATTGCCGATGAAGACATGGGTGATGTCGCGCTCTATGAAGAGCTGTTCGAAGAATTGCGCGAAATTATGGAGCTGATCCACACCCGCACAAAATTCTATATCGACGCCAGTTGGTACAGTGAAGAGGATGAACCCCCTCAGCGATATTGATTGCGTGCTTCTCGACATGGACGGCACGCTCCTGGATAAATACTTCGACGACTTTTTCTGGGAGCATCTCGTTCCGGAACGTTATGCTGAAAAAAACAATATCTCGTTCTGTCGAGCAAAAGAAGCGCTGATGTCACTGTACCGCGCTCACGAAAACACGCTGAACTGGACCGATATTGATTTCTGGTCAACCGAACTCGACCTTGACATCCCTGCCCTGAAAGAACAGATGCGCCACCTTATCGACATTCATCCCGATGTTGAGGAATACCTGGCGCTGCTTCGCCGCCACGGAAAAAAGGTCTATATGGTAACCAATGCCCATTACAAGGTGCTCGATATCAAGATGAAAAAAATCCCCATCGGCCACTACTTCGACCGCTGCTTCACCTCCGGCGAAATCGGCTTCCCGAAAGAATGGATGGAGTTCTGGACCCGTCTCGAAACGGAGATTCAGTTCGACAAATCGCGCACGCTCCTTATTGACGACACGGTCGCCATTCTGCGGACAGCGAAGCAATACGGCATCAAACACCTGCTCCATAAAGTCTGCGCAAACTCTAAAATAGAATCTTCAGAGCCACAGGAATTTCCGGTGCTCTGTCACTTTAAGGATTTGATAGCAGTCTGAGCCTGAAGCCCCTGTCGGTTCTTCCCCCGCATTCAGCAAGTAGCATCGGGGTATATATTTTCAGCATCCCCCGACTTTTCTGACCCGTAGATGCTTACCACTCATCCCATTTTTCATGCCGCTCAACCTTCAAACATCGCCACTCAGCCTGCTGAGCCATACTATCACGTTGATTTCATTGTTTTTTTAAGGCAGTGAACAAAATCCTTAGAGAAGAATGCCAATTCCGCACCCATTATACAGCCATTCACGCCTCATTCAGGCCGTTCACAAGTTTTTTGTTTTCTTTGTTTTTCAAGACATTTACACTTTAGATAGAACCGCATGGCACCAGCGGCAAAATGCAAATACAAGAGGCATTTATAGAGGTGCCTCTATCATGATGGTGGAGGAGGAAAATCCATGTTTGACAGTTTCAAAACAAGAGCAGAGGCGGTGAGTTCGGAAGTTCATCGGGTCGCCACAAAAGCAGAAGCTCTGAATTTTATCATCGAAGTGCTGGAAAAAGAAAAGATTGCCGAGGCACCCGGCAAATATGCTGTCTGGGCAGACTGTCCAATCCTGAAGGGGGTTGACAAGGCTGCACTAACTGCTCAAATTCCGGGGCTGAAGTTCGAGTTTGATCGTACAATTGCCAAGGGAGCCCATATCGGCATCACCCAGATGGATTGGGGAATCGCCAACACCGGAACCCTCGCCGGAGATCAGACCGCAGTCGAGCAGAGACTGGCATCGTCACTCTCGTGGATTCACATCGCTCTCGTCGCAACCGACAAGATTCTTGCCGATCTCCCGTCGCTTATGACTAAAATGCATCCGAATCAGACCGGGTTCCTTGCTCTTATTACCGGCCCGAGCCGCACGGCAGACATAGAGCGTGTTCTTACTATCGGCGTTCACGGTCCGGAGCGACTTATTATCGTCTGTGTTGACGACATGGGAGGGTTAAACTAAATGCGCCACGAAACCACCGTTGATATTCAGGCCGCAATTGATAAAGCTGTTGACAACTCAAATCTGACCGGCGCGCTCGGCCGTTTTTCTGAAGCGTATGCTGTTTCACGGGTCAAGGCATATGAAGGAATTGACTTTGAGGACATCAGAAGCCGGATCAAGGCTGCAAGAGGCTATGTTGTCGACCACCTTGAAGAGGTCGCCGCTACTTTCAAGAAGAATGCCGAAGCCCGCGGCGCAAAGGTTATTATTGCCCGCAGTCCAGAGGAAGTAAAGGAATATATTACAAAAGTCGCTCTGGACGCCGGCGTGAAGATGCTTGTCAAG
Organism: Nitrospirota bacterium; assembly: GCA_037442225.1. Classification (GTDB taxonomy): domain Bacteria; phylum Nitrospirota; class Thermodesulfovibrionia; order Thermodesulfovibrionales; family Dissulfurispiraceae; genus JAAYUK01. Next base: position 9,755 of record JBBIQQ010000066.1, read on the forward strand.
TCGAAGTCCATGGCGTCCGAAGAGATCCATCTGAACGAGCATCTCGCCAAGCACGGCATCAAGGCAGAGGAAACCGACCTTGGCGAGTGGATTATCCAGTTGGCGGGGCAGAAGCCGTCCCACATGGTTATGCCGGCTATCCATATGACAAAAGAAGAGGTTTCCGATCTTTTCAGCAAGGAAGTCAATGAGCGGCTCACCAATGAAATACCGCGACTCGTCAAAGTAGCCCGCAAGGAGCTTCGTGAAAAATATTTTCAGGCCGACATGGGTATTTCCGGCGGCAACATCGCCATTGCAGAAACCGGATCGATCGTTCTGGTAACTAATGAGGGGAACGCCCGTCTTGTCACGACACTGCCGAAAATACATATTGCACTGGTCGGACTCGAGAAGTTGGTACCGTCCTATACCGATGCAGCTCCTATGCTTATTGCACTGCCAAAGAGCGCTACAAGCCAGCTTATCACAAGCTATGTAACCTTTATCACCGGTCCGACACCCAATGATGACGGTACTATGAAAGACCTGCACATCGTCCTCATGGACAACAAACGCTCAGAAATGGCAAAAGATGAGAAGTTCAAGCAAACCTTCAACTGTGTCCGCTGCGCTTCCTGCCTGAACGTCTGTCCGGTCTACCGTCTGGTCGGCGGCCATGTTTTCGGCCATGTCTATACGGGAGGCATCGGAACCATCCTGACTGCGTGGTTCAATGAACTGAAGACCTCGCAGGACATCCAGGGACTCTGCATCCAGTGCGGCAAATGCAAGGAAATCTGCCCCGGTGGCATCGACATCCCGGGACTTATCCTCGAAATCAGACGCAGGCTCGCTTCCAGGCAGGGACTGCCGTTCATCCAGAAAACCGCGCTCTCGATCATCAATAACCGTCCGGTCTTCCATGCGATGCTCCGCGCTGCCTACGTCGGCCAAAAGCTGTTCGCGAAGGAGGGATACATCCGCCATCTGCCGATGTTCCTGTCCGGTCTTGCCGAGCACCGCAGCCTCCCAACCGTTGCAAAAGAAGCGTTTCACGATAAGTTCAAAAAGATCAAGCAGCCGAAAGGCAGAGTCAAGGCGGCGTTTTTCGCGGGCTGCGCCATTGACTTCGTCTATCCGGAAATTGGAGAGTCTGTCATAAAAGTCCTGAATAAGGCAGGAATCGAGGTTGTTTTCCCCGACACACAGTCCTGCTGCGGAATCCCGCACTGGGGAAGCGGAGCCTTTGATCTCGCCGCTGATGCTGCCGCGCACAACATCAAGGCTCTTTCAGCGCCTGATGTGCAATACATCGTTACTGCCTGCGCATCATGCGCGACCGCACTAAAGGGGGAGTGGGCCGATACGCTGAAAGACGAGAAACGTGATTCGCTCGCAAATGAGGCAAAAAAACTGTCCGAAAAAACTTATGTATTCTCGGAACTCGTCAAGAAGCTTATCGATGAAAAAAGGCTCTCTCCGAAGGACGGCGAAAAGCTTGCAACGGTAACATATCATGATTCCTGCCATGCGAAGCGTCATGTCGGCGTCTATAAAGAGCCGCGCGAAGCGCTGACCTCATGCGGATATGAGCTGAAAGAGATGTTTGAATGCGATACCTGCTGCGGCATGGGCGGCTCATTCACGGCAAAACAGCCGACACTCTCGATGCGCATGCTCAAGCGGAAACTGAAGAATATCGAAGACACCACAGCCGAGTATGTGTCGGTCGAGTGTCCAGGCTGCCTTATGCAGATTGCCGGCGGACTCGACAAGTCAAAGTCAAAGACCAAGGCAAAGCACATCGCGCAGCTTCTGGAAGACAAGTTTCAATAAGCAGAACGATTTCTGGTGTGGGAGGGGTTTTCTTGAAAACCTGAAGCAAACCTCTCTCCTTTCTCCATACCTTGCCGGCCCGCATAAAACAGGGCCGGCTTTTTTTTGACTCGGCTCTGTGCAAAATCTTCCTCAAAATGGCCGGAACAGCCCTATACAGCCTGCCCTGCTGCATACCCTGATGCCCATGCCCAGTGAAGGTTGTAGCCGCCAAGCTGTCCGGTAACATCTACCACTTCTCCGATAAAATAGAGCCCCGGAACCTTCTTAACCTCCATGGTCTTTGATGAAAGCTCGGAAGTATCGACTCCTCCCGCAGTAACCTCGGCCTTTTTATACCCCTCGGTTCCGGCGGGAAGTATAGTCCAATGATGAAGCATTCCGGCAATCTTCTTCAGTTCCTTGTCAGAATACGTATTCAACGGTCTTGAGGGAGTACCCACTTCGCACCACGCAAGACTGAACCGCTTCGGCAACACCCGGGCAAGCAGATTCTGCAATTGCATCCTGCTCTGGCGATTGCTTATAAGTATTCCAAGGATATCAATATCCGGCACGAGATTGATCGTTATTTCGTCACCAGTCCGCCACACGGCCGAAATCTGCAAAATCGCCGGACCGCTCAGCCCCTTGTGCGTGAAGAGCATGCCACCGCGAAACCGATGAACACGGCAGGTTACAACCACATCAAGCGATATTCCGCTCAAAACAGCAAAGCGCTTCGCATCATGCCCTGAGAAAAGCAGAGGAACCAATGCCGGTTGAGGCTTCACCACCTTAAGGCCGAACTGCCGGGCTATCCTGAAACCGAAGTCAGATGCTCCGAGCGAAGAATAGGACAGGCCTCCCGTCGCGACAACCAGCGATTCGGCCTGATACACCCCACTCTTTGTACTGATTTCAAACCGGTCCTGTTTTGACAGAGAAGTCACCGCGTGGGACAGAAAAATCTCCGCCCCAGCCTGAATGCATTCCTCGCGAAGCGCTCTTACTACCTCCGAAGCGCTCCCCACGCAAAACAGATGGCCGTTCTCTTTTTCGGCATACGCGATATGATATTTGTTAAGCAGCTGCAGAAAGTCGTTTGGCTTGTAGCGGGCCAGAGCTGATTTGCAGAAGTGTGGATTTGCAGAATAATAGTTTTCAGCCTGCGGATTGCGATTTGTAAAATTGCATCGTCCGCCGCCCGAGATGCTCACCTTCTTCGCGATTCTGTCAGCATGCTCAAGCAAAAGCACGGATCTGCCCCGCTTCCCCGCCTCAATTCCGCACATAAGACCGGAAGCTCCGGCTCCGATTATGAGAACATCCTTCCGAATTACCCGCATCGCCGCAGAAAGTGGATC
>JBBIQQ010000067.1:0-12493 GCA_037442225.1 Nitrospirota bacterium
ACCGGCAACGGGTCGAGCCAGACGGCGCGCAGCGAGACGGCCAGCGGGATGTCGTCGAGCACCGGCGTCAGGAGCGGCCCGCGGGGGGTGAGCAGGACGTCCTCGATCACGTCCGGAGCGCCCTTGACGAAGATGAGTTTTCCCCCTTCGTAGCTGTGGAGCGTTGCCATATAGCCTCGCTGAGACTCAAAGGGAACAATCGAGAGCTGCCTGTAACGCACCCGTTCCCGCTCCGGCTGAAACTCTGCCTTCATGGCTGACACGATCAACGAAGCCTCTGTCGGATCCCCGTCGACCTTTAAATGCCCCTCGTCTTCGTAGACGTCAGATTCGTTGCAGAGCAGGCCGATCCTGAGGAGGGCGCCGAGCGATGAATCAGGATCAACGGAAACGCGGTTCCCGCCGCAAAGGATATTGCCATTTGGTTCATACCCGCTGCCGCTTACGTTGTAAATGGTCTCGCCGTCATACAGGCGACTGACCGTCATCTCGTTTTTTGTCAGGGTGCCGGTCTTATCGGAGCATATGACCGTGGTGGAGCCAAGAGTTTCTACTGCGGCGAGGGTGCGGACAATGGCGTTTTTTTTCGCCATGCGCGCCACACCGACCGCCATGACTATCGTCACGACAATCGGGAGCCCCTCGGGAATCGTCGCCACTGCGGCGGCTACGGCAATCAGGAACATATCCTTCAGGCTTTCGCCTAGCAGAAAGCCGATGGCGAAGAGCGCGACGGATGCCCCCATTACCAACAAGCCGATGATCGCCGCGAAGCGTTCAATCTTCGTCTGGATCGGCGCCTTGACCATGCCGATGTCCTGTACTGCCCCGGCAACAGCCCCGAGAACCGTTGCGCCAGCCGTTGCCACCACAACGCCCCTTGCCCGCCCGTTGACGACGGATGTTCCCATGAAAGCCACGTTGTTCTGGTCGGCAGGAATAAGGTTATCCTCCGCGATAGGAGCAATATGTTTGTCCGCGGGGAGCGATTCTCCGGTCATCATTGCCTCATCGATCCGCAGTTCTATCGTATGCACAAGCCGCAAATCGGCGGGGACTTTGCTTCCTGATGCCAGAAGCACGAGATCTCCTGGCACCAGATCGACAGCGGAGATCTCCTGCTCGTGCCCATCCCGAACCACTCGTGCTTTGGCCACAAGAAGCTGTTTCAGCGCCCGTACGCTCTTCTCGGCCTTCAACTCCTGCAGATAGCCGATTACGGCGTTCAGCAGCACCACAGCCACGATAACGCCGCAATCGATATATTCCCGGAGCGCAAGAGTAACCACGGCGGCAATCAGCAGGATGTAGATCAGCGGACTGGCAAACTGGTGAAGCAGAATCTTTAGTTTGCTGATGCGTTCTTCTTCAGCGAGCTTGTTCGGCCCGTAAATTTCCCGGCGCTTTATTGCCTCACGCGCGGATAACCCTTCCGCCGTCGTGTCAAGTTTTTCCAGAACCTCTTGTATGCCCATCTGATACCAGTGCACTGCATCCTCCCTGTTCGTCTGTTCCGAGCAACGGAACTGAATCAAGCGGCGGAATGAGCCGATGTTCTCCGTTCTGAAGGCATGATTTCTATTATAGTTCAGTTTGAGAATGTGAAGGCGCATATATGTCAAAGACAGACGTTGAGATGAAGTGAAGCTGCAGAAGCACTCAGTCCTTAACCGTCAGTATCTCCGCAATGATGTCAGGATGTTCGGCTATCAGGATTAACCCATCATCAGTCAGCGGCTTGAGGGTGTGCAAATTGGCAAGCTGAACGAGACAGAGAACCCGATTTGCCGTTTCATCGCCCGGCAGACGCCGACGGCGGCATGAAGCCGGAATTTTCCATTTTTGACCGGAGCAGTTTCCGGGGGAAGGTCAGTTCCGCCTTCATCCTGAACCGTATTGACATGGGTGACGGGGTATGGAAGAATGGAGAAACAATATTCACAGAGGACTCAACGGTGATCTCCTTCCGCAGCCTTCTTATTCTGCTGTTTGTGCCAGCCGCCGTCTGCGGCTGGCTGCTCGTGGATGTCTATGACAATATGCGTCTGCAAGCTGTCGCGGAACTGAATGAACGCCAGCGTATTCATGCCAGGCAGGCTGCCGGCAGTATCGAGATGTTTGCCAAGAGCCATCTTTCTCTTCTGAAGCATCTGGCAGCGGACACTGATATTGCCCGCGTGACGCCGATTGGCCGCATCCAAATGAAGCAAATGTTCGACGACGAAATGGGCGGCGTTTTACGATCTGTGACCCGGGTGAGCCAGGAGGGGAAGATTCTGCATACGGTTCCTTCCTCGCCCCAATACGTCGGAGTCGACATATCGAAGCAGAAACATATCGCGGAAGCGCTGAAGACAAGGCGAACCCTTATCAGCGAGGTGTTTCAGGCGGTGGAGGGATACCGGGCGATTGCGTTTCATGTTCCGGTATTTGAGGAAGGCGTCTACAGGGGCACTCTGGCCGCGGTATTTTCTGTAGATGAGATTGCGCGCCGCCACCTGCACGATATCCGCATAGGCCGCGACGGATATGCATGGATGACCAGCCGCGAAGGCATTACGATCTATCATCCGTCACCCGGGCATATAGGCAAATCCATATATGAAACATCTTCACAGTACCCGCAACTTATCGCCATGGTTGAGCAGATGATGCTGGGAAACGAAGGAATGGCGATTTACACGCGCGGGGTAGAGCGCGGCAACCGGGTTGAGGACATTGTCAAGCACGCGGTATATGTCCCGGTTCATCTGGGAGACACGCACTGGTCAGTTGTTGTTGCAACGCCGGAAATGGACGTGATAGAGAGTGTTCAGTGGTTCGGACGCCGCCTGTACCTTGTTGTGTTACTCTTCTCATCAAGCGTGCTGATTCTGCTCCTGCTTCTGTTCAGGTCGCAGGCGCGCGCCCGCGACGAGAAGCAACGCCGGGAGATTGAGGAGCTGCGACGAGCCGGAGAAGCCAGATTCCGCTTGCTTGCGGAATCAGTGCCGATCGGCATCGCCATGTGCGCTACAGATGGCATCATCTCATATCTGAATCCCATGTTTCAGACGATTTTCGGGTATGATCTTCGGGATGTCCCTGACAGCGAACACTGGTTTCAGAAGGCATATCCGGATCCGGCATGCCGCGCGAAAGCTGTTGAATGGTGGATACGTACGCTTGGGCAGCTCAGGGAGAAGGCCGGCGCGTTCACCGAGGTTTTTCCTGTGACGTGCAAGGACGGGACGGAAAAAAACATCCGCTCCATCGTGGTCAGATCCGGTGAAGAACAGGTTCTTGTGACGTACGAGGATATCACGCAGCAACTGCAGGCGGAGAAGCAAATCCGCGAGAGCGAGCAGAAACTGCGCGAAATTCTCGAACATTCCACCAATCTTTTTTACTCTCACGATATCAATCACGTTCTTACTTACGTCAGCCCGCAGTCGCGCGATTTCCTGGGATATGAGCCGGAAGAAGCGATGCGTGACTGGCGGAATTTTCTCACGGACAATCCTGTGAACTCTGAAGGTTTGACACGGACTGAGCGGGCAATTGAAACAGGAACGGCCCAGCCCATGCACCTTCTGGAACTGGCCGGCAAGAGCGGACGGCGGCGCTGGGTTGAAGTCAGGGAAGCTCCGGTGGTCGAGAACGGAAAGACTGTTGCCGTGGTCGGTTCACTGACTGATGTTACGGAGCGGATGCTGTACGAGCGGGAGCTGCAGCGTATTGACAAGGTGGAGTCGCTCGGCGTTCTCGCGGGAGGGATAGCGCACGATTTTAATAATCTGCTTTTCGGAATACTTGGAAATATTTCACTTGCGAAAAGTTTCGCGGAGGACAATGCAAAAGTGGCGCAGAGGCTGAAGGCAGCCGAGCAGGCGTGCGAGCGCGCCCGGGATCTCGCGTCGCAGCTTCTGGTCTTTTCGCGCGGCGGCAAGCCGGTGAAAAAAATCATCGCTCTTGCGCAGGTGATTGAAGAGGCGGTCTCGTTTGTATTTCGCGGCGCAAAGGTAAAATGCATCGTGGCATCTGCCTCGGACCTCTGGCCGGTTGATGCCGACCCGGGGCAGATAAATCAGGTGATAAACAATCTGCTTATCAACGCTCAGCAGGCGATGCCGGATGGCGGAACTGTCGATCTTGATGCCTCCAATGTCGTTCTTGCCGCAGATGACATTCCTGCACTGAAGGCAGGAAATTATATTCGTGTCAGGGTTCGGGATGCTGGGGCGGGAATCCCGCCGGAGAACCTCGGTAAAATATTCGATCCTTTTTTTACGACGAAAAAAACTGGCACCGGCCTCGGACTCGCTTCAGCCTTATCAATCGTGAGAAATCATGGCGGCGCCGTCATGGTTGATTCTGTCGCAGGGCAGGGAACGGTCATTACCTTCTATCTCCCGGCAATGCCCGGTTCCGTGGCGGAGCCTGCCGCCGCCGCGGAATCAATCCGGCCGGGCAGCGGACGCGTGCTTGTGCTTGATGATGATCCCGGCGTCGGGGAGATCATCTGCGAGATGCTGTCGAACCTCGGCTATGAGACGGTTCTGACTGCCGACGGCTTTGAAACGATAGCGGCATATCGTGAAGCGCTTGAGTCTGGCACGCCGTTTGATTTGGTGATTATGGACCTCACCATCCCCGGCGGTGTCGGAGGGAAAGACGCGATGCGCCAGTTGATGGAACTGCATGCTGAGGTCAAGGCTGTTGTCTCAAGCGGGTATTCAAACGACCCCATTATGGCCAACTACCGAGCCTATGGTTTCAAGGGCGTTGTTGCAAAGCCATACCGCTTCGAAGACCTGAGTGCGGTCATTCGCGAAATTCTCACCTCCTGAGCCGAGTGTTCGGCAGACAACATCGGCATCATCAGGCGCGGGGTGCTGAGCATTCCATCGGCGCACAACTGAGCACTGGGCGGCATCACCATGCAAACGGTCGTCGATCTGGCGCAGGGGCTGAATATCCCGTGTCAGAAGGCTTCCCTGACCCGTTATGATATGTCTGTATAACGCCGACGAGTGCTTTCTTGCCGGAACCGGAGCTGAAATCATGCCGGTAACCAGGATTGACGGGCGGGTGATTGGTGACGGCATGCCTGGTTCTTCCACTGCGCGGCTTCGGGCAGCCTTTGCGGATCTGGTTTCAGGCGGACCGGCGTGATTATCTGTTCGGAAGCAGGGAGGAGAGCGACTGTTCAGGCAGTAGCTTGGTGAAACCGGACATGCACTGAATAGTTCTCAACTTCGTGAGATATATAGACAGGTCCCCGCTGAAGACAGTGCCCATCAGTCAGCAGGCGTGCCGCCGCCCAGAAACTGAGTACCTCAACGTCAGGGATCTCTTGCCGTTCGGCGGCGCATTTTTGCTATGATTAAGCAGGATCTTTTTATATTCATTTTTTCCTCCATGATGTTCAGCTCAGGAAAGGAATGTCCGTATGATGACACGGCAGCAACCATAATGCATGAATATCTTTTTTCACTAGTCATTGTTTTCGGGGTTTCTGCCGCAGTAGTCTACCTGCTCGGCAAAATCCGGGTTCCATCTATCGTCGGATTCCTTCTTGCCGGACTTATCGCCGGTCCGCACGGACTTGCCCTTGTGCATGACATCAAGATGGTCGAATCGGTGGCGGAGATAGGAGTCGTGCTGCTGATGTTTGTCATCGGACTGGAATTCTCGCTGAAAAATCTCATGCAGATGAGAGGGCTTGTTGTCGGCGGGGGTTTTCTGCAGGTAGCCCTTACCATACTCATTATTGCATTAATTGCCTCGCTCGGCTTTCGTCAGGCATTGGCAGCAGCTGTTTTTGACGGATTCCTTGTTGCGCTGAGCAGTACGGCTATTGCCATCAAGTTGTTGCAGGATCGCGGGGAACTGAATGCCCCGCACGGCATGGCATCGCTTGGCATTCTTATCTTTCAGGACCTCTGCGTCGTGCCGTTCATGCTGCTGATTCCCATACTTGCCGGAACCGGCGGAAGTGCGCTGGATATTCTCATGACCCTGGGCAAGGCGGTGGTGTTTATTGCAGGCATTCTGCTTGCCTCACGCTGGGCGGTTCCGCAGATACTGCATCAGGTGGTCCACACAAAGAGCCGGGAGCTTTTCGTCATCACGATTATCATGCTCTGCCTCGGAACGGCGATACTTACCGCAGAGCTCGGCCTTTCCCTCGCGCTCGGAGCCTTTATCGCCGGCCTTGTGATTTCGGAGTCTGAGTATTCTTCCCAGGCAGTCTCAGATATCCTTCCGCTCAAGGAAAGTTTCTCCGCGCTCTTTTTCATCTCGATTGGCATGCTGCTCGACCTGAGCTTCGCGATGAGCAATGCTGTTGTAGTCTGCGGGATTGTGCTTATTATTATTTTCGTAAAAGTTATTGCTACTGCCGTTGCAGCATACGGAGCGGGACAGGCGCTGCGGCCCTCCCTGCAGACCGGCTTCTGCCTCGCGCAGGTAGGAGAGTTTTCGTTTGTTCTGGCGGCGGCCGGCAAGGCAGCTGAACTCATTTCGAATGAAATGTACCAGCTCTTTCTCTCGGCATCGGTTTTTACCATGATGCTGACGCCTCTTTTTGTGGTAACCTCATCGCGTCTTGCAGAGGGCGTTCTCTGGCTGCGGCCGATGCAGGCCCTGGATAAATACCGGAAGACTCTGACTCAGGAATTATACCCGGAAACGCTGCTTGGGCATGTCATTATTGTCGGGTTCGGCCTGAACGGACGGAATCTTGCCGGCGTACTCCGCGATGCGGATATTCCGTATGTTGTCCTTGAAATGAACAACTCAACAGTGCGGAAGATGCGCGAGAAAGGTGAGCCCATCTTTTTCGGCGACGGCACCAGTCCTGAAATACTGCATCATCTTCATATCCATTCCGCCCGCATCCTTGTCATCGCCATTTCAGATGCCGCCGCAACGCGCCGCGTGGTCCAGATAGCCCGCCATGAGAACCCGCAGCTCCGGATTATTGTGCGTACCCGCTATCTGGCGGAGATGGATGATTTGAAGGCGGTCGGAGCAAATGAAGTCATTCCTGAAGAGTTCGAGACATCTGTCGAGATATTCGCCCGCGTTCTTCATCACTATCATGTTCCTAAAAATATCATCAATCAACGCATTGAACAGATCAGAGATGATAACTACACCATGCTGCGGGGCGTGCGGCTGCCGATGAAAACCCTCTCGGAGCGTCAAGTATTTCTCAAGGGACTCCATACGGAAACGTATCAGATTCTTAAGGGAGCGCGGGCGAATGGTCTGTCGATTAAGGCGCTCAGATTGCGCGCTGAGACGGGTGCAACCATTCTGGCCGTGCAGCGGGGCAGCGACATACATCAGAATCCATCCCCGGATTTTCATCTGCACGCCGACGATATGCTGCTTCTTATCGGAAGCAGGGAAAGCGTCGAAAAAGCGACTGAGTATCTCGCAGCATCAGGCTGATAATCTGCGTACGATTATGAAAAAAGTTTCTGCTGCGCAGGCATCGGCTTCAGCATGCGGAGGAGATCAGGATATCCTATTACCGGGATGCCGAGAGACTTTGCTTTCTGAAGTTTTGATCCCGGGTTCTCTCCCGCAAGAACATAGCTTGTTGATTTCGATACCGACGGCGACGCGTGGCCGCCATTCTGCTCGATCACCCCTTCGACCTCCGCACGGGGTGCCGGCAGTGCGCCGGTAATGACGAAGGTGAGACCGTCAAGGGGGCGGGCTGTGCGCTGGTGAGCTGAAAAATCAGGGTTTGAGAGCCTGAGCCCGAGTTTCACCATGCGGTCAATTTCGCGAAGATTGCTTTCATCCTGAAAAAACCCCGCCAGTGCGCCGGCGGTCTTCTCACCAATCTGGCGAATGGTGAGAAGTCTGTCCGGCGTCACATGGTAGAGCGATTGCAGGGTTTCAAAGTTTTGGGATATCAGTTTTGCGGCGTGCCCGCCAACCTGGGGGATTCCCAGTGCATAGATAAATCTGGCGAGCGTTGTTCTTTTCGAGGCTCGAACCGCATCGACAAGATTCTGCGCCGATTTTTCAGCGAATCCTGGCAGTTGTGTCAGGTCGTCCTTTGAGAGCGTATATATATCGGCAAAATGCCGCATCAGACCCTTCTCCTGCAGCAGTGCCACATTTTTTTCACCCAACCCCTCGATGTCCATGCCGCTGCGTGACGCAAAGTGGACGATCTTCTCCCGTGTCTGAGCCGGACAGTCGGGCGCAACACATCTCACCGCAACCCCTCTCTCTTCCCGCACGACGAATCCTCCGCATGCCGGACAGGTCTGCGGTGCCGGAAATAGCCGTTCGAGCCCAGTACGATTCTCTTTGAGCACTGAAATTACATGCGGGATAACATCTCCGGCGCGTTCCACGATAACCGTGTCACCAATGCGGATATCTTTTCGGGCAATTTCGTCCCAATTGTGCAGTGTGGAGTTCGAAACGATGACCCCGCCGATCTGAATCGGCTCAAGTTCGGCAACGGGCGTAATGACCCCGGTCCGGCCTACACTTGCTGTGATAGCATTGATTCGGGTTGTCCCCTGATGCGCGGCGAACTTGAATGCGATTGCCCATCGCGGTTCACGGGTCTTGGTTCCGAGAGTTTTTTGGAGAGAGAATTTATTGACTTTAATAACAGCTCCGTCAGTCTCGAAATTGAATGCTGCGCGATGCGCTTCAAAATCTGCCACGACTGCAAGCGCCGCATCGATGCCGGCAACTATGTGTATGCGCGCGGGGACAGGAAACCGCTCAGTTGCAAGCCACCGGATAAAGGCATCCTGACTTGCAAACGAAATGCCGCGAGCAGCTCCGAGGCCGTAGCAGGCGAGATGGAGTTTTCGCCGGGCAGTAATGGCAGGATCGAGCTGACGGACAGCACCGGCTGCCGCATTGCGGGGATTTGCGAACGGCTGTTCTCCCGCGCGTTCCCGCTCAGCATTGAGCTCTTCAAACTCTGCGAGGTCCATGTAGACTTCACCGCGAATGTCGATCTCCTCGGGAATGTGCTCTCTGATCGCAAGCTTCAGCGGGACCGCGCGGATGGTGCGAATGTTCTCGGTGACGTCCTCGCCTTCGTACCCGTCTCCCCGGGTTGAGGCTCGCCAGAGCAAACCTTTCCGGTAGGTTAATTCTACGGCGAGCCCGTCGTATTTAGGTTCCACCGTGTATTCGATCTCGTCACTGGTCTTCAGGAGCCGCTTAAGACGCTTGTCGAAATCAAAGATCTCTGCATGTGAAAAAGCGTTTTCAAGCGAGAGCATTGGCTCCGTGTGACGAACCTTCTCGAATTTTGCGAGCGGCGCGGCCCCGATGCGATGTGTCGGTGAGTCCGGAAGAAGAATTCCACATTCGGTTTCGAGATCAAGAAGTCTGCGATAAAGACGATCATACTCAGCGTCAGAAACAAGCGGCGCGTCGAGCACATGATACCGATGGTTGTGTTCGTTTAATTCTTTGACGAGCTGCTCCATTTCAGTCTTTATTGCTTCAGGCAGTTTATCACTCATCGGAGGTTTCCTTATGCAATACTTCGGCAAGCAGCATCAGTGCCGCCAGCGAGGCATCATGCTTGTTCGCGGCGCGATTCCCGCCGAGATGAAGCTCACGGGAGTATGCTCTCTTGGAGGATCTGACCGCAATATAGACGAGGCCGCATTCTTTGCCTTCGAGAGACCCCGGTCCGAGATTGCCGGTTGTGGCAACCGCATAATCAGCATGAGCCACAATGCGTACGCGATCCGCCATTGCTTCCGCGGTTGCCGAGCTCACCATGCCGTGCTTTTCAAGAATCGACGCTGGTATTCCCAGAATATTGATTTTTGCATCTCTTGAGTAGGCGATTATCCCCGCAATCAAAACGGCGCTGGCTCCGGGCACCGCGGTAATGAGGTCCGCTATGCGGCCCCCGGTGCATGACTCGGCAATTGCAAGCGTTGCCTGCATCGAAGTGCAGCGGGCTATGAGTTCTGATACGGGCATATCTGAATTATAATCGCAATGCAGGAAAAAGACGATGCGGAAAAATGGCGGGAGTGTGTGGGAATCGAACCCACCCTGCCGGATTGTGGCCGGCAACACCGGATTTGAAGTCCGGGAAGGACACCAGAACCTTATGCACTCCCAATGCAATTTATTCTACTGAATCGGACAGACTTGCGGCAAATGCGCGGGCATAAGAGTATTCTGATGGCAGCGCCGGGAAGGTTTTTGCTCAAGCCTTCTGCAATTTAGTCAAGCTTACATGCCGGAAAACAGCATGCCTCATCATGCGGGGACGGGGGAAATCGCTTGGGTAATGCGGAAGAGCTACAGAATACTAAATATTAAGCTGATTCTATGCGGTTACGGCCCCGGTTCTTTGCATGTGCAAGTCCTTTTTCCGCCCTGCGGATAACGGAATCAGCATCCTCTTCGCCACGGTACTGTGCCACTCCGCCACTGATGGTCACTTCTCCGGCCTCGTCGAAATAATGTCCTTCGATGATCTCACGCAGGCGTTCAGCGAGCAACGTTGTCTCTGACCCGGAGGATTCCGGCACAATAATGACAAATCCTCCACCGCCCCATCGTCCGGCAATGTCAACACGACGAATATTGACAGACATTATGGCGGCAATCTGGCGGAGCACCGCATCGCCGGTATGGTGGCCGAACGTGTCATTCAAAACCTTCAGGCGGTCGACATCGAACATGACAATCGAAAACGGCGAACCGTAACGGCTGGTTCGGTCGATTTCCCTTGCAAGCGAATCGAGCAGCGACTGACGGTTCAGCAAACCTGTCAGTTTGCACTGCAAAAGAGGACGGCGCAGACTCTCTTCAAGTTCGCGGTGTTCGGTAACATCACGCGCCATCCAGATATATCCAGAGAGAAGGTCGTCTTCAGCGCGGATGCCGGTTACCCAGCAGTCAAGCTGAATGCGCGCTGATTCGCGGAGAAATTCAGCAGCATAGGCATATTTTTGTTTTCGCTGCGCCGCATCTATTCCGCGTGAAAATTGCACCTGCTCAAACTCAGACCGGGCAAAAAGATCCGGCAGTCTTACTCCGATGACTTCAGCAGGGGTCGCTCCAAGGAGCATGGCGGCGGCATCATTAAAGTACTTGATTTTGAGATACATGTCGGTTGCAATGATAGCGGTGTCGATTGCAACAGTAAGTATCCGTTCAAGGAAAAGGGAATGTTCGGCGAGTTCGCGGTTTTTTTCTGCAATCCGATCCCGCTCCTGTTGCAGCACGCCTTTCCATGCACGAAAATACGGCGATTCAGCACCTGCAAGCACAATGTCTTCTGTAAGCAGGCCGACAATCTCGCCTGTTCTGCCGACAACTGGCAACTTGGTGATTTTATGGATATTCATCAACGCGACCGCTTCATCAATCAACGCTGACGATAAGATGCTGATGATTGGTTTTGTCGCGACTTCTTCTATCCTGATAGCTGACAGATCCGAACCGGCAAGGATGAGCGTGCTTGCATCATGTGCAGTAAGGATGCCGAGCGGTTTGTGTTCGTGCTCCAGGAGAACGCAGGCCTCTCCTGTTTCAGCGAGTCTGGCGCATGCGGTGGAGAGTTTGTCGCCGCGTTGGGCAGTGGCAACGGTACGCGACATGATATCAGCGACCGACTTTTTTTGATAAAAGAACGACACGCCGAGTACATTCACCATGCCGGCGCGCGATGCCATGCCGACGCAGTCCCCATTGTGATCGACAACCGCAAGATAAGAAACACGCTCGCTGAGCATGAGAGCGAATGCGTCAAAAAGCGGCATGCAGTCAGGCACTGCAATAACCGGGGAGCTCATTGCCGCTTCAACCGGAAGGGCCGGGAGATCCCTGCGATAATAGGCAGCCAGAAGCAGATTGCGCGAGGAAAATATTCCGACCGGCTTCTTCTTGTACGTTACTGCGAGACAGCGCAACCGATAGCGGCGCAAGAGCTCGAGAGCATTTGGTACTGCCATGTCAGGCGTGACGCTCACAAAGGTGTCGCTGACAATATCTCGAACTGTTTTTGCTTCGATTGGGTCAGGTTGTGATATCTGTGTTGTTGTTTTCATGTTCGAACCATATGCTTGTGTCTGGCAAGAAATGCACTGGCTGCACACTTTTGCTTTGAATAGATTATAACAGAAGGGCCGGAAAAGCAGAAGGCACGCGGCTGATTTGTCATACAATGTCAGTGCCATAATAAGACACGCTCACGAAATGATTGGATTTAATGCCTGATAATCCTTGATTTGCGGGGTTGTGCCGTTGGCCGCGCTCCTGCCTGGCAAATTTTTGTGAAACAATGCCTCACAGTTCCAAGATTCCGCGAAAAAAATATGCAAGTGCTTGAAGTTTGATATTTTTATGCTGTATGATTGTGTAAACATTTCCTTAGTAAGGGAGGCGTAACTATGGCAGCTACCAAGGCAGCCCCGAAGAAGGCAGCAGTCCCGAAGAAGGCAGCGGCCCCGAAGAAGGCAGCGGTCCCGAAGAAGGCAGCAGC
>JBBIQQ010000068.1:0-12247 GCA_037442225.1 Nitrospirota bacterium
CAGCCGTCTTGTGGGGGAAATCGCCCTTGAGATTGACAGGATCCGTGCGTTTGGAAGCGGCCAACGCAAGCGCCCGAAGCCCGCGCATTCGCAGATCACTCTCCAATGCCAGTGCGGCGCTGTTTATATTCCGATTGACCGACGCATACTCATCGGCATATGCCTGATTTGGTCCGCTCGAGATGCTTGCCATGATGCGGGTATTCATCGGTGTGACCCATGCGATCGCGGACGGGAAAGTCTCACCGGTTTCATCGCACGACGTGCCGAGGCCGCTGAGGTCGGCAACGCCCCAGAACGCAACACCCTTTGCATGCATCCAATCAGCAAGCCACTGATATTCAGAGGCTTTCACGTTTGCTTGTGTGTCACCGGCAGGTAAAAATGGAATGTCATGCCTATGCCGGGCTTTGAGTGCGCAATAATCAGTCCCTGATGTTTTTTCAGAATGGCGTGACAAATTGCCAGCCCGAGCCCTATTCCCCTCTGACTGTAATTGTCCTTGGTAGTATAATAGGGGTCGAATATCTTGCCAAGATGTTCTTCCGCAATGCCATCTCCTTCATCTGTGACCGAGACTCTTACATAGTCGCCAGGGGACAGGGCAAGCTGACTGTCGGCACCCACGGAAATTTCCTCACAGGCAATGCTGATTCTCCCTCCCTCAGGCATTGCTTCCTGCGCGTTCAGCAGAAGATTTCTGATTATCTGATAAATCTGACCTTCGTCGCCTTCAACCAAAGGGAGCGTATCAGGGCATGCAAGCTCACAGGTAATTCCGGGATTGGCACGCAGAGTTCTTTCCACCGCATCTTTCAGCAATGCCTGCATCTGAACCGGCTTTTTTATCGGATCGCCTCCTTTGGAGAATATCAGCAACCGCTGCCCCAGTTCCCGCGACTCCTCCAGTACTTTCTCGACCTGTTGAAGATACCTATAGCCCGGGGCTTCAGCACCAGTTTTCATTTTTGCAAGCTCCATATATCCCATTGCGCCGGTCAGCATGTTATTGAAATCGTGAGCAATCCCTCCCGCGAGCATCCCAACCGCCTCAAGTTTCTGCAACTTTCTGGTCTCTTGTTCAAGCCTTTTCCGCTCGGTTATATCGATATAACTCACCCGGATCAGCCTGCGATTGGCGGTAGGCAGTCTGACCAGATGCCCTTCGCAATAAATCTCTTTCCCGTGAACGTTTCGGATAATACGCTCAAACGTAACAACTTCTCCTTGGAGCGCCCGACTGATATGCGCGGCTGTGCTCATTTCAAACGGCAGGCCATCAGGCTGATTTGAAGCGAAAAAACGCTTCGGATATCCTTGCATCAGCTCCTCCTTGCTGCATTCCAGCATTTGCAGGATTTTAGGATTTGCCTCAACAACACGATCCGCATCCACATCGAACACAACGATACCCTCCGGAGCATGTTCGATCAGCACACGATACTGTTCCTCACGCTCCCGGAGCTGATCTTCAGCCGTCCCACGTTCCCGAATACTCCTGACCAGGCCTTGGGAACTTATGACCAGGCCTGCAACTCCAAAGAACCATATCGCGGCAAGCCCGAAGAAAAAATGCGAGGCTTCTCTCTTGGCTATCGCGAGATACCTCTCCATGGGAACCGAAGTGCTTATTCCTCCCAAGATATCCCCGATCTCGTATCCCTGATGCACGTGACACTTCTGACAGATCTCTTCAGCCGGCAATGGCCGCATTACGCGCATCTGCTTGCTGCCGTCAATGGTTACAACCTCACTTATCTCCGGCATCCCGCGCTCGACAGCTTTCAGCGCTTCCGATTCCCATGCGTCGGGGGCATTTTCAAGCCGTAGCGGCTTGAGGCTAGTGATACGCCCCTGTATTCTGCGCCGCTCTTTTCCGATCTCATGCGCCTGCCGCATCATATATGTCGGATTCACCAGCATGAGAGCACGACCACTTTTTGTAGCTATGTCGCGCTCAGCAACGTGCGCAGGATAAGGATTGGGGGGGACATAGATGCCCCCATGCCCGGCAGCCCAGTGATGGTAGTCAAGGTCTTTCTCAAAAGAAGCGACCGCTTCAAGACGCGCGAATTTCCGGGCGACATCCTGTTGATAATAGAACGCTGCGACCGACAGAACGCCGACAAGTGCCGTCCATAGAACCAGTCCTATGAGAAAAAACTGTTTTACTCCTGACACGTCCGCCAGTTCGCATAGGTGCTTCAACTGCATGAACAGACTCCTGTACGATAGAGTTACAGAATGTACTTGAACATCTTTGGATCCCTGTACGCATGACACTTTGAACAATTGGCTTTCGCGCGGTCAGGAGCGAGGCGCCAGCTATGCGGCTTATGACAGCGCATACAGCCGATATTCTTCTTCCAGTGTACGCCGTGCTGCCCCACTGAAGCTTCACCTTTATGACACTCTGCGATGCAGGTAGCGGCGACAGGTTTCTCTCTCTTGTGCGGCTTATGGCAATGATGGCACGACAGCGATGCCATGACTCCCTTGTTGGGAATGCCCTGATGACAGTTGGTGCAGCGCGTGCGATCAAACTTCGGCAAGGATTTCTTGACGAAGGAATGGCAATTCAGACATGAAAAGTCCGCGGCTTCAAGGCCATGCACCGTCTTGCCCTGATGGCATTTCTCACACGTCTCTTTCGGCACGGGGAAATCGTGCTTCTTGCCGCTGTGACACTCCTTGCAGGTCAGCTGCTTCATGGAAACATGCCGTGCGTGTCCGAATGCCTTGATCGGAGAAACCGAACCCTGGGCAACCTCTTCCGCATGACAGCCCGCACACCCTTCCCACGGCCGGTAACGGCCGTGGGTAACGCCAATCGGGTTGTTGCCGGTCAGTACATACGACATCAGGCGGACATTCTGCTCGATATTGCCGAGCTCGTGGCATTTCTGGCAGAGTGCGTCGCGATGCCTGCTTTTCAGCCAGTCGCCGTGCGCTCCTTGCAGCGCATGACAGGATGAACAGAAATCGGGATCGGTCTGAGAATATCTGTAATAGTTGTAGCCGTACAGGAAAAGTCCCATGACGATGACCGCAAGAATCAACCCTTTTATGCTGTCGGAAAAAGTCATTTGCAGAGTCTGTTATCTCTGGCAGCCAGAAGCTTCTCTATCACGCCTGACCAAGCAGCATAGCCTTCATCCGTCAGATGAACGCCGTCACCTTCAAGATAGGAGCGGATCAGTTCGCCGTCAGCGCAAAAGAACTGACTGTGAACATCCAGATAATGCATACTGCACGCAGACGCCATTGTTCGCAAAGAATGGTTTATCCGCACAATCAGATCGGGTTCAACCAACATCAAGACCGGAAGGATGCTCTGCACGACAATTTCAGCGCCCGCAAATTTATGCCGCATGCAATCAAGAACTTTTTCATAAAGCGGCAGAATGTCGTGCTGCTCAAGCCAAAGATTATTGATCCCGGTCATGACAAAAATATAGTCAGGCGCTGGCATCAGTTTCGTGCGCCTAAGCCGCTCAAACAGGGCTTCGACCGGCTCGCCGGAAACGCCAAGGTTACGAACCTTATATGCGGGGAATCTGCTTTGCCAGTCAAAATATTCTGTCAGTGAATCGCCGATGAAAACCAACTCTTTCATGATGCAGGTATCCCTCCGGGCCGGTCTGCTGCCGCCTGCAGCAGAACAGATTATTTACTAACGCCGGCAAATTCTTCAAGTTTTTTCAACCGCTGAGTTTCGCCGAGTGCTATAAGTGTGTCCCCATCATTGATTGTGCTCCGAAATGTGGGGTTGAACTCCATTTCGCCGGCTACGCGCTTGATAGCGACTATAATGACTCCAAGTTCACGGCCGAACCCGCACTGGTCGAGACTCTTGCCCGAGAGACTCGAACCTTCCAGGATAGTCACTTCCTCCATCTGGAGGGCGAGGTTGCCGCTCTTGGTTGCAAATTCAATAAAGTCGACCACTGCAGGCCGCAGGATGGTATGGGCAATGCGCAGTCCGCCGATATGATACGGCGATACTACTTTATTGGCCCCGGCACGGAGAAGTTTCTTCTCGGAACCTTCTTCTCCTGCACGGGCAACAATAAAAAGATTCGGGTTCATTTCACGTGCGCTCAGCACCACAAAAAGATTTTCCGCATCGGTCGGGAGCACCGATATCAGGCCCCGGGCGCGCTCGATACCGACCTGCCTCAGCATGTCATCATGTGTGGCATCCCCGGCAACCGTAAAAAAGTTGTCATCCTCCGGCATGCTCTCCGCGTTCTTTTCAATCGCAACGAACGAGATACCATCTGCTTGCAGCTCTCGGCTGATAATCTTTCCCATGCGGCCATAGCCGCAGACGATATAATGTTCTTTCAGTTCCCGAAGTCTCTTTTCCAATCTTTTCCTCCCGAATACCTGCTGAAATTCTCCCTCAATAATGACGCGTGCCGCGGCGCTCAGGGCGTAGGCAACCGTGCCTACCCCGACAATAATCAGCACTATCGTGAAGATAACACCCCGCTCCGAGAGGTCATGCACCTCTTTGAAGCCGACACTGGCAAGAGTTATGACCGTCATGTAAAGCGAGTCAATAAAATTCCAGCCTTCAATGATCATAAATCCGGCAGTCCCGATTGAAACGACAAGAACGAGCAGGAAGAGAGATGCCAGCAGTTTCACTTTAAGCTCGCGCATCGGGATGATATCTCCTTCAGAAAGGCTGCCCGGACAGATATGATTCCGTGAGCATGAGATCCGTACCAGTACACTTTACCACACACGGAGCAGCGAAAAAAAGCGCTCTGATGCCGGAGCACATGCTCCGGAAGCTCATCCAGCAATGCTTTGCGCTCTTCCATCCTTACAGCCCCGTTGCAGAGTGAACATCGCGGATGCTCCGGGAAAGTTGCCATCTGCAGTTTTTTCAATGCGTGTGCGACTTCCAGCACTTGCGCGTCAATTTGTTCGCTCCGCAGAAAAATATGTTCTCCGCATGCCTTCGACGTCGTGATTCCGGTGTCCCGGGTGAGAAGGATTCTCCCTTCCTGCCTTGAGAGGCGTATAAGTGTGCGGTCATCATAATGCCGGCAATAGAGCGTATCATAGCCGAACAGACGGAGCCATCTGGCAAGGCGGCCCAGCATGAAATCCGCAATGAAGCGGGGAAGTTCAGGCATGGAAGAGATAAAGATAGGGCAGACGGAATTCCGTCTGCCCCGCGGGAATCCGATACGGGTTGAACTTATGCGCTTTCGGCCTCTTCACCTTCAAGCTGCATCTGGTAAAAATCTCCCTTGATAAACGTATCGCGGTAGACCGGCATGCCGGTGCCTGCCGGGATAACACGTCCCATAATAACGTTCTCCTTGAGGCCATGAAGTTCGTCAACGCTGCCGCTGAGCGCTGCCTCGGTAAGAACGCGGGTCGTCTCCTGGAATGATGCCGCGGAAACCCAGCTTTCGGTTGACAGCGACGCTTTGGTGATACCGAGGAGCATCGGCTTGCCGTGGGCAGCCTTGCCGCCTTCCGCCTTGACACGCTCGTTCTCCTCGGAAAATGCCATGCGATCTACTTCATCGCCGACAAGGAATACCGTATCGCCGGAATCTTCGATGCGAACCTTCCGCATCATTTGGCGGACTATAACCTCGATATGCTTGTCGCTGATGGTAACGCCCTGCAGACGATATACTTTCTGGACCTCATCAACAAGATACCGCTGCATTTCCTTGGGACCGAGAATGTCGAGAATACTGTGCGGATTGACCGACCCATCCATGAGCGGCTCGCCCGCCTGCACCCAGTCACCTTCATGCACCGTGACATGCTTGCCTTTTGGAATCATGTATTCGCGCGCCTCATCGCCGCCTTTGACCACAACAACTCGCATGCCCTTGTGGGGAGCCCGGAACTCGATAATACCGTCAAGCTCCGAAACAATCGCCTGCTCTTTCGGCTTCCGGGCTTCGAAGAGCTCGGCGACACGCGGCAGACCGCCCGTAATATCTTTCGTCTTGGTGGTTTCACGCGGAATTTTTGCAAGGACATCACCCGGCGCGACATGAACGCCCTTGTCCACGACAATGTGCGCTCCGGCAGGCAATGGATACCGGGCATTGTTGTTGGTGCCCGGTATCTTAACCGTCTTGCCGCTGTCGTCCTTAATCGAAAGACGCGGGCGCATGTTCGCCGGATAATCAATGATCACCTTGTGAGCAAGCCCGGTCGTATCATCAACTTCTTCCTTAAAGGTCACCCCTTCGCTGATATCTCCGAACGCAATCCTGCCGCCGACTTCCGTAAGAATCGGGGTTGAATAAGGATCCCACTCAACGAGACGCTGGCCGGACTCGATCCTCGCTCCATTGTCTGCGTATATCTTGGCGCCATGCACGAGATTGTATTTTTCCTTCTCACGGCCCGCCTTATCTACAATTGCAATCATTGCGTTTCTGTTGAGAACAACGGAACACCCTTCCTTCGTCTTGACCGCATTGACGTCGACATATTTGACGAGACCCGCGTTTTTCGGCATAAGGACAGCCTGTTCAATGATCTTGGTCGCCGCGCCACCAATATGGAATGTTCTCATGGTAAGCTGCGTGCCCGGCTCGCCAATCGACTGGGCAGCGATGATGCCGACCGCTTCGCCGATCTCAATAGCCTCCCCCCGCGCAAGGTCTCTGCCATAACACTTGCCGCAGACACCGATTTTAGAGTTGCAGGTAAGCGCGGAGCGAATCTTGAACTTGTCAATGCCTGCATCCATGATGCGTCTGGCAACCTCGTCGTCAATATCGGTGTTGCGCTGTGCGACAATCTCATGCGTAACCGGATCCTTGAGCGTCTCGGCAACCGTGCGCCCGAAAATGCGCTCATCAAGCGGAAGAATAATCTCGCCGCCTTCTATCAGCGCGGAGATAGTGATGCCATCCCGCGTTCCGCAGTCATCCTCAATCAGAATAACATCCTGCGCGACGTCGACCAGACGACGGGTAAGATATCCGGCGTTTGCGGTCTTGAGCGCGGTGTCGGCAAGACCCTTGCGGGCACCGTGTGTTGAAATAAAGTACTGAATCGGGGTCAGGCCTTCTCTGAAATTTGCCGTAATCGGGGTCTCGATAATCTCACCCGACGGTTTCGCCATGAGGCCTCTCATTCCGGCCAGCTGCCTGATCTGCGCCGTGCTGCCTCGGGCCCCGGAATCAGCCATCATATATATACTGTTAAACGATCGGCGCTCCTTGAGATCATCCTCAGACAGTTTTTTGCCGTCCTCGGCGCCGAGTTCCTTCATCATGTCATCTGCAACCCTCTCGGTCACATTAGCCCAGATATCGATTACTTTATTGTAGCGCTCGCCCTGCGTAATGAGACCGTCGGCGTATTGCCGTTGAACTTCAATAACCTCCTGTTCAGCTTCCCTGATGAGCTCGCTCTTGGTTATCGGGATGTGCATATCATCGATGCAGATCGAGATGCCCGACTGCGTTGCGTACTTGAACCCGAGCTTTTCAAGCCTATTGAGGAATACAACCGTTTCGCGCTTTCCGGCAATGCGGTGGATATTTTCAATAAGTTTTCCGAGCTCTTTCTTGGTGAGTTCCTTGGCCGCAACCATCTCAAACGGGATGCTCTTCGGCAGGATTTCTCCGAAGATGACGCGTCCGACCGTCGTATCAACCAGCTTGTTGTTTATCCGCACTTTAATGAGCGCGTGCTCGTCGAGAGCGCCTGCGTCGTATGCTTCCATAAGGTCCTCAGCATCGGCAAAAAATCTGCCTTCACCCTTCGCGTCCCGCCTCTGTTTCGTGAGGTAGTAGATGCCGAGAACCATGTCCTGCGTCGGCAGCACAATCGGCTTGCCGTTTGCCGGTGAAAGCAGGTTGTTGACAGACATCATGAGCGTGCGCGCCTCAATCTGCGCTTCGATCGAAAGCGGAATATGGACTGCCATCTGGTCGCCGTCAAAGTCTGCGTTGAACGCGGTGCAGACGAGCGGATGGAGCTTGATTGCCTTGCCCTCGACCAGCACCGGATCGAATGCCTGAATGCCGAGCCTGTGCAGGGTGGGTGCGCGGTTCAGCAGAACCGGATGCTCCTGAATCACCTCTTCCAGAGCATCCCAGACTTCCGGCCGCTCTTTTTCGACCAGACGTTTTGCCTGTTTGATAGTCGTTGCGAAGCCCTTCTCTTCCAGCTTGTGGAATACGAACGGTTTGAAGAGCTCCAGCGCCATCATCTTCGGCAGGCCGCACTGGTTGAGGTCGAGATCGGGACCAACGACAATAACCGAACGACCAGAATAGTCAACACGCTTGCCGAGCAGATTCTGCCGGAAACGACCCTGCTTACCCTTAATCATGTCGCTGAGTGATTTCAGCGCCCGCTTACCCCCGGCCTTCAGCACCTTGGTTTTTTTGCTGTTATCAAAGAGAGCGTCAACCGCTTCCTGCAGCATGCGCTTTTCGTTTTTGATAATAACGCTCGGCGCCTTAAGATCCATAAGGCGCTTCAGCCGGTTGTTGCGGTTAATGACGCGCCGATACAGATCGTTCAGGTCGGAAGTAGCGAAACGGCCGCCATCAAGCGGCACCAGCGGACGGAGATCCGGCGGCAGAACCGGAATGATGTCAAGAATCATCCAGTCCGGACGATTGCCCGACTTGATAAATGCATCGACAATCTTCAGGCGCTTCGTCAGTTTACGCTTGACCCCAATAGATGAAACAGCATCGATCTTCAGTTTCAGGTCAATGGCAAGCGCTTCGAGATTCACTTTTTTCAAAAGCTCGCGAATCGCCTCCGCGCCCATGCCGGTCTTAAATTTCGTGCCGAAATCGGCAAGGTTCTTCTTGTAATCATCTTCATTAAGGAGTTCTTTCTCCTTAAGAGGCGTATCTCCGCCATCAATGACAATATACTCTTCAAAATACAGCACCTTTTCGAGCTGGCGGATCGGCATATCAAGCAATGTGCCAATCCTAGACGGAATGCCGCGCAGGAACCAGACATGCGCCACCGGCGTGGCAAGCTCGATATGACCCATGCGTTCACGACGTACTTTTGCCTGTATGACTTCAACGCCGCACTTGTCACAGATAACGCCGCGATGCTTCATGCGTTTATACTTGCCGCAGAGACACTCCCAGTCCTTGACCGGGCCGAAAATCTTGGCGCAGAAAAGACCATCGTGCTCCGGCTTGAAGGTACGGTAATTGATCGTCTCTGGCTTTTTTACCTCGCCGAACGACCATTCACGAATCTTTTCCGGTGAAGAAACCTTGATGCGGATGGCGTCAAAATCACGCGGATTTTTTGGCTTCTGAAACAGGGCATAGATATCTTCCACGTTACGCCTCCTTCGCCCGCTTTTTCTCGAGAAGCTCGACATCGAGACACAAACTCTGGAGCTCCTTGATTAATACATGGAATGATTCAGGCACACCCGGTTCGAGCACCGGATCTCCCTTCACAACCGCTTCGTACATACGCGAGCGGCCGCTGATATCGTCACTCTTCACCGTAAGGAACTCCTGGAGCGTATGCGAAGCGCCATAGGCTTCGAGCGCCCAGACTTCCATTTCTCCGAGCCGCTGACCACCAAACTGTGCTTTACCGCCCAGAGGCTGTTGTGTGACTAGTGAATATGGTCCGATTGAGCGGGCGTGAATCTTATCCGCTACAAGGTGGTGTAGTTTCAGCATATACATGCAACCGACGGTAACTGGCCGTTTGAACGGCCCTCCGGTGCGTCCGTCATAAAGGGTGACCTGCCCTGACGACGGCAGTTTCGCCGACTTGAGCAGTTCCTTGATTTCCTTCTCTTTTGCGCCTTCAAATACCGGCGTCGAGACAAACTTGCCGAGGGCAAGCGCAGCGCGTCCGAGATGTGCCTCAAGAATCTGACCGACGTTCATGCGGGAAGGAACGCCGAGCGGATTCAGCACGATATCGACCGGAGTACCGTCTTCCAGATACGGCATTTCCTCTTCCGGAAGAATCATCGAAACGACGCCCTTGTTGCCGTGGCGTCCTGCCATCTTGTCGCCTACCTGCAGCTTCCGCTTCATGGCGATATAAACCTTCACCACCTTGTTGACGCCCGGTGAAAGCTCGTCACCCTTTTTCACGCGCTCAATACGCTCATGATAGCGGGTCTCCAGCCACTTTATGTACTGATGGATTTCAGTGCTGAGGTCATCGACTTTATTCTTGACTTCAACGTCATCTATCTTTATCTTGAGCAGGTGATCATCCTTAACGCGCTCCAGCGAGGCTTCCGTAAGTTTTTTGCCTTTTGCGCAGACAACCTCCTTCGTTCTCGAATCCTTGACTTCCTCAACAACCTTCTGGTCATTGAGAAGCTTGCGGATACGATCGGCCCGCTCTTCCTTGAGAATCTTAATCTCTTCATCAAGGTCGCGCTGCAAGCTATTGATGTCGTCAGATTCGATGCTTTTCGTGCGGGAATCCTTCTCGATACCCTTGCGCGACAACACGCGCACATCGACAATAACGCCCTCGGCGCCCGGCGGCACATAAAGACAGCTCTCCTTGACCTCTTCAGCCTTTTCGCCGAAGATAGCCCGCAACAGCTTCTCCTCCGGAGTCAGAATCGTCTCGCCCTTCGGCGTTACCTTGCCGACCAAAATGTCTCCGGCTTTTACCTCAGCGCCTGTTCTGATAATGCCGCTCTCATCAAGATTTCTCAGCGCATCTTCGCCGACATTCGGAATGTCTCTGGTAATTTCTTCCGGACCAAGCTTGGTATCGCGGGCTTCAACCTCGAACTCATCAATATGAATCGAGGTATAGACGTCGTCCTTTACGCAACGCTCACTGACGAGAATCGCGTCTTCAAAGTTGTACCCGCCCCACGGCATGAACGCGACAAGCACATTTTGGCCCAACGCAAGTTCGCCGAGTTCGGTCGACGGACCGTCGGCAAGGATATCTCCGCGGCCTACCTTATCGCCCACGCTCACGATCGGCTTCTGTGTCATGCAGGTTCCCTGATTGGAACGTTGGAACTTGACGAGCGGGAAAATATCGACACCCCCGCCGCGCTCTGCAACGCGTACTACAATCCTGGATGCGTCAACACTCTCGACAATTCCGGCGCGTTTCGCAAGCGTGAGCCACCCGGAGTCGCGCGCAGCGGCGTGCTCCATTCCCGTGCCAACAACCGGAGCTTCCGGCCGGAGCAGCGGGACTGCCTGACGCTGCATGTTCGAACCCATGAGTGCTCTGTTCGCATCGTCGTTTTCGAGAAACGGAATAAGCGCTGCCGACACACCGACGACCTGCTTTGGAGAAACGTCCATATACTGGATTTCCTCCGGCGTAACCATCTTGAAGTCGCCGCCCACTCGCACTGAAATGGCTTCACCAATCAGCTTGCCGTTTTTGTCATGCGGAGCCGCAGCCTCGGCAATCATGTGTTTCTCCCCTTCAAGCGCGGAGAGATAGACGATTTCATCGGTAACCTTTCCATGCACAACCTTGCGGTACGGTGCTTCGATAAAGCCGAAATCATTAATTTTCGCGTAACTCGCCAGCGATGTGATGAGGCCGATATTCGGACCTTCCGGCGTCTCAATCGGGCAAATGCGGCCATAATGCGTCGTATGAACGTCGCGCACCTCAAATCCGGCGCGCTCGCGCGTAAGCCCTCCCGGGCCAAGGGCCGAGAGCCGGCGCTTGTGCGTAACTTCCGACAGCGGATTTGTCTGATCCATGAACTGGCTGAGCTGGCTCGATCCAAAGAACTCTTTCACTGCCGCCAGAACCGGCTTTGCATTGATTAAAT
Organism: Nitrospirota bacterium; assembly: GCA_037442225.1. Classification (GTDB taxonomy): domain Bacteria; phylum Nitrospirota; class Thermodesulfovibrionia; order Thermodesulfovibrionales; family Dissulfurispiraceae; genus JAAYUK01. Next base: position 11,786 of record JBBIQQ010000068.1, read on the forward strand.
CGTGCGGCATCGCGGTATCGAGTTCGGTAATCGTCATCTTTTCCTTTATTGCGCGTTCCATCCTGACCAGACCGATGCGGAACTGGTTCTCAAGAAGCTCGCCGATACCGCGAACACGACGGTTGCCAAGGTGATCGATATCATCCACTTCTCCTTTGCCTGTTCTCAGATTAAGCAGGTAGCGGACGATTTCAATTATGTCGGTATCATTAAGAACGCGGGTCTCAAGAGGCGTATTGAGGTTGAGTTTTTCATTCACCTTCAGTCGCCCGACCACGGAGAGATCATAGCGCTTCGGATCGAAAAAGAGTCCGCTGAACAGTTCGCTTGCCGCGCTTTCTGTTGCCGGTTCGCCCGGACGGAGTTTTTTGTAAATCTCTTTCAGCGCCGCCTTCTGATCGCCGACCTTGTCGGTCAGCAATGTTTCACGCAGCGACGGCAGATAATTTACATTGTCAATGA